>CAZYQO010000002.1:0-231866 GCA_964649695.1 uncultured Candidatus Peribacteria bacterium | reverse complement strand
GAAGCTCCACTGGCTGTATACTGCCGGTGGAGGGATGGCAGAGTGGTCGATCGCGCCTGACTTGAAATCAGGTGAGCCGCAAGGTTCCGTGGGTTCGAATCCCACTCCCTCCGCCATCCGGCTGCGCTCCAAAAGAAGCTACGCCGAGATATGTCGAAAACCTCAATCTGCACCCGGGGTCGGTGAAGCCCAAGGAACGAAGACGACCCACTCCCTCCGCCAATACTATTGGAACCTTTTTTCGTGTGTTTCTGCCACAAAATTCGGGCAGCCGATGCTGTGCAATTATGCTATCCTTCTGTCTCCTTCGTCCCCCAATTCCATGAAGCGCTTCGCCCCCGTCCTCCTTGCCATCGCCCTCAGCGGCTGCTCATTCCTGTCCTCCCAGGGCAACAGCCAGGAATCATCGTCATCAAGCGAGTCGAGCGTGCAGGAAACACGCAATGTCTCATACACCGGACAATTGGAAAAGTTGGGCGCAAGCATGTATCTGCAGGGCACCCACCAGCTCCTACTTGAGGACGGCAAAACGGTGATCCTCGAAAGCGCACTGCTGACCCTCGATGACTATGCCGGCATGCAAGTAGTGGTATTCGGCGCTGTGCGCCCGACCGAGGAAACCGGCGGCATCATCATGCGCGTGGAAGCCGTGACCATTCTCTCTTCGTCATCCTCCTCTTCCTCCGAGGAATCATCGAGCAGCAGCGAGCTGTCGTCGTCATCGTCCTCATTCTCTTCGTCGCGCAGCAGCACACCCGCCTCCAAGAGCAGCATTGCCGCCGTCTCAAGCAAAGCCTCTGTTGCCGCCTCTTCTGTCGCCGCGGGCGTGAGTGCCGACGTCGATGCACAGGTGAAGGCCATGGCCAAGGACGACATGTCGGCCGCCAAGTGGTCGCAGCAGTATTGCACGTCACACATCGGCTTCTGTGTGCCCATCCAGAAAAACTGGTGGTTCACCTCCTTCGGTACCACGGGTTCATCCCTATGGCATGTTGAAGTCAGCAACAAGGAAATCGCCGGTCTTGGCGACGGCCCCATCGTCATCAATCTGATGACCGGCTCGCTGGAATCGACGGGTAAAACCGACAACAGCGTGTCCGAAAACGGAGGCTTTGTGGTCGCGTACCGCGCCTGGAAGGACAACACGCACTTTGAGATCTCCGCGCCGGCTGCCCTCAAGAGCGCCGTGACCTTCATGGCGCAAAGCCTCACCTCCTACCAGGTATCCCAATGAGCCCAGAACTGCCGCCACACGTTCCGTCGTGGGAACTGCCGCAACATCAGGCACCGGCGCCGCTTCCGCAGCCGGATGAGCAGGGCTATCTTCCGCTGTCGCAGACCCTGCGTCTGTATGCCGGATGGCTGCTGGCCTGGTACGGCCTGGTCTACCTGATGGGCTCGCTGCAGCAGGGCGGGCTGGTGCCCTGGGCGCCGGAATTCATCGGCAACCTGTATCGATCGCCGCTCACGCTGCATTTCACCTTCGCCACCTACATCTTCCTGCTGTGCGGCACCGTGCACCGCGGCATGGGAGGCGGCGTGCTGAAGGCCGTTCTCCTTACCTTGGCGGGCATCATCCTCTTCTGGGGATTTTGGACATACGCCTAAAAGTCGCCTTCCAACGACGTTTCGCTTGCTGATCAGGAAAGTCCGAGCTGCTTGCGAATCGCATCCGCCTCGCTCTGTTCCTGCTGCTTCTGTTCGGTCTGCGCCTGGAATGCCTGCAGATCCTGCCAGTCCTGCGCGTGCTTCTGCTCAAGGCGCATCAGCTGGAGAAGGTGCTTGGGGGAAAGCTCCTGGAACTTCTGCTGCTCCTCCAGCAAGATCTTCTGCAACTCATCAACCTGAAACTGTGAAAGCTTGGGAATCGCCTGGATGATGCGCCACTTCTCGTCACGAGTCAGCGAAATGCTGCCGCGCAGAAGAACAAGGAATGCCTGTTCATCAAAGACCGTCTGCGGGTGTTCGGGCACCACCACGCCGTCATTGTTGAGCTGTGCGGTGACGGAGCCGAAGCGGTAGTTGCCGACTTCACCGAGAATCTTGATGTCCTCATCGTCAAAGCCCATCTCCTTGGTCGCCTGCATTCCGACTGGAGGAGGCGGAGGACCCTGATCCTGCGGCGGCGTGGCACCGTCATCATCCCCCTGCCCCTGTTGGGCGGGAGGAGGCGGAGGAGACGCAAACACCTGCGTCGGATCGAGGCCACCCTGAGGTACAGGGTCACCCGGACGGGGTGGGGGCACGGGAGTGCCTGTTTGCTGCGTGGATTGGTCGTCTGCCATACACCGACAGTATACCGAGAATTTTGCGCCACGAAATACCAAATCCTCACCCCAAGGGCGTCAGACAGCGGCGGAAACCGTCATTCCCATCGCCTTTTGCGCCGCCTTGCGCGCCTTCATGATCATCTCGGGATTGAACAGCGAACTGAACGGCATATCCGGAAGCCCACTCTGGCGCATGCCGAAGAGCTCGCCGTGACCCCGAAGCTGCAGATCCACCTCTGCGAGCAGAAAACCGCTCTGATACTGCTCCATGGCTTTGAGTCGCGGAGAGCGCGCCTGCTGCGCATTGGTGGTGAACAGGAAGCAGTGGCTCTTGTGATCGCTGCGCCCCACACGCCCGCGGAACTGATGGAGCTGTGAGAGCCCGAAACGCTCCGCGCCCTCGATCACGATGATGGTGGCATTGGGCACATCGATGCCCACTTCGATCACCGATGTGGACACGAGAATGTCAAACTCCTTGTCCTTGAACCGGCGCATGACTTCCTCCTTTTCCTTGGGCGTCATACGGCCGTGCAGGGGCGAGATCCGACGGTGCGGGAACTCCGACGTAAGGCGGGTCAGCTCCGCCTCCACGTTCTTCACTTCCAGCATCGTCTCGGCATCAGACCCCTCAATCAGCGGACAAATGACAAAGACCTGCCTGCCCTCCGCAATCTGCAGATCGATGAAACGATCAACCGTCTTGCGCTCCTCGGGACCCACCACCTTGGTATCGATCGGCTTGCGATTGCCGGGCTTCTCCAACAACACGGACAGATCGTGATCGCCATAGGCGGTAAGCGCCAACGTGCGGGGAATGGGCGTGGCTGTCATGGAAAGGAAATGCGGGCTGCCCTTTTCCACCAGACGCTTGCGCTGCTGCACGCCAAAACGGTGCTGCTCATCGACAATGACCAGCTTGAGATCCGAGAACTTCACCTTCTCCTCGATCAGCGCATGGGTGCCGATGACAATGTCGATCGTGCCTGCCTCCAGACGCTCACGGATGTCAGCAGCCTCGGATGGCGGCGTGGAACCGGTGAGCAACGCCAGACGCGGAGGAAGCGACGGGAGCCCCTCTGCGGCTGCATAGTCATGAAAACTCAGCAACAGGCGCAGTACCGTCTGTGCGTGCTGCTTGGCCAGCACTTCGGTGGGCACCATCAGCGCGCACTGCCCGCCGGCCTGCACCACCGTCGCCATCACGGCAACGGCGACAAGCGTCTTACCCGAGCCCACATCCCCCTCGAGCAACCGGGACATGGGCACATCGCGTTCCATGTCCTTGAGAATCTCGTAGATGGCTATACGTTGGCCGTCGGTCGGGGTGAACTTCAGCGACGCGAAAAACCGGCGTATCAGCTCGGGATCCATCGGCACTTTCAGACGATCCTGCGCTCCGCTTTGCCATTCCTTGCGCCGCTCCATGGCCTCCACCTGCATGCGGTACAGCTCCTCGAAGGCAAACCGTTGCCGCGCGCGTTCGACCATCGCGGGATCCTCGGGGAAATGCATCGCACGGACGGCGTCCTTTCTGGCGAGCAGTCCTTCCTCTTCGAGAACGTCGGCCGGCAGGGTTTCGGGCAGGGCATCGATGGCATCCTGCACCAGCGCGATCTTCTCCCTGAGCCATTTGCTGGTGATGCGATCGTGCTGGGCATACAGCGGCACCAATCGGCCGCTGTGGATCAGCGGACGCTCCCCCACCCGCTCAAACTGCGGGCTTTGGAACTGGATGCGATGCGCGCGTTCCCCCAGCTTGCCGGTCAGCACCACCTCGTCATCCTCCTTCAGCATGCGCAGCACATGGGGCTGATTGAACCACACCACATCCGCAATCGTGCCTTCGCGATCCGCAAAGATACCCTGCACCAGCTGCTTGCCACCCCGAAGGCGCACGAGCTTGAGACTGTTCACCGTTCCGGGAATCGTCACCTTTTCGCCGAAGGGGGCGGCTGCAAGCGTGGCCATCTCACTCAAGTCCTCATGGCCGCGCGGCAGGGTGAGCAGCAACTGCTCCACCGTCTTCACCCCCATGGCGGCCAATGCATCGATGAACTCACCAGTCGTGTGCAGGAGGCCGGTGGTCAATGCTGCCGTCCGCTTCATGCCCGCAGTATACCGCTGTGCTATACTTCGTCCGTGACCAATTTTGCCTCTGCCATTGCCGCCCATCAGGATCTGCCGGAAGACGCGCAAAAACGTGCAGGGCAGGCCATTGCCGGCGCCATGGATCCCAAGCACCAGGCATTTTTGGATCTGCTGCTCCAACTGCTCAAGGACAAGAAGATCGACCCCGCGCAGCCGAAAACCTTCCTGAACGCCGCCGTCTACGAGAAACTGACTGAACAGCAGCAAGATCAGATCGACCTGGCGCTCATCAACCTGGGCAGCGAACTTGAACGAGTGTTGCAGTTCCGCCTGTCTTCACAGACACCCGATGCTTCGCCGCACCTGCAGACGATGATCGAGCATCTGTGGCAGATCAAGGCACGCATCGAAGACCAAGTTGGCGATGTCTTCCAATTCTAATCATGGCCACACAACCCCTTACCGCATCGCCCTCGCCGGAAGAACGCGCACCCGAAGGATCACTGGAGCGCGACCAGATCGTCGCGCTCACGAAAGAGGAATTGCAAAAACTCAAAGCGCTTCTTCCTGTGCGCCGGGAGAGCTGAGGTCACCGGTGAGCCCATCGATCCAGCGGATGCGCGGGTCGTGTTTCCACCAGGTCATCTGGCGCTTGGCATAGTTTCGTGTGTTCTGCGCGATCCGCTCCTTGAGGGGGGCAAAACCCGAGGGCGGCTTTCCTTCGTCGATCCAGGACAATACCTCGCGATAGCCGTGACTCTGAAGCGCCGGATCGGCGGCGGTGTATCCGCGCTCCCGCAGGCGCGACACCTCCTCGACCCATCCTTTTTCGAACAACGCATCCGTACGCGCGTTGATCCGTTCCACCAATGCCTCACGCGGCCACTGCATTCCGAGGATGAACAGTTCGTAGGGGCAAATCGAGGTGGTGCGCTGCTCGGTGATCGTTTTGCCCGTCGCCTCCATCAGCTCCAGCGCACGAACGACATAGCGCTTGTTTTTGGGATCCATGCCGGCCGCCAACACGGGATCGAGTTCCTGCAGGCGCGAGAACAGCGACTCGCCCCCGTCGCGGTCGTACTCCGCCTCCAATGCGCTGCGCATGTCCGCATCGACGGCGGGCAACGGCTCCAGACCGTCAATGATGGAGCTGATGTACAACATCGATCCGCCCACCAGCAGCGGCACGCCTTGGGCGATCTGGATGCGGTCGATATGATTCACCGCCTGCTCCTTGTACCACGCGATCGAGACGGGATCCCTTGCGTCGAGAACATCGAGAAGATGATGCGGGACACCGCGCATTTCATCGGGAGCGATCTTTGCTGTGCCAATGTCCAGATCGCGATAGAGCTGCCGGGAATCGGCATTCACCACTTCTCCCCGCCTCCCCGCTGCTGCGAGCGCCTCGGCAATCTGCAGAGAAAAATCTGTTTTCCCGCTGGCCGTGGGCCCGAGAATTACCACGAGCGGCTGCTTCGCCGTGTCGAGAAAACCCGACAATTCTTCACGCCAATCCATGGGCACATTGCACCACACTTCGCGCTCACTGACGAGAGCGTGAGGGAAGGAAAGCTGGTAGAATAGCTGTGTATCAATACCTTCTTCGCTTCCTATGCATCCCCTGATTGAGTCAACGTATAAGAAGATCACAAGCGGCAGCATGACGCCGCAGAATTTCATCATCCCGACGGTGATCGAGAAGACGCAGTTCGGCGAGCGCGTGTACGACATCTACTCCCGCCTGCTGGAGGAGCGCATCATCTTCCTCGGCACGCAGATCAACGACGATGTGGCCAACGCAATCATCGCGCAGTTGCTTTTCCTTGAGAAGGAAGACCCAAAAAAGGACATCACCCTCTATGTGAACTCCCCCGGAGGCTCGGTGACATCCACCCTCGCGATGTACGACACGATCCAGTACGTAACCCCCGATGTCTCCACGGTGTGTCTCGGTATGGCCGCATCCGGCGGTGCCGTGATCCTCATGTGCGGCGCCAAGGGCAAGCGCTACGCCCTGCCCCACAGCGAGATCATGATCCACCAGCCCCTCGGCGGCGCCGAAGGCCAGGCGACGGACATCGCCATCCACGCGCAGCGCATCATCGAGATGAAGGGCATGCTCAACGAGCTCATTGCCAAGCACAGCGGCAAGAAGGTCGATCAGGTAACCAAGGACACCGAGCGCGACAAGTTCCTCACCTCCGAAGAGGCGCTCAAGTACGGCCTCATCGACAAGATCATTCAGCGCTAAGACCCCGCACAACAAAAAGACCCCTTCCTTGCGGACAGGGGTCTTTTTTGATCGACGATTACTTCTTGGCCTCCGCGGAACACGAACCGCAGTTCTTGGCGACCATGGCATAGACCAACAACCAAATCAGCGTCGTGGTGGCTGCGGGCATCGCCTCTTCAAGGCCGATACCGGAGATGACAGGCTTCAGGAGCACGCCCACGGGAATCGATGCGAGGGCGACACCGCACAGCCAGCTGGCAAGCACATTGAAGCGCCCGGTCACAAACAGACCGCCGCCGACAACGAGCAATGCAGGCAGGACATATGCCCAAATGCTTCCAAGCATGGCGATGGGTCCGAGGCTGTCGGTGACCATCAACGAGAAGGCCTGGAACTGCACATAGTGGGCAAGACCCACGAGGAAGAGGGACAAGCCGAACGACACACGAAGGATCGTCTTGGCTGCCCAGTTGGGACAGGGAGGACAGGACATCATGGAAAGAGGAGGAAAGATGGCCACAGTGTGCAGGAATCGCGGAAATCGACAAGTCATGCCCCGATAGAGCGCGGCTTCCCGCAAGACAAAAGGGGCGCTGACCGCAGACACGCTCTCCCCTACACTCTCTCCATGTTCCGCCTGCAGCGCACCACGGCACACGGCCGACTGGCAACACTTACCACACCCCACGGTGTCATTCAGACTCCGGTATTCATGCCGGTCGCCACTGCCGGCGCCATGAAAGGCATCAGTCTGGCGGATCTCGAAACACTGCATGCCCAGATCCTGTTGTGTAACACCTACCACCTGCACCTCACCCCCGGCGAAAGCGTCGTGAAGAAGAACGGCGGCCTGCACGCCTTCATCGGCTGGAAGAGGCCGATACTGACCGACAGCGGCGGGTTCCAGGTGTTCTCGCTCGAGGGCATGCGCAAGATCACCGACGGCGGCGTGACCTTCCAGTCACACCGCGACGGGTCGAGCCACTTCATCGGGCCCAAGGAGGCGATGCGCATCCAGCATGCGCTCGGGTCGGACATCCGCATGTGCTTCGACGAATGCCCGCCATCCACCGCGCCCCGCACCGTGCAGGTGGCCGCGGTCGAGCGCACACTCCGCTGGGCGGCGATCTGCAAAAAGGAACATCTGCGGCTTATCAAGAACGTGCGGGGGAAGAAGCCTCTGCTCTTCGGCATCGTGCAGGGAGGGTTGCAGCGCGACCTGCGTGAACACTGCGCCAGGGAACTCGTGAAGATCGGCTTCGACGGCTATGCCGTCGGCGGCCTCGCGGTCGGCGAGACCGAGAAGGAAATGTTCACTGTGCTCGACTGGGTCTGCCCGCTCCTGCCGGCTAATGCCCCGCGCTACCTCATGGGCGTCGGGCGCATCCATCAGCTGATCGAAGCCGTGAAACGCGGCATCGACATGTTCGATTGCGTGCTCCCCATGCGGGAGGCGCGCCACGGCAGCGTGTATCTGTCCGCAAAGGAAAAGGTGCGCATTCTGAAGGCCGACTGGCTGAAGGATGATTCCGTGATCGACCGCGACTCCCCCTCTCCCCTCAGCCGCCGCCATACCAAGGCCTACCTGAGCCATCTCATGCGCATCGGTGAGCGCTACGGCGAAACCATCGCCTGCATGCAGAACGTAGGCATCACCATCGAAGAAATGGAGAAGTTACGCAAAAGGATCGAAAAGGCAAAAGGGAAATAGGACACTGAAAACAGGCTTTGCATCTTTTCAGTCCTTCTCATCCTTTGTCCTTAGGCGGCGATCTTCGTGATCTTGATCGTCGTCAACGGCTGGCGGTGACCGGCCATGCGGTGATAACGCTTGCGACGGCGGAACTTCACGACACGGATGGTATCGGCCTTGCCGTGGCTCACGACCTCAGCCGTGACCGAAGCGCCCGACACGAAGGGGGCGCCGATCTTCACATCGCTGTCGTTGCCGACAAGCAGCACTTTGTCGAATGTCATGCTCTTGCCGTCCTCGGTGTCGAGGGCGGGCACATCGAGCACATCTCCTTCACTCACTTTCTCCTGGAAGCCGGCGATAGTCACAATGGCAAACATTGGCGTTTAAGAATGCATTAAGGCCGCGAAAGTCTACGCAGATCCCCTCCACAGAGCAAGGCCATTTGTCATCCATTCCCTTGACCCTCCTGGCAGCCGGACGAGAATAGCGACCTTCATCATTAACCTCTATGGCTTCACGCAGTTCACAGATCTTCTTCGGCCTCGGAATGGCCTCACTGCTCCTTGCCCTTCTATTGTTGGCCAAAGCAGGCGATCAGGGCGGTTTATGGCACCGCAACGCCGGAAGCGGCGCGCTGTCACCCGTGGCGCCGTCCCTACCCTCGCCGCCTCTTGCCGACACGGAGCAGGCGATCGTGGATACGGTGGAACGCGCCCAAAACGCAGTTGCCAGTGTAAGCATCACCAAGGATCTGCCCGTGTATACGTATGTCCAGGGGCAATCCCCCGCCCTGCCGGGCATGGATCCGTTTTTCCGGCAATTTTTCGGACAGCAGATGCAACGCGTGCAAAACGGCACGCAGAAAAAGGAAATCGGCGGAGGCACGGCGTTTTTCATCGGCAGCGACGGCCTGCTGCTGACCAACCGTCATGTGGTGGCCGATATCCAGGCGCAGTACACCGTCCTGACCAACGACGGCAAAGCGCTGCCCGCCACCGTTGTCGCGCGCGACCCGAGCAATGACATCGCGCTGCTGAAGGTCGCAGGAAACGGATTCCCCTTCCTGACCCTGGCACCGGACGACGACGTGCACCCGGGGCAAACCGCCATCGCCATCGGCAATGCACTCGGAGAATTCCGAAACACCGTGAGTGTGGGTGTCATTTCCGGTCTGCAACGCTCCATCCAAGCCTATAGCGACGGCGACGGGCGTACGGAACAGCTCGACGCCATCCTGCAGACCGACGCCGCAATCAACGAGGGGAACTCGGGCGGGCCGCTGCTCAGCAGCCGCGGAGAAGTGATCGGAATGAACACGGCTGTCGCCAACAACGGGCAGAACATCGGATTTGCCCTTCCTGTCGGACAGCTGCGTCGCGTGGTCGACAGTTACCAAAAGTACGGCCGCATTGTGCGCGCGTATCTCGGAGTGCGTTACGTCGTTGTGACACCGGAAATGAAAGAAAAGAACCATCTGTCCGTCGATGACGGCATCCTCATCGCCCGCGGCGAAACGGCAGATGACCTCGCCGTCGCTCCCGGTTCCCCTGCCGACAAGGCGGGTCTCAGGGAAAACGACATCGTCGTGAGTGCGGATGGCGTGAAGATCGGGCGCACACAATCACTGTCTTCCCTGGTCGCTGCTCACCAGCCGGGAGATGTCCTTTCCCTCACCGTGATCCGTAAAGGCGAGCGGATTGCTGTTTCCGTCACGCTTGGCGAACTCCCGCAGTAACCGTTGCGGCACCGGCCGTTCCCGCTACCATATCCCCCTCCCATGAACCAACGCACCACCATCATCGTTTCCGTCACCGCCCTTGTCGTGTGCATTGCGGGCTATGCCTTGTGGGCACGCACGCACAGCAACCAGGCGAAGAACATCGTGACGAATTTCTATCACATGTGGACGGACAGCAGCATCCACCCCCTGGTGGAGCGCAGCTATCGCGGCAGCCCATATCTGACCAACGAAATGCAACGCAAACTCGACCGCTTGGGCAAAACGTATATCCAGGGAGGATTTGATCCGATCGTCTGCGGCACAAGCATGCCGGATTCCTATTCGATCTCCTTTGCGGATGGTGACCGTGTACACCCGACCTTCACTGTCGACATGCTCTGGTCGAAGGGCATGCGGGGTCGCGCAACGGCAACCGCGCTCAAACAGGCAAATGGCAAATGGCTTATCGACAGCCTGACCTGTGACAATACAAACGTGGATCACGCTGCAGCCGAGGCCTACCTGCGCGCACACATCGGGGAGCTGTCCCAAAAGAAAGCCGAACAGGGAGCTGTGTTCACGGTAACCGACATCCGCTGGACCGCCGACAATACCGCACAGGTATCGTATGAGGATGGCCATGCGGCGCTGAAGGCCGATGCCGTATTCCTAGTTGAAAACGGACTGTTGCAGGTGAAAAACTTTTCGATCGTGGAAGTCGGCAAGTAAGCCGCCATCTTTGCGTTCACTGTCGAGCAGAGTTTGTAAGAGTACGGCCTGCCAATCGACTCAAGTGTCGGCCGCCGTCTCTTCCGTAGACGCATGATTTCCGGAGGAAATTCCCGTCAGGAAGACGCCGGCCATCCTCACTTTTTCCCCCTCTGTCTATGTTGTGGTTTCTGTTTGTCGGACTGGTTGCAGGATGGATCGCCGGCACCCTTGTAAAGGGGCGCGGATTCGGACTGGTTGGCGATATCATTGTGGGCGTCATCGGCTCGTTCATCGGCGGAATGCTTTTCCGTGCAGCAGGCATTGCGGCCTACGGCACGATCGGAGGTATCGCGATGGCCACCATCGGTGCCATTGTGCTTCTCTTCATCGTCAAGCTTGCGAAGCAAGCATAATCCCTTTTTTTGCCGCGACGGGGTTCTATACTTCAGGCATGTCCGCATTTTTCCGCAAAACAGTTTCGACCGTTCCCGGCACCGTCATGGCGGTCGCCGCCACCATCGGCATGATCGATGCATTTTACCTGCTGCTCGAATACGTCGAAGTGATGTTGCACCCCGGCGAACCGACGCCGTGCACCGTGAACACGCTGGTCAGCTGCACGCTGACCGTCCAAGGACCTTACGGTCACTATTTCCCGGGGATTCCCAACCCCATGTGGGGAATGCTGTGGTACGCAGGCTTTGTGGCCTATGGCGTCACCCGCGCGCTGGGCTCTTCCTATACGAAAAACGCACGTGCATTCGTGGGGGTCATTCTGCTGCTGGGCATGCTGTTCAGTTATCGGCTCTACTTGGCCAGCACCCTCGAGCTCGGCGGCGTCTGCCCGTTCTGCCTTCTTTCCACAACGGTCTCCACGCTGATCTCGCTCGCCTTTGTGATCGATGACCGCAGCTACGACGAAACCGTTGTCGGCGCGCGCGGCTATCTCGCATTCAGGATCTACCAGGGGCTCTCGGTTCTGCTGTTTGTCATCGGGTTGCCGGTCTTCATCGGCAACGGCCTGCGATATATGCCCGAGCCGATGGAGGCTGTGACACACTGGTCGTTTCCGGTGATGGTGCTGCTCGTGCTGATCATGGCACAGGGGCACCTCTGGGCATGGCGCTCCTGCCGCCGTCCTTAATGTCACCTTATGCCTGTGACGCTAGTGTAAAGACACTCCCCTTCTTTGCATGAACATCCATCCGTTCGTCGTCCATTTCCCCATTGCACTGCTCGCCGTCTACACAATGCTGGAAACGGTGCGCCTCCCGTTGCTGCAGCGTCAGCCGTGGCTTTTTCCCATCAAAGCCGTGCTGCTCGTCATCGGAATGATCGGCGGCATCCTAGCCCTGCAAAGCGGCGAACTCGCGGAACACGCGTGGGCGGCAACGGACGCACGGCCGCTCATTGAGATGCACTCGCTGTTTGCGGCAGCAAGCATGTGGATCTATGGGATTTTGGCTGCACTCTACTGCGTGGAATGGGTACGGCGGGAACGGCCAAGCGCAACCGATAAGGTTTCCCCGCTTCTTCGCACCCTGTGGGCTGCGGCGGTTGCCGTCGAACAACGGCTCTATGTCGCCCCGATTGTGATCATCGGATCCGTTGCGGGCTTTTTGGCACTGGGCATTACCGGCGCACTGGGTGGGGCGATCGTCTATGGTCCCCATGCCGATCCCGTGGTCTCACTGGTCTACAAACTCCTTATCGCGCAGTAGACATTCTGCTACACTCACGCGTCCCACATGTCCTTCGCTTCCGTCTCCATCGGCACCTTCCCCGACGCGCTCAACGTCGTCGTGGAAATCCCGCAGGGATCGTCGATCAAATACGAGCTCGACAAGGAGTCGGGCATGTTGGTCGTCGACCGTTTCATCCACACCGCGATGGTGTATCCGTTCAACTACGGGTTCATCCCGCAGACGCACGCGGATGACGGCGATCCGATCGACGTATTGCTGATTTCCGCCCAGCCCGTCACACCGGGTTGCATTGTCCCCGCTCGCCCCGTCGGAATGTTGGAAATGGAGGATGAGGCCGGCACCGACACCAAGATCATCGCCGTGCCCGCCAAGAATGTGGATCCCTGGTACGCCAACATCGAGGACATCGCCAATCTCGACGAGCCCACACTCGAAAAGATCAAACATTTCTTCAGTCACTATAAGGAGCTGGAGCCCAACAAGTGGGTCAAGATCCGCCAAATGCTGGGCAAAGAACAGGCACTCGACGCCATCAAGGCGGCGATGAAATAACATCGGGCAATGCTGTAGAGTGTCTCCATGGCCTCACTCACGTTTCTCGAAGTGGATCAGGAAGACCGCATGACGATCACCCAGCGCTTTCCGGATGCGACCATCATCGACAAGGCGCTCGAGGGTGACGCCCTGGTCAATGCCTGTGCCGATGCGGAGATGATCTGCTGTTTCATCAACAGTCGCTTTTCTCGCGAGACACTGCTTCGGCTCCCCGCCCTCAAGCTCCTCATCACGCGCTCCGTCGGCTTTGACCATATCGACATCGACGCCTGCAAGGAACGCGGCATCATGCTGTGCAATGTGCCGGACTACGGATCACATGTGATCGCCGAACACGTCTTCGCCCTCCTGTTGAGCACCATCCGACACATTCCAGAAGCCAACACGAAGGTGGAGTCGGGAGCATTCGACTACCACGGACTGCGGGGAATGGCGCTGAGCGGCAAGACCCTCGGCATCGTGGGAACGGGCAAAATCGGACGCAAGGTTGCGGCAATCGCCCACGGATTCGGCATGAAGATCCTTGCCGTCGATCAGTGCCGAACCCAGGAGCTCTGCGACGAACTGGGCGTTCGGTATGTCCTGCTGCCCGAACTGCTCGCCCAAAGCGACATCATCACGCTGCATGTGCCCGACCTGCCCGACACCAGGCACATGATCAACGCCGCGTCGTTGGCAACGATGAAGGACGGCGTGATCGTAGTGAACACCGCCCGCGGGTCGCTCATCGATTCCTCCGCCCTACTCGGTGCACTGCAACGCGGAAAGGTGGGATACGCCCTTCTGGATGTATTGGAGCACGAGCATAACTTTGCGGAAAACAAGGCACTCATCTCCCATCCGCAGGTGATCGCCACGCCGCACATCGCCTTCTACGCCGACGATTCGATGAAAAACATGTACTCCGATGCGTTCGCCAGCATTGACGAATGGCTCAGCGGAGCCCGCCCGCAGCATGCCGTACGTCCGCTGAAGATCGTCTGCGATGTGCCGGGTGTGCGCAAAAGCGGCAAGTAAGTGCTTTTCATGAGGCACACGGCAGGTCTATCCTCCGTGCATGGAGACACTGTCGCTCGCCGACCATTGGGCCACGACCGGCATGGCGGCTGCAACCGTTGTATTCGTGGCAATGGAATTGCTGTCGTTGCTGCTCTTTACGACAGTACTCATCGAATATCACCGCGTCGCACTGAAACACGATGTCCTGCCCAACGCCATCCGTCATGGATTGGAAGCCACGCCGGAACTCGGGAAAAGCATCATGTATTGGTCGTACATTTTCCTGACGGTGCTGGCCACCGTGCTGACAACCGCACTCTTTCTTTTTCAGCCACATCTGCTGTGACGGCAACAGGCACCCATGCAGGCGAAGAACAACTGATTCTCGTGATTCATGAGCACTGGATCCGTTATGTCCGTTTGGTGTTTGTCTATGCGCTCCTCACACTGTGCAGCGCAGTCCTGTTCTTCGTTGCGGGGTTCACCGCTTATGCCACGGACTGGTTTGCGCAGCCGGTACTGCTGGCGGCGATCGGCCTGTTCCTTGTGACGCATCACTGGTTCTTCATGGCGGTGCTGAGCCAGGCGGAAAACCACATCATCGTCACCTCGCGACGGGTCATCTGGATCCGCCATCGTCTTTTTTTTGACGAAGAGATGCACGAATACTCGTTCGACAAAATGAAGACCGTGGAATCGGATAAAAAGAACATCCTTCAATATCTGCTGGAGTATGGAACATTGCGTTTTGAATCCGGCGCAAAAATTCTCTACGTGCCCCACCCCAATGCGGTTGTGCGCACCATCGAACAGGCGATGAACATGGTATGAAGATCTACGGGCGTTTTTCACGCAAATACTCATGCTCAAGCAACTGCAAAACACGCGGATCGACTTCCTTGGTCGCATGCCGCACGGCTTCGGGCAGGTGATCGAGAACGCACGTGCAGGTATCCATCAGCAAAAACTGTATGCGACGCTCCACGTGGCCACCTTGACCAGAAACCACATCATTTGCCTCAAACCAGGAACTGAGACGTAAGCGAATGGAAGACCGGTGCTGTTGAATCAACAATGTTTCAATTTGCCGTTCTACTTCATGGCTGATCGGAAAAAACGGGCGCATGACAGACTCAACCTCGGCAGGACTTGGAAACGCATCCTCTTGAGGAAACGCCGAACTGACCGCATCGACCACCTCCTGTGCTGTAGGTGCTGACTCAGCCACAAACCCATAGTAGCGACTAGAGGTCTCCTCAAACAGGCTGAGCCTGGTGGAGGATTCTCGAAATATCACTATTTTCGAACCAATCAAACAAATGTTCCGAAGCGGAGCTTTGCTTCGCTGAGGAACTCTGCTGTAGGGAAGGGGGTACTGGGGGAAACCGTCGTAGGTTTCCCTCAGAAATGGCTGGGGAGCATGGATTCGAACCATGGAATGGGGGCTTCAAAGGCCCCTGCCTTACCACTTGGCGACTCCCCAATGCACGTAATGACCATTCTGACAGGACAGGATGATGCCTATCGGGAATGCATGTTTTCCTGTGTCCAAAGGTCAATGTCTGCTGTCCCCTATTGTACTTTTAAACGCTTCCTTCGGCCAACAATTGCACTTTTAACGTTTATTTACATTTTTACTAAATTGTCAAAATTTTGCACTTATTGTTCGTTTAAATGCATAATTTGAATAAATATAACATATTTGTTGACATAATTGCATATTTAGTTTATTTTAGCTTCCTTTTGTCTAATCCCTCTCTTCCTATGGTACGCCGTGGATTTGTACTCGCCGGACTGCTCACAGTGGTTGCAGCGGTGAACATCCAGACAGGAGCAATCGCCGACCTGAAGGGTCTGCTATTGCCTCAAACGCATGCCATCGCGGCAACAAGAACATTTACGAACCAGGGAATAGATGTGATCAACTTTGTGAACACCACCGTGTGCGGCGCGGGCAATCCCTGCATCCTCCCCGACGGGGCAGCCGTTGCGGACGACAGCACTACGACCCTGCATGTCTGCCAAATGGCGGGCTACAACCAGGTTATCAGTGTAACGACCCGCGGCTTTGCCAGCTGCGGAGACAACATCATCACCCGTTGGACCGGCAGCGCATGGAGCGGCATCAACGCCTGCACGGCAGGCAACCATTTCATCGATACGCTTGTATGCGGCACCCCGGCCGTGCAAAACGACGCACAGTGCATCAACTCGACCGTCCCGACCACCGTCACGGCTGGTCAGCCGTTTTCCGGCGTGATCACCATGAAGAACACCGGCGTCACAAACTGGACGGGCAACAACTACTACCTTGCCATTCAAAACGGAAACGTCTGGGGATTGAGCAACTGGGGAGCCGTATGGAGCGGCTGGCCGAGCACCACGATCGCCCCGAATCAGACAACTGCCATCACCGTGAACGGCACGGCACCCACGACACCGGGTGTCTATCCGTATGTCTGGAGAATGACGCAAAACACCGTCGAAAACTTCGGCGAGAACTGCAACGGCAACATCACCGTGACAGCAGCCACAACCCAGTGCAACGACGGCATCGACAACGACGGTGACGGCGCCACCGATAGCGCAGACTTCAGCTGCACCTCCACGACCGACAACGACGAGACCTTCCCCAAATCGGCCTGTCAGGACGGTATCGACAACGATGTCGACGGTCTGATCGACTACCCCAACGATCCCGGATGCAGCGGAAAACAGGACAATGACGAATACAACGCCCCTGTGGGCGGCGCTTCCTGTCAGGAGGGCACGCAGATTCTGAATGCGATTTACAGCGTAATCAACGGCAGCACCGACTTTTCCAGCCTCAATCAGAGCCGTACCAGCGCCTACTGCAATGCCAACGATTTGCTGACTGCCGGCGCCGGCGTCGCTCCCGTCTGCGACAACAGCTCGTCGCCCGCGTGCGGCTTGCAGACACACTATGAATTCAACAGCTTCACGATGAACGGCACCCAGCTGGGATGGACAAGCAATTACAGCGTCGCAGGCGATGCCGCCTACGACACCGTGCGTGAGGAAGTGCGCTGTGTTCCTGGCAATGCGACGACAACGAAGTATTTCACCACATACGTGCGCACGAGCGGCCCGATCACCGATTACTATAGCCTCAACCAGAACAAGACCACAGCCTTCTGCGACCCCGGCGACACCGCCATCCACGGTGGCGGCACCAACGTGTTCTGCGACACGGCCGGCAACGGCGGCTGCGGCATCCAGATGCTGGAATTCAACGGTGCCGTGTTCAACGGCACATCGGAAGGATGGAAGACGCTCTATTCGATGCCCGGCGATTCGGTCTACGACACCATCCAGACCACAGTCGTGTGTCTAAAGAAAACCGCGCTGTTCGACCAGGCACTGCGCGTGTACCACGTGGTCAATGAAGGAACGGCCACCGACCTCTACAGCCTGAACCAGAATCACACCGATGCGCTCTGCAACCCCGGCGACAAGGTGCTCGGAGGAGCCGGCAACCCCGCCTACTGCGACAATGCATCCAACCCCGCCTGCGGCAGGGTGCAGTACCTCGAGTACAACAACAGCGTGGGAGTGGGTAACCAGCAGGGATGGAGGGCAAGCTTCGATCTCGGCGGCGACAACATCTACGACACCCAGCGTGTCGAAGCCACCTGTCTCGGCCTCGCCAACAGCTGCGGTGGCGGCACCACCCAGTGCAACGACGGCATCGACAACGATGGTGATGGGGCAACGGACTATGCAGGCGGCGACTACAGCTGCAACTCCCCCAGCGACAACGACGAGACCAATCCCCGCTCCCAGTGTCAGGACAACACGGACAACGACGGTGACGGTCTGATCGACTACCCCAACGATCCCGGCTGCCAAAACCGCCAGGACAATACGGAAAGTAACGGTACGGGCTCTTCCCAGTGCCAAGACGGCATCGACAACGATGGTGATGGCCTGATCGACATGATTGATCCCGGATGCAGCAGCCCTACCGATACCAATGAAGCGGACGAGATCTGCGTCGCAGGCAATGTGCTTGTGTACTCGCTGCAGCCTGCAGGCACCAGCGCTGCCTATGAATCGGAAAACAGCACGCTTTCACAGCAATTGCGCGGACAGGGCTTTACGGTGACATTCCGCAACCGTCAGTCGCAGCCCTCGATCACGCAGTCCTTCCTCTCGCAATACAACGCGGTATGGTTCTTCAACGGATGCGGGGGTGCAACGGGCATTCCTTCCTCGACAGAATTGAGTGCCATCCGTGACTACTATCTTGCGGGCGGCAACCTGATCCTTACGGTGGACGATGACAGCGGAGACAGTGCCGCTGTGGGCAGCTGTCAAAATCGCGTGAACGCAATCGCCTCCAACCTTGGCGTGCAGTTTTCTGGTCATCCGTACCACGGCACAACCGATCTGACGGCGGGTATTTGTCAGGCGGTTTCCACCTCACATCCCATCTTCAACAATGCGGCAAAGGTCTTC
Organism: uncultured Candidatus Peribacteria bacterium; assembly: GCA_964649695.1. Lineage (GTDB taxonomy): Bacteria > Patescibacteriota > Gracilibacteria > Peribacterales > Peribacteraceae > CAZHON01. The sequence continues at coordinate 213,403 of CAZYQO010000002.1, read as the reverse complement.
CGCTACTCCGACGCACTGCTCAGTTTCACCAACTCCGTGACATGGGGCAGCACCCTGCCGGTTTCCGCCGGTACGCTGACGGTCGACGGTCAGAATGCCTTGGCACTGACGCCCGCAGCATCCGGTCATGGTCGCGTCATTTTCGACCCTGCCTACGGCAGCTTCAGCAATTCCTGCAGTACGGGCCCTCAACTGATGCGCAACGCGTTCGGCTTCCTCGGACTCAAGGCAACATGTTCAGGCGGCACACAGTCGCAGTGCAACGACGGCATCGACAACGATGCGGACGGCGCAACGGACTATCCCAACGACTTCAGCTGCAGCTCGGCAACCGACACCGACGAGACCAATCCCCGTTCCCAGTGCCAAGACGGTCTCGACAATGACGGCGACGGCCTGGTGGATCTTGTCGACTCCGGCTGCTCCAGCAAGCAGGACAACGACGAAGGCAACGGCAGCGGCACCACACAGTGCAACGACGGCATCGACAACGACGGCGACGGCGCCACCGACAGCGCGGACTTCAGCTGCACCTCCACGACCGACAACGACGAAACGAACCCCAAATCGGCCTGTCAGGACGGCTATGACAACGACGCAGACGGTCTGATCGACTACCCCAACGATCCCGGATGCAGCAGCAGGCAGGACAACGATGAGTCGACGGGAACCTCCAGCGGACAGTGCCAAAACGGTTTGGACGACGATGCAGACGGCCTTGTGGACAGCAACGACCCGGGCTGCCACACCGATTTCAATCGCTACAACTCCGCCAGCTACAACCCCAACGGTCTGGAAGCGAACAACGACCGCACCAAGACCTGCCAGGACGGCTATGACAACAACGCCAACGGCCTCATTGATGCCCAGGATGCGGTGTGTCACACGGACAACAACGTCAACAACACCTCGACCTATGATCCCATGCGCCCCGAAACGGGCAGCGTCTCGGGCTCCGCAGATCTGAGTGTCACGCTTACGGGACCTTCCACCATTACGCGCGGCAACACGATCACCTACACGGCAGTGGTGACCAACAACGGTCCGTCCACCGCCACGAACATCACGCTCATCGATCCTCCGGCCGGCTTCACCTTCCTGTCGAGCCAGAGCACATCGGGCTGTTACCAAAACGGCACGTCCGTGCTGTGCACGCTTTCGTCACTCAATGCAGGTTCCTCGCAAACGTTCACTCTCGCCTTCAGCACGCAGAGCGCCACCTGCAACACCAGCGTCATCGACATTGCCTCGGTGAGCGCATCGAATGCGGATCCCAATACCAGCAATAACCAGAGCCAGAGCGTCTCGACCTATGTATCGTGCAGCGGCACCAACAGTGGCAATCAATGCCAGAACGGGACGGATGACGACGGTGACGGCCTGACCGATTACGCCGATCCTGACTGCCACACCGACGGCAACGCCGGTAACAGCACGTCCTATGACGGCACACGCGACGAATCCTCCGGTGGCGACGGTTGCATCGACATTACCGTTGAAGACGACCATGACCCTGCATTCCCCGGCGACGACCTGGAATATGAAATCACGGTCGAAAACACCTGCAGTACCGACCGTACGGTCACGGTGCGTGCATTGCTCGACAACGACATGGAATTTGACGATGCCAGCAACGGCGGCAATGACATCAACGACGAAACGGTGGAATGGAGGAACCTCACCATCCGTGCCCGCGACGACAAGCGCCTGACGCTCAATGTGGTGCTCGACGACAACCTGCGTGACGGCGACGAAGTGAAGCTGAAAGTCACTGCAGGCGGCACGTCGGAAACGGAAAAGACGGACATTGGTTACGACAACGGCGGCGGAGGCAATGTGCCCCCGATCTCCTCGCTCGCAGTCACCGTGCAGCCCGACCGAACCGAAGCCCGCCCCGGTGACACCGTCACCTACACGATCACCGCGCGCAACAACGGCAACGTGGTGCTCGACGGCGCAACGCTCGAAAGCATCTACACCTCCGGCCAGCTCAGCATCCTCGATGCGGCAGGCGGCACGGTCAACGGCACTGCCATCCGTTGGCAGCTCGGCCGTCTTGACCCCAACACCAGCCGCCAGCTGCGCTACACCACGCGTATGAGCACGGCGATGCACAACGGCGACGTCGTGGCGAACAACGCCACCCTCAACGCCGGCGGCCGCACCGCAACGGCGTCCAGCATCGTCCGCATCATCAACCAGATCCCGCAGACGGGTGTGGGTCACAGCCTCATGAATGCCAGCACATCGTTCCTCGCCCCCTTCCGCGGCAACACGTCGGCACAGGGCACCGGCGGTGCCGTCGGCATCATTGCCTGGCTGACCACCCTTACCGGCGGCCTTGGTGCAGGCATTGTCGGCGCCCGCAGGTTCATCGCCTAACCCTACGTCATGCGCTCACATTGCATTCTCTCAACGGCAACAGTGTCCCTGCTTACCGCAGCGGCACTGTTTGCCTGTATGGGCATGGGAGCCCAAGCGGCAACTGTGCAATGCAGCGACGGTATGGACAACGATTTCGACGGCGCCTATGACTACCCTGCCGACTTCGGCTGCAGCTCCGCCTCTGACGAAAACGAAGGCGACACCCGAAGCCAATGCCAAGACGGCACGGACAATGACGGCGACGGATACATCGACATGAATGATGGCGGCTGCACGGGGCTGCAGGACAACAGCGAAGGTAAGGCATCCGTCAGCAACTCCTGCGATGAGTTCGATACCGATGTGCATGCCGTTCCTCTCGTCCTGCGCGCGGATGCCGGCCAGACGGCCACCTTTCAGATCACGGTCAAAAACGACAGCGATGAGGACTGCCTGCTCGATCTCCACGCGGAATTCGATCCCGATCTGCATTTTCTCTCCGCCAACCATGACAACGAGATGGAGGGCAAAAACCATGTGGTCTGGCGCGATCTGCTGCTGAAGGAAGAGAGCGATCTCATCATCCGTGTACAAACCCGCATCGACCGCGGGGCGATCAACGGCGACATTCTGGAAATGAAAACCACCATCGAGGGATCCAAAGACACCGCATCCCTGCACATCGGCACGCAATTAATCACCCCGCCGACAGGCCGCACCATCCTCCGCAAAGTCGTCGACGGAAAAGCGCTGAACGATTCGGCCGCCGCACGCCGGCTGAAGCGACAAAAACTGCGGTGATCACTCCTTCACCGGCCGTTCCATCACAAACTCCTGCAGCTTCTGGGGAATAGTTGCCATGGCTCCATGGAGCGTTTTCAATTCATCGGAGGAAAACCGATCCAGCACCCAAGTGGCCAGATCCGCCCCTTCGGGCTTCGGACCGATCCCTATGCGCAGGCGCGCAAATCCTTCGCCTATGCGCTCGATGATCGACTTCAGGCCATTGTGGGTCCCGGCACTGCCCGACATGCGCAGCCGCAGCGTCCCCAGGGGGATGTCGATATCGTCGCACAGCACCAACAGTTCGGAGGTCGGATCCATTTTGTAAAACTGCAACAGCCTCTGGATCGGTTCGCCCGAACAGTTCATGTAGGATTGCGGCTTGCACAGCAGCACGGGAATCGCGGTCAGATGCGCCTCGGCGATCTCCGCATCGTATTTGCCGCTGTGCTTCCAGTCGTCCGCCCCCAAAGCCTCAGCAAGAAGATCCACACCCATAAAACCGGCATTGTGCCGGGTTTGCACATAGGCTTTGGTGGGATTGCCGAGGCCGACGACAAGCAGGGAGGGGCGCATGGTCAGTGGGCAGAGGTGACATGACGAAGCGCCTCGTGCAACGCGCTGCGCATTTCTTCCACATCGCGATCGGAAGCCACGGCACCGGGTTCATGGGCAAGCACATTGCGCAGCTTGTGCCCCTTCCAGAGTTTTTCGATATTCGGAAAACGCGCTCCTGCGGCGATCAGTTTCTGCCCAAGGGAACCGCGATAGCCGAGTGCAGCCAACAGAGCATCCAGCGCCTTATCCAACTCCAAAATCTGAATGCGTTTGTCGTTGTGCACGAGTGCGGCGGCGATCAGCGCCTCGATGCGCCGGGCAGCCATGCGCGTCAGGGACTTTTTGATCATGCGCAAAAACACAAAGATCATCAGTGCGACTGCGAGGAGCACCAGGCCGACCAAGATCACAATGGGCCAGATCATCGTTTGCGGAGTTCGGAAAGGATCACCTGCTCGGCGACCATGGTCGAGATGATCTCCTGCACATGCTTGGAATCCTTGAGATTTTTCTTGTGCATGTAGGCCTCCATGTTTTTCAGAATCAGCGCCTCCACCGAGCGCGGGTTCTTCACCGCTTCCATGGAGATTGCCGAACCGGTTGAAATTTTCTCGACACTGACGGTGCCATAGCGCAACAGCGTGCCGAAGATGCCCTCGATCTCATAGCTCACACCCTGGATGTCACTGAACAATACGCGTGCAGATTCACGATGGAACCACCCGTGCCAGGCGATGTCGATGATGCCGTGATCCGTGATCAGCCAGGCGTCGAGGTAATAGTCGAAGAAATTGCGCATCCACCACACCAGCGACACCACAGCCCACACGCAAAGCCCCAACTGCACGCCGCGTGTATGCGATGTCACCAGCAGCACCATTGCCGCCAGACACGACAGTGTCGGCCAGAACAGCGAAAAGAACCCAAGCAGCCAATGCTTGTGCACGATACGGCAGAGGGTTTCGTCCTCTTCGAGATGGTGATGAAAGAAGAAGTCCTGCAGCACGGGCAAAAGTGTACCTCAGAGGCGCCGCAAACGCATTTGGCATTTTGCAAAGGGGCTACTAGACTGCAATCCATGAATCAGACGCAGCGTCAAAGCGTGCTCTTCCACCTCCTGGACGTTGCACTCAACGTGATCGTGATCGTGGCCATCGTGGCGGGCGTGCGCACTTTTTTAGTCTCCCCTTTCCAGGTGGAAGGCAGCTCGATGACCAGTACGTTGGAAGACCGCGAGTACATCATCATCAACAAACTCGCCTACTTCCTCGGCACCCCCCAGCGCGGCGATGTCGTGGTGTTCCGTCCGCCGAGTGACATGGGCAAATACTACGTGAAGCGCGTGATCGGCGTCGCGGGTGACGAAATTTCGATCCGCAACGGCTACGTCTACATCACCCCTGCAGGATCCGACAAGGAGACGAAAATCGACGAGCCCTACCTCGACGACCGCAACCAGGGTCACACCTTCCCCAAGCCCGGCAGCAACGCCGCGGAGGCACACTTCAGCGTGCCTGCCGGCAACTACTTCCTGATGGGCGACAACCGACAGGGCAGCCTCGACTCACGCAGCTTCGTCGATCAGGACAAAAACCCGATCCCCTACGTGCCCGAGCAGGACATCAAGGGGCGGGTGTGGTTTGTGGCACTCCCCCTCTCGCGCATGCAGGAGGTGGTGCAGGCTCACTACGCGCTGTGAAGCCCAAAATCGTCTTGCACACGGTTGGTAAACCGCTACCATAGGGCTTGCCCGTTCGGGCTTTTTCCAGAAGGACATGGAACGCATCACGCAATACATCAACGACGCCCTTGAGGAGCTGCGCCACGTGCGTTGGCCGACACGCCAGCAGGCTGTGCGTCTTTCCGCCATCGTGCTGGGGTTCACCGCCCTGAGCGCCGCGATCTTCGGATTGATCGACTACGGTTTCTCCGAGGCTCTGCACTTCCTCCTTCGTCTCGCTTCCTAATATCCACCATGGCAAAGCAAGATCCCAATGCCGGACGCAACTGGTACGTCGTGCACACCTACGCAGGATATGAGGACGCGGTCGCCGCTTCACTCAAGCAGCGCATCGAGAGCTTTGGCATGCAGGACTACATCCTCGACGTGCAGGTGCCCAAGGAAAAGCAGCTCGTGTTCAAGAAAAACGAGCCGGTGGAAGAGGAGCGCAAGCTGTTCCCGGGCTATGTGCTTGTGGACATGATCGTGACCGATGAATCGTGGTACCTCGTCCGCAACACCCCCAACGTGACCGGTTTCGTGGGCAGCGGCAACATCCCGGTGCCCGTGACCCCGGAGGAATTCGGCGTCATCCAGCGCCGCGTGGGCGAGCAGGAGGCGAAGTTCAAGAGCGACTTCCAGGTGGGAGACCTTGTGGTCATCGCCGACGGTCCGTTCAAGAACTACGAGGGAACGGTCGACTCCGTGGATGTCTCCAAGGGCAAACTCACGGTGCTCGTGCTCATCTTCGACCGCGAGACGCCGGTGGAACTCGACTTCACGCAGGTGAAAAAGAAGTAAGGCAAGACTCAGACGCATTGCTCTGCAGCCTCGCTATTTCGCGTGTCGAGGCAGCAATGCAGCAAGCCCGACACATGAGACGCACTGCCCCGCAAGGAACCCGAGCGGAATGGCGTTGATGCCGACTGCAGGGGCAAGGAGCCACGCCGCCGTGATGGCAATGACGCCGTTGAGCACACTGAACACCGCAGGTGTCGCCGTGCTGTGCAGTGAATAGTAGGCACGCAGATACAGATGGTTCAGGCTTTCAAACGGCACACTCAACGCATAGGTGAAAAGACTGAGCGCAAAGAGCGCGTGGACACGCTGCAGATGCATCAGCCACTCGGCCACGGGCGTGCACAGCACCAACACTGCCGACGCAGGCACGGTAAGCAACAATGTCCACTGCACGCCTTTTTTGATGTAGAGCCAAAAACGCGCATAATCCTTGGCTGCAGCCGATTCACTCAGATGCGCGAATGCCGACTGCGCGAGGGCAATGCCGATCACACCGACCAAAAACGACTCGAAGTTGCGCGCATTGCTGTTGATCGTCACCGAGCCGGCGGGCAAATGCGACGCAAGGGTGTCAAAAAGGAGCAGCTGCGCCTGCAACGCAGCAAGGGCGAGCATGCGCGGCAGCATGAGCCAGCCCATGGTGGACAGGTCTTTGTGCCACAGCCGCAGCGTCAGGCGGAAGCCCGCTGCAATGGCTCCGGCTAAACGAAACGCGACATAGAGCATGGCGCCTGCAAGCGTGCCAAGCATGGGGCCGAGCTGCCCCACAGACGGCGTAAGCCACACGGTGCCCGCGATCGTTCCGAGCGTATACAGCACCGGCGTGATGCCGTAGATCCAATACCGCTTGCGCACGTTGAGGAACTGCCCCAACGCATTGCCGAAGACAAACAGAAAATTGGTCACAAGCGCGAGCCGCCCGAACAGGATGTAGAGCTCGAGTGATTCGCCATGGAACCCCACAAGCAGCGGGGCGACGACCGGGAAGAAGACTGCGAGCACCAACGCAAGGACACCAAACACCAGCGAACCAATGGTCATCACCGCCGAAAGCAGCGCCGATGCCTCGCTCTTTTCCCCTGTCGCGGTATGGCGTGCGAGCATGGGAAGCAACACGGTGGAAATGCCCGACATGATGGCAATCTGAAACAACAGATCGCTGGGGCGGAACGAAGCGATATACACGTCGACGGTATCCAAACCCGGGAACGTCTGGTTCAACAGACGGTCGCGCACCAGTCCCATGACCGACGCCGCGGCCTGAGTGACCGCCAAGACCAATGCTCCACCCAACAGACGGTGCTGGCCGAGGTGCTCACGCAGGCGTGTGGACATGCGGCAATCATAGCAGACGAAACGCCGCATCTGTGCGGATGCAGCCACAGCATCACCGTGTATTGATGCAAGACTACCCATGCCGCATCAAAGGTATACTGACGGCTCACCCACCTTCGCTATGCATATCCGCTCCCTTGCCGCCGGCCTGCTTGCAGCCGGCCTGTTGCCCGTTTTGGCCATTGCCGCCTCCGGCGACACGGTCGAGAGCTCCGCGGCATCCGCCGACAGCAGCAGTGCCAGCAGTGTCGCCGGTTTCGGCACCATCACCGTCGAACAGACGGCACTGAACGGTGCCATGGGCTCATGGCGCTTGCTGCAGGGGCAGACAGAAGTGGGAAGCGGTGCGGATCTGACCAAGACACTGTCGAACATTCCCTCGGGTCTCTACACCATTTTCATGAACGCTCCGGCAGGAGCAGCCACATCGTTGCGTCTGTACAAAGGCACGGAACAGATACAGCAGTCGGATTTTGCGCAGATGAGTTTCACGCTGCCTGCCGATACCGCCATGACGCTCACTTCACACTACCAATTCACCAAATTTGGCACAGTGTCGGTCACCAGCGATCCGGCAGGCATTGCCTTCACACTGAGTGGTCCCAACGGACTGGTGAAAGAAGGCACCGCACCCCAGTCGTTCGACAGCGTCCCCGAAGGGCAATATAAGGTCGAATATCACCCGCCATCCGGTTGCGGCGTGCCTCCGCCCAAGGGCAGTGTGCTCGATGCGGGTGGACGCATTTCCTTCACCATCTCCCTCTCCTGCAAGGCCGCCGATGCCCTGCGTGAGCGCCAGGGGAACGGCGCAGGCGGAGACACCGGCAGCAGTCCGTATATCTCCGTCACGATCGGCGGCAGTTCCATCACCCTGAAGGATGTCACCAAAGACAGTTGGTTTGCCCCGTACGTTGCCGCCGTTACCAAAGCGGCAGCCATGAGCGGCTATAAAGACGCCCAGGGAAACCCCACCGGTGAATTCGGTCCTGCCAACCCTGTCACGGTTGCCGAGCTCGCCAAAATCGCCCACTCCATCGGAGGATTGGCAGAGCAGTCACTTGCACCTGCGGCCAACCCGCTTGCGAAGGATACGTGGTTCTCCGGCGTCATTGCCTCTGCCGAAGAACGCGGCTGGACGATTTACAGCGACGCCACCATCGATCCCACGCGTCCGGCCACACGCGGCGAAGTGCTCGTCACGCTCCTGCAGGTGCTCAATGTCCCTCTGAGCTGGCAAACAGGATCCGTCTTTACCGACGTTCAACTGCGCACGCCGTTCGCTGCGGCAATCGAAACGGCGGCAAAAGCCAACATCGTATCCGGCAGCGACAACGGTGACGGCACAAAGGCGTTCCACCCCACCGATCCGATCAACCGCGCAGAGCTTGCAAAAATCCTGTCGATGACGCTGTCGAAGTACAGCAAAACATCGAGTGCAAGCAGCTCGTCGCGCTGATCATCGCGATGTGTGCAGCAGCGAGCCGGCAAGCGCTCCGATGGAGCCTGCGCCCATGCAGATCACCACGTCTTTTGGCTGCAGCATGCTCCGCACGGCGGCTTCCGCGCCGGCCATCGCACCGATGACACGCGCTTCCACACGACTGCGGTCTGCGGTATCGGCTGCAAAAGCGGCGAGATCCAACGTGCCGGTTTCGATGTCTTTGCGTGCGACATACACCTCGGGCAACAGCAACACATCTGCATCCGAAAAAGAGCCGACAAAATCGTCATACAACTTCAGGGCACGATCGTGCGTATGATGCTGAAACACGCAGACGATCCTGCGGCCGGGGTACGCCTCGCGCATGGCCGAGAGTGTCGCGCGAATTTCCTTGGGATGATGGGCATAGTCGTCGATGACGGTGATGCCCCCGGGCAACTCGCCCACCATTTCCATACGACGCCATGTTCCCGTAAATCCTTCCAGCGCGGTGCGCGCATCGTGTTCCGCGATGTCCTGCAAGATCGCGGCGCGCAATGCCAGCTGTCCGTTCTTCCTCATATGATCCCCTGGAGTGCGCATTTTAGGCTCCTGTAAGCCATCCGCGTTCTGTCCTCTCCTCCCGGACTGCGACACGAGCCTGGCGACCTGCGCATCGCTGCCATGGAACACCACCTCGCCGTCTTCGGGCAGCAGCCTGAAAAAATCAACGAACGCCCGTTCATACTCCTCCATATCCCGGTAGGCGTCGAAGTGATCCCCGTCCGCGTTGGTGACCACGACGAGATCGGGTGAGAGGAAATGGAATGATTTTCGATACTCGCAGGCCTCGACCACAAACACATCCGACCGTCCGTGTCGCCAGTTGCGTCCGTCGAGTTCACGCATTTTCGTCCCGACGATCACCGACGGGTCTCGGCCGCAGTCCAGAAGGATGCGGGCGATCATGGCGGTCGTCGATGACTTGCCATGCGTACCGCACACCGCGATCACGTAATGATCCTTCGACAGCTCACCGAGTGCGTGAAAATACGAAATGCTGCGGATACCCAATTCTTCTGCCTTTTTGCGCTCCGGCGCATCTTGGGGAACCGCCTCGGAATACACGAGCAACTCCACATCTTCCGTGACGGCACTGCCGTCCTGCTGCAAAGAAACCTCAATTCCCTGGCTGCGCAGATCTTCCAGCAACACACTGTCATTGCGATCACTGCCGGATACGATGTTGCCGGCCGACTGCTGGTACGCCGCGTAGGCCGAGAGTCCGATGCCGCCGATGCCGCTGCAGTGAATGCGCATAAGTGAGGAGAGAGGTGTAGGATGTCCGCATGTCGCGCGAGTCGAGCATCGAGCCCATCAGCAAGCAAGTGACGATTGTCGTCGGTCTGACCGTCGTGGGCTTCATGGCATTCGGACTCGCGCTGTCATTCTACCGCAATGCGCTCTTTGAGGAGACCCTCGGTCAGCTGGCGAAGGATAACGGCCAAATCGCCAAAGACATCGAAAAAGGCTATCGGGCATTGGAGTATTACCAATCCGACCAGTTCAAGGACAAGTTTGCGAAAGAAAACCTGCACAAGATCAATCCGGGAGAAAAAGTCCTGATCATCACGCAGCAATTGCCCGAGTTGCAACCGCTGCTCGAAACCACCAAGGAACAGGAAGATCGCAAAGAGGCGACCTATCAGGAGCTCCTGCGGCAAATGCCCGTATTGGAGCACTGGCAAATGTTCCTCTTCCAAAAGGAAAAAGTGGACGAGCTCAAAAAGAATCTGTGATGAAAAAGCTTCTCCTTGCCGCTTGCAAGCGCACAGGGGCTCCTTCACAATGGGCGCCTCATCGCGGGGTGGAGCAGCCCGGTAGCTCGCGAGGCTCATAACCTCGAGGTCGTAGGTTCAAATCCTACCCCCGCAACCAATACAATTGCGCAAAAATGACCTTGCAACCGCGCGGGGAGCCATTAGAATGCCCCGGCTATGGCACACAAGAAGGCCGGCGGGCTAACGCAAAACGGCAGAGACAGCGTTGCGAAGCGTCGCGGCGTAAAGCGCTTTGGCGGCCAACTCGTCAACGCGGGTGAGGTGCTTGTGCGCCAGAAGGGCACCAAGTTTAAGCCTGGTGTAAACGCCTACGAAGGTACCGACTGGACCATTCACGCCTCCGTGGCTGGCCATGTCCGCTTCAGCGAAAAAAAGCAGACGCGCTTCAGCGGCAGCCGCAAGACCTACACGCTGGTGCACATCGATCCGGTGAAGGCCTAAAGCCTTTGTCTTTTCGCGTGATGACCATGTGACGATCGACTCTTTTTTCTGTACCCTGTCCCCATGTTCAGCGAATTTGGCGGAGAGTCCTACTCCCCTTCCGAAAGCGGCGGCACGGCATCCGAGGGCGTCAGTGAAGAGGCGCGTCAGCGGTTTACGGCGCAGGCGCAGGGGGCGGCACAGGCAAGGGCTCAGGCTCAAAAACAGCAAAAACGGGACAGTTCCGTGGCAGTGGCCATCATCGCCTTCCTGACCGATATGCAGCGTCAGCACCTGGCAACGCTCATTTCGCGCATTGTTGCCCGCAACTGCCCCTCGCCGTTCCTGTTGGCCATCCTGTCGCTCATCAACAAGCAGTGTCTTGAGCAGTATCTCGCATTTGCCAAGGAGAACCAGCTGCCCGATGTGGCGCAGACCCGTGAACTCATGCTGCCCAACCTTCCCGGTGAACAGGCGCAGGAACTGGCCGACTGGGTGGTGCGCATTGAACAGGCACTCGCTTCAAATCCCCAGACAACCATCCAGTCGCTGTTGGAAGACGCCGACAATTTCGACCCCACACTGTTGCAGCTCACAACATTCGTGCTGGAGGAATTCCTCCGGATGCATGCCAAAGATGCGCCGTTTGAAAAACTGCAGCCAGTCGCAGCCATGATCCTGCAAAGCGTGTTCCAACCCTATCTCACCCAGCAACAGCTAGGGCAGACGGCGGAAGAGCTGATGGGAGAAGAGGGGCAAGGCTGAAATGTCCTGCCAAGGTTTCAGAACTTTCTAAAGAGCCTGAAACAGCCACTTCGCATGATTCTCGAGAAGGAGAGTGAGAAAGACAGAATGCATACGATGCGTTATGCCATGCCGTAAAATGGAGCGGCAAGAGCCTCGTACTGATCGCAAATAGCGCGAAGCCGCTTCCCAATTGGCAGGTCACTCCCCTCAAGCCAGAGCGTTCGATCGCCAACGATCGACACTCCTGGTCCAACATCATGATTGCTCATGGCTGAAAGGACGATATCGTTGAAGACCCCGAAATGAATCACGGCACGCATACGTGCCAGAGCTTCAATTGTTTTTTCAAAGTCTTCTTCTTTCAACTGAACCTTGCCACCTCGATATTCTCGCAATTCATCGGCAAGACCTCTCACAAGATCGCCTGATTCAGTCATGAATTCCGCCGCCTTCATAGTGAGACCCGACAAGCTGAAGCCAAAATCTTTCATAAATATAATATACAACAATTTAACTTCTCTGCAACACGCTGAGAAACGCTTCCTGCGTGAGTGTCACTTTGCCCATCTGCTTCATGCGTTTCTTGCCCTTCTTCTGTTTGTCGAGAAGCTTGTTTTTGCGGCTCACATCGCCGCCGTACAGGTAGCCCGTCACATCCTTGCGCATGGCACCGATCGTTTCACGCGCCACGATCTTGCCGCCGATGGCCGCCTGGATGGGGATTTCAAATTGCGCTTTGGGCAGCACTTCTTTGAGCTTACGGCAGATCACCGCTCCCACGTCATGCGCCTCGGTGCGATGCACGATCGTCGAGAGTGCATCGGCCGGATCGCCAAGCAGAAGGATCTGCAGCTTCACCAAATCGCCGGACTTATAACCCAGAGGCTCGTAGCTCATGGAGCCATAGCCTTCGGTACCCGATTTCAACTTGTCGAAGAAGTCGACCACAATGGCGGCCAGCGGCATATCGAACGTCAGGAGCACACGGTCGGCATCGAGATAGGTCATGGTTTTGTAGATCCCGCGGCGCTTTTGCGTGAGATCCATTACCAATCCCACATCGCCCCCGCGGCACACCACCTCCAGCGCAACCCACGGCTCACGCACTTCATCGATGATGGTGGGATCCGGAAAGTCCGCCGGGTTGCTGATGCTCGCGGTGTCGGGTTCATCCTCCTTGATCAGCGATGCACGCACATATTCTGCCGGGTTGCGTGCGGTCATCTTCACTTCATAGCGCACGCTCGGCGCCGTGATCACCAGGTCACAGTCATACTCACGCTCCAATCGCTCCTGAATGATATCCATGTGCAAAAGCCCCAAAAACCCGCAACGGAAGCCATTTCCCAGTGCAGCGTTGCGTTCGGGCTCAATGCTGAGTGCCGCATCATTCAACGAAAGTTTTTCGAGCGCATCACGCAAATCAGGGTACGCATCGGCCTCGGACGGATACAGGCCGGCGAACACCATCGGCTGTACCTGTTTGTAGCCGGGCAGCATGCCGCACTCGGACGCTGACGCAATCGTGTCTCCCACGCGCACATGGCGCACATCCTTCAGTCCCGTCACCACATAGCCGATTTGCCCCTCGCTCAAAGACTTGTCAGAAATGTACTTCGGGGCAAAGAAACCGACCTCCAACACCTCGCACTCAATCTTCGTTCCCAGCAGATGGATCTTCTGCCCCTTTTTGAACGTGCCGTCGATCATGCGGCAATACGCCACGGCACCGCGGTAGCTGTCCATTACCGCATCAAAGATCAGCGCACGCGCCGTGCCGTTGCCAGCTCCCGGCTTGGGCGCGGGAATGCGCTCTGCCACGGCATCGAGCAACTCGGGCACTCCCCTGCCTTCCTTTGCTGAAATCATCAATATGTCCTCTTTTTTACATCCCAGAAGCTTCACCACTTCCTCGCTCACACGCTCGGGATCCGCAGCGGGCAGATCGATCTTGTTGAGCACGGGAATAATCGTGAGGTCGTGCTCCATGGCCATGGTCAACACGGCAATGGTCTGCGCCTGAATACCCTGAGATGCATCCACCAACAACACCGCACCTTCGCACGCGGCCAGCGAACGGCTTACTTCGTAGCGAAAATCGGTATGACCGGGGGTATCGATCAGGTTGAACTCCGTTCCTTTATACGTCATGCGCACAGGAGTGAGTTTGATGGTGATGCCGCGTTCCCGCTCCAGATCCATCATATCGAGGGTCTGATCCTTCATTTCACGCTTCTGCAGCGTTCCAGTCACTTCGATCATGCGGTCAGAGAGCGTGCTCTTGCCGTGGTCGATGTGCGCGATGATGCAGAAGTTGCGGATGTTCATGGAAGCCGCGCCAGTGTAGACGAATTCACGATAACTCGCCTGCTTTCATCGTAAGTACCTCTACCGTACCGCCAACGCTTCCTGAAGAGCCTTTTGCCCATTTTGCAGCAAGATCTGTGCCTCCTGCGCTGCGCCAGGCCTGGCTACGGTGGCTGCCAACGCGGAAAGCTTGTCGCCGTCCTTCTGTGGAACAATCGTGACGGGGCAACCGGCACCGAAGGCAAAAAGTCCCGCGTGGTAGCGCTGGGTCACCATGTGAGTCACGGTACGCAGACGCTCCTGGACAGCCTCGACAGAAAGGCAGGGAACAACAGTCGCTCCGAAACGCAGAGCAAGACGTTGACCGATCCCCTGCTCCATTGGATTGTGCGGTTCGAACAGCCAGACTTCCACAGACTTGTGCGAAGTGGATTCGATGGCTTTTTGTGCGATTTCCTCGAACGTTTTCCCGCTGTTCAGGCGTGGGACAAGTGCGATCACATTTTTTGTATCTATGGTCTGATTTTGCTCTCCAAATAAAGAAAAAACAGGATCAAAGGTCTGTATCACTTTTCTGTTCGATGCCAAAAACCGCACGCGCCCAAGCGATGCCTCATCCCGGACAGAAATGAATGCCGCCCTGCGCAAAACCCAGGCAGTCAGGCGCTCCCCCAGATGGGTGCGGAACGGCCCCACACCCTGGAAAGCCAGATAGATCTTCTTATGCATGATCACCGCCCAGAGGGCATGCCACCACCACAGGAAACATGCCTGTATCGACTCCACATCGGTAAACAGCGACCCGCCGCCAAAGACCACTGCATCTACCTTCGCATAGGCATGCAGCGTGCGCCACCAGGGACGAAAAATCGACCGTAGGCCAAACGGCAGCCGCGGATACTCGCCGTCCTGCGGATCGGCAGAGAGCACCAGCCACTCCACCTGCGGAAAGCTGCGGAGAAAATACTCCCGCAATGCTTCGTCTCCCAAATTCGCCACGCCGTAGTTGCCGATCAGCACTGCGCGCATGGCAAGAGTATACGCGAAAAAAGCCCCGACGCTTATAGGGTGCAATTAGGCCTCCTTGGCCTCTTCTGCGACCTCTTCCTTCTTCTCTTCTGCCACGGGAGCAGCCACCACGGCGGAGGCGAACTCATCGGCGTTGGTAAAGCGCTCGCTCAGGCGGGCTGCCTTTCCCGTGCGGCCACGGAGGAAGAACAGCTTGGCGCGGCGTACATCTGCAACTTTCTTCACCTCGATCTTCTCAATAGCCGGAGAATGCATGGGGAACACCTTCTCTACACCCACACCGGACACCACACGGCGCACCGTGAAGCTGCGGTCGGTGGCCACGTGACCCTTGTGCACGCTGATCACCAAACCTTCGAAGATCTGCACACGCTCCTTCTCGCCTTCGGTAATCTTCTCGTGCACGCGCACAGTGTAGCCCGGCTGGATATCCGGAATGCTGCGCTCGTACTGCTTGGCCTGCGAGTGGAGGGTCTTGGAAGGCATGAAAGCCGGCAAAGGGTACCGATGAATATGCTGGGTGTAAAGACGAAAAATCCCTCCCACAGGCCAAGGTGGCAATCCCCTGTTTATCGCTTACTTTCCCTGTGCGTCGGCAATCTCGTCCTGAAGCAGGTTATGCACCAGCAAATGACGGGGATCACCAAGAATCTCCGTGACAAAGCGATCCTTCAGACTCAGACGATAGAGGAAATCCGCCTGGGGGAAGATCGAGTACTTCACCTGCTTGTACTGGGGATCCTGTGCCAACAGCGCCTCGAGCAGCTCCTTTTTTACATCGCCGACCAAGAGAAGATCGACCTTGCTCTCGGTACCGCAGAAGTTGCCGGCCAACAGAATGAGCTTTACGCCGGGCAGGGTCTTGAGTTGATTGATGAGGGGGCTTTCGCCCTGTACCGACTTGGCAAAGAGGCTGCGAAGATCGGCATAGAGAATGAACTCATCATCCACCTTGTAGTACTTCTTGCGATTACGATGCCTGGCTTTGACCAAACCGATACGTCGCAGATTCTCCAGCTCGCGACGGATGGAGTTGATCTGTTCATTCAAAAGGCGCGTCAGCTCGCGGATGAAGTACTCCTGCTCGGGATGCAGCAGAAATGTCGACAGGAGCTTCACTCGCGTTTGCGAGCTAAAAAGCGCCTTTAAGATCGCTGCAGAAGCCATGTGCACAAATAGTAGTCACCTATAGGGTTTGAGTGCAAGAAAATTGATCATAATTTAGAGTATATTATTTGTTCGATATTTTGCTTTGTAGAAGCCAATAAATGCACTTCTAACCCTTTAATGATTCATTTATTGAACACAAAAAGTACTCACTGATGGACAAGAATTATGGTCTTTTGGCTAAACAAAGCTCACCCAGAATTGTCCAAAAACCCAAAAATTGCTATAATAAGGGGAAATGTCCACATACAAAAAACTCCTTCTCAGCGCACTGCTTCTTTGGGGCATCGGGCAACAGATGCATGTTGATGTATGGTTTGTGCCGACCGCCCATGCACAGTCCACCACATGGAACGACTTCAACGCCAGTGAGAAGGACTTAAGCAGCGGCAAATTCATGGCCAGCGTGCTGACCGGGCTCAATGTGATGGCCTGGATCTCCTTTGACCTGCTCGACAAACTGCTTGATCCGGCACTGATGTTCCAGGGAGAAGGTGACGGCAGCGCCAACGGCAACAGCCGCATCGAGGACACGCTCAACAAAATCTGGGTGTTGTGCCGCAACATCATGAACATCATTTTCGCGGTCGCCCTGCTGTTGGCCGCCATTTACACGGTCATCACCGCCAACAACGAGATGGTCAAAAGCCATTTGGGCAAATTCGTCATGAGCGTGGTGCTGGTCAACTTCTCGTGGCTGTTTCCGCTGATGGTGCTGGATTTCGCCAATATGATGACCAGCGTGGTCCTGAGCCTCCCCAGCGAAGTGGCTGCCGACGCCGGCGATTGCCGCCTGCCCAAGCAAAAAGGAGAGACGGAAGGCAAGAAATGCGAAATTGTGAGCGATGTGGTCTATTTCCCCACGGAAAAGACCGACACCACCGATCCCACCGCATCCGACTCCTGTGACCATCCGACCTCGGTCGAAGTGGCCGAAGGATGTTTCTACAAGTGCTTCCTCAAACTGGTCTGCTACAAGACCGAGCCCTGGGACACGGATGAAAGCAAAACCCCCTTCAAAAAGGTCATCAACGGTCTGGTGTTCAACTATGCCAAACTGGGCGACATCGCCCGCCTCCCGAATGTCACAGTGGATGCCCAAGGCTCCAACTTGCAGCAATGGCTCATGTTTGTGATCCGTCAGGGACTTGTGATCGTGATCCACATCGCCCTCGTCTTCCCGCTGATCGCGATGGTGTTGGCCTTCATCATGCGCATCCCCGTGCTGTGGCTGACCATCGCATTCATGCCGTTCATCTTTGCCTGGGTGCTGTTCCACGATGTGCCGAACCTGGGATCCGGCACCGAAGAGGTGAAGAAAAACATCCTCGACAACTTCATCGGAGCGGCCTTCCTGCCCGTAAAAGTGGCGGTTCCGCTGACCGTCGGCTTCATCATGATGAATGCATTGGCCGGGGCAAACTGGGCGATACTCGACAAACAACTCGACCGCAAACTCGCGCTCACCGGCGGTGTGACCACCTTCTTCGACATCCTGTGGCTCGCCATGGCGCTAGGCATCATGTGGACGGGCACCTTTAAGGCACTCGAAAGCAGCGGCGGCGCATTTGCCACCGTGGGAGCCTGGGTCAAGAGCGCGGGAGAAGGCGTGGGCAAGCTCGCCGTGGGTCTGCCGCTGAAGGCTCCGGTCGTGCCGGGCATCGGCATGACCGTGCCGCAGCTGCTCAGCAACCTGAAGAATCCTTCAGGCTTTGCCGGCGCCATTGTGACCGGCGGAGATGTGAAGCACCCCGGATCCACATTCACGGCCGCGGAAGTGCAGAAGGTCAAGGCCGAGAAGCCCAAGGTGGACAAACAGATCATCGACACCAAGGTCGACGCGGATCTCGACAAGCTCGTCGAAGTCCTCAAGGAAACCTCGGGCAACAACAAGATCACGCGCGACACCCTTGTGGAGCACCTCGACAAGCTCGCGGCGGACAAGGCCATCACCCTCAACAGCGCCGACCGCACGCGCATCGACAACCTCGTGCAGGAGGCCAAGAAGGCCAAGGGCGGCAAATAACCACAGCATTCCCCTCCCATGCCCTCTCCAGCCCCCACATCGGCACCCAGCGGCGCACCCAAGGCCAATCCGGAGAAGATGCCTGCGGGGCGCGGAGAACTTATCGATCGCATCGATCAGCTCAACCCTTTGCAAAATCGCGAAGCGGCTTTGCGGGCAAACAGCCCCGAGGTGATCGCCCACTTTGTGGAAAAGGCCAAGCGTGAAGGCGTCATTGAGCCCTTTCCCAACGGACTGACGTTGGATGAGCGCGGGGCGATTTTGGAAAGCATCTATCCCCTTGCCGAGTTCACGGATGTCCAGGAACCCATCATGGGTCGCGTGGCAGAGAGGCTGACCAAAGGCGTGGGTGAACCCGGCGACAAAAACCCGTATGTGAAGTACATCTCCACCAAAAATGAAGACGGTGACATCGACGTAAAGCACAAACTCAACATGGCGGCGATCAAAAAAGATCTTGATGCCCTGCAGGCACAGCGCATTGCAGCAACGCCCGCCCAACGGGTGGTGATCGACAACATGATCAGCTCGCTCAACCAACTCCGCAACATCGACCCCCTCACCCGCATGAAGGCGGACGGCGTGTCGGCGGTACGGGCGGGCAAGCAGGAAGCGCTCCTGCGCCATGGCGGCAAAATGGTGCTGTTCGTCGTATTGGTCGCAGCCGGCGTCATCGGCCTTGGGGCAAGCGTGATCCATGCATTCAAAAACAAAGGCGAACTTGCCTATAACAACTACATCCTGGGACTGCTGTTGGCCTACGTGGTGGCCAATCCCAGCATCCTCAACGGCAAAGCGAAGAACGCGGCACTCGAAGCCGGTCGCATGACCGACCCGAAGGTGCAGAATGTCCTCAACGGCATGCGGCTGGATCCGGTTGCCGAAGAGCAGGCCATCGCCCCGCTCTTCGAGAAAAGCAACCGCACGGCACTGACCAAATTCCTCGCCCAGTCGGGCGGCAGCAAGGGCGAGCAGGCACGACAGGAACTGCTCGATGCGATGGGCACCAAGGGCACACCGCTGGAACAGCTGAGCCTTACGGATCTCACGACGCTCGGTCGTGCCGCGATCCACGTGGAAAGCGAGGGCGGCAAGGAGATCGCCAGCAACTTCCTGAAAAACCGCAAACGACAGATCAAACCTACCGGGACAGTTTAGTCCTGACTCTTCTTTTTGAACTCGCGGTTGTACGCCTCCAGCGTATCGCCCACTTCGACAGGAATGGAGGATTCCACACGCATACCGCATTCGCTGCCTTCTTTGGCTTCCTTGATGTCCTTGTCGACCTTGCGCAGCGACAGGATGCGCCCCTCGCCCACTTGGGCTCCCGCACGCATGAGGCGGAACTGCACGCGCTTGATGGTGCCGTCGAGCACGCGTCCACCCACGATCTGTTCCTTGCCCTCCTGCAGGAACACGCCCTTCACCTCCAGGTGCCCAAGCACCTGTTCGGTCTCCTCCGGCTCCAAAAGACCAAGCAACAGCTGCCCGATTTCCTCGAAGATCGTGTAAATCACGTCGTATTCACGCACCTTGACCCCTTCACGCTCGGCAGTGCGCATCACGGCATTGGGCACCGGCACACGGAACGCCAGCACCAAACCCTCGCTGGCGGCCGCCATCATCACATCGCTTTCCGTCACCGCACCCACGGCACCGTGGATGACCTTCACGGTCACATCACCCGTTGCCTGTTTCTCTAGTGACGACTCGATCGCCTCGAGCGACCCCTGGGCGTCGGCCTTCACGATCACCTTCAATTGCTGCAGTTTGCCCTCCGACAGACGATGGACGAGATCCGCAAAACCGCGCTTGGGCTCTTCTTCGCGATCCTTCAGCTCCTCAAGCAGATCGCGCGCCTCGCGCTCGCTGCCCACCGCCTGCAGGATGTCGCCCACATTGGGCACATCCGCAAAGCCCGTGACGCGTGCAGGCCCGCTGGGCGGCACATCGGCAAGGCGTGTACCGGTATGGTCGGTCAGTGCGCGCACCTTGCCAATGGTACGGCCGCACACAAACGCATCA
Organism: uncultured Candidatus Peribacteria bacterium; assembly: GCA_964649695.1. Taxonomy (GTDB): domain Bacteria; phylum Patescibacteriota; class Gracilibacteria; order Peribacterales; family Peribacteraceae; genus CAZHON01. The sequence continues at coordinate 192,860 of CAZYQO010000002.1, read as the reverse complement.
CCCACATGCAGGGTACCGGTATTCACAATCACGGTCGCCAACGATCCCAGCGTGGGGTCGAGGTGGCTTTCGATGACGGTAGCGACTGCCAAACGCGTCGGATTGGCCTTGTACTTCTTGACTTCGGCGATCAGCTGGATGTGATCGAGCAGATCGGTGATGCCCAGCTTCGTCTTGGCGGAACACGGCACCATCGGCACATCGCCTCCCCATTCCTCCGGCTGCAAACCGTGACCGGCCAACTCGGCCTTTACGCGGTCGGGATCGGCGGCTGGGAGATCCATCTTGTTCATCGCCACAATGATCGGCACCTGAGCCTCCTTGGCATGGGCGATGGCCTCGAGCGTGGTCTCTTTCACCCCTTCCGCAGCGGACACCACAAGGATGGCGATGTCGGTGATCTGGGCTCCGCGTGCACGCATGGAAGCGAACGCCTGATGACCCGGGGTATCGAGGAAGGTGATGGGCTTACCGTTGTGATGAATCTGGTAGGCGCCAATGTGCTGGGTGATACCGCCCGATTCGCCCGACACCACATCGGTCTCGCGGATCACATCGAGAATGGAGGTCTTGCCGTGGTCGACGTGCCCCATCACCACCACGATGGGCGGACGGGTCACCAGCTTCTCCACATCGTCCTTCATCAGCTCGCGCAGGTTCTTGTTAAGCAGATCCTCGGCCTTGGCGACTTCCTGCTCACGCTCCACCTCCACGCCGAGCTCGGCGGCCACAATGGCGGCGGTGTCAAAGTCGATGCTCTGGGTGATGGTGGCCATCACGCCGTTTTTCATGAGCGCCTGGATCACTTGGGGCACCTGCACGCCGGCCTTCTCCGAAAATTCCTTCACGGTGATGAGGGTGGGCAAGGTCACCTTCCCTTCCTTTTTCTTGATCTGCTGCTGCTCCATCGGCTCATGTTTGCGGTGTTTGCGGCCGACCATCGCATGTTGGTCATCGTGCATGCGCGCCTCGCGTTCCTCCTTGGTCTTGGGTTTCAGCTGCTGTGCCTGACGGGCAATCGCCTCCTTGGACACCCCCTCCAACGTCAGTTTGCGCAGCACCTGCAACCCTTCCTGCGGCTTTGCAGCGGCTGCGGCGGCCTCAGGAGCCGCGACTGCCTCCTCGGTTGCCGGCGCCGGTGCTCCCGCACCGCCCTCCTCCTCTTCATGCAACGAACCGTTGAGCGCGGACATGTCGGGCGTGATGCCGTGCTTGCCCGCCACAAAGCGGATGATGCCCTGCGCCAGACCGTCCGGCACTTCGCGGTCGGTCGGCTTGATGCCGAAATCCACAGAACTCAACTCCTTGCGGAGCTGTTGTCCCGTCATGCCCAGTGCTTTGGCGATCTGTACTAAACGCATGCCCACGCAAAATTGCGCGGACGAAGGCTATCAGAGACAGGGATGCAAAGGAAGGAAAAGCGCGATCAATCCTTGCGCATGATGTTGCTCACGATGTCGCTGCCCTGTGGCTGGGGCGGCAACGGCGGTTGCGGCTTGGGAGCGGACGAGGGCGGCGCACCCTGCAAAATAGGCTGAGAACCGCCCATCGGGGCGGCACTCTCCTGCTCCGCCTTGTCGGCAATCATGGCATCCTTCAGTTTTTTGATGCTCTCGAGCACCTGCAACTGGAAGTTCTGATAGTCCTTCACCTTGAAGCCTGCGGCGCGCGGATGGCCTCCGCCACCGTAGGTCTTGCCCGAAAGCTGGCTGACATCGATGGCCGCGGTGGAACGCAGGCTCGCCTTGAACCCACCCTCTTCCACCTCGGTAAACAGTGCATACACGTCGGCATCCGGGATTGTGGAGATCAGCTCGTCGAGAATGCCGGCTGTTTCCTTGCTGGTGGCACCCATCTCCGCAAGATCTTCGCGGCTGATGGCCGACCACACGATGCGTGAAGCGGGATCCATCTGGATGCGATTGAGGGCGCGCCCCCAGATCTTGAGCGTGGAAAGCGGCTTGGTCTTGTAGATGTGCTGGATGATTTCCTGCTGCCGCGCCCCGCGCTCCAGCAGTTCTGCCGCAACCTCAAGCGAACGCGGCGTGGTGTTGGGGTTCTGGAAACTGCGTGTATCGGTGATCAGGCCGGTCAAAAGCAGCGTCGCCAGATCGGCCGTGATCAGCTCCTTCAGCTGCGGTGTGGCCAGACACCAGTGATACAGCACCTCGGTGGCACTGGCACAGCTGGGGTCGATCATCTGCAGCTGGCCGTAGTTGGTGTTGCTGATGTGATGGTCGATATTCAGCACCGGAATGTCGCTGAACAGATCCACATGATCGGTATACAGGCGCCCGAGCAACGCGAGATCGGCGGTGTCGACAATGACGATCAGGTCGTAACTCTTGCCGCCGTCATGCAGCGAAATCTGCTGGGAACGGATCTTGCCTTTCTTGGGCACCACGATGATGTTCACCTTTTGATCCTCCACGGCGTAGCGCAGCTGATCCACTTCCACGCCATCTTCGAGATTGATGGTGATCACAAACTCCTGACTCTCCTTCACATCTCGCTGCAGCTTCTCAAAGCCGGGCAAAAATTGGAGAAATTCAGGGTTGGTATCGGGACAGATCACCGTGACGTCCTTCCCCAACTTGGTAAACAGCTGATAACAGGCCAAAGCGGACGAAATGCCATCGGGATCGACATTGGCATGGGGCACCACAAGAATACGATGCGCCTGTTCAATGGCTTTGAATGCATTGGCCGCTTGCTGTGGGTTCAGACTCATAGGTGATTAACGTATTATCTTAACATAATTTTGCTAATTTTGCAAGTATGTTATCTAGTTACATATAACAACACAAAAGAGGGTATACAAGCATGCGCGATTGGCAATTGCAAGGTTTGCTTCTCTTTCGGAGCCAGAGGGATTCACCTATAGTCCGCGCAACCGGGATGTAGCTCAGTTGGCTAGAGCGCATGCATGGGGTGCATGAGGTCGCAGGTTCGAGTCCTGTCATCCCGACCATTCATCATTGTCTTACGCCCCCAGGGGAGCAACCTTCACATTGGACACATCCAATGTGCCTGTTGCGCCGAGCAGTCCGACGCCCACAAAGGCATAAGCGGCGTTTTGCGGCACATCCATTTCCCCGCACTCCACATGCCAATCGGCATCGGTAGCTTCGAACGGCAGGTTGTATTCGGCAAGCAGATTCTGCTGATCATCATAGAAATAGACGATGCAAAACGGCTTCCCCTCCTCCACCTGCTGTGCACGGATGGCCATCGACAATTCGAGGGCATGGATGGCGGTGCCATCCACCGGAAACGCCTGGAGAATCTGACTGTCCGCACCGGGCTGGATGTTTGTGAACCGGACAAACGGACTGCCCTCGGCATCTTCCATCCACTGCGCCTGACGCGGGTTGTGCCACCCCTCGGGAACCTTGCGTCCGTCCTCGTCGATCGCATGGGCAAAGTCGCCGTTTTGCAGCGTGGGGTTGGAGCCGTCGGGCAAAACCTGGCGTCCGTCTTCCGCCGTTCCCGTCATCGGCACAAACAGCACCGACCGCAGTTGAGTGCTGGTAATCTGCCCATCGTGCTTCTCGACCATGTGCAATGCCTGCTTGAAGCGCTCCCCTGTGGGAATCAACATCCGTCCTCCCTCCTTGAGCTGGGCAAGCAATGCCGGCGGAATCTGCTCCGGTGAACAGGTGACGATGATCTTGTCGAAGGGTGCCTGCTCCGGCCATCCGGCGAACCCGTCGCCCACGCGGATATGGACATTATGACGACCAAGCTGCGCGAGTCGGTCAGCTGCCTGCGACGCAAGCTCCTCATGAATTTCGATGGAATACACATCTTTCACCAGCGGGCTGAGCACAGCGGATTGATACCCGCTGCCCGTACCGATCTCGAGCACGCGGTCGGTGGGCTTGGGATCAAGATGCTCCGTCATGTACCCCACGGCGGATGGCGGCGAAATGGTCTGTCCTTTGCCAATGGCCAACGCGCGGTCGGCATGGGCAAATTCGGCATCCTGCACAAACGCATGACGCGGTGTGGTCAGCAGTGCATGCAAAACGCGCTCATCCTTCGTATCCCCCACCTGCATGATGTTGTGCACCATACGACGCATGCTCATCGAGAGCCGCTCGTCGTCGTTCACAAACAGCAACTCAGGAGGTGTCAGTTCATCGTCCAGATGCCCGATGGAATCCTTTTGCTCACTCATACTATACTTTTTACAATATTTATTGCTATTTGTCAATATGCAGCAAAAGAGCCATGGAGATGGTCGTATGGGATCCTCAACGGAGACAGGGCGTGCTACCCTGCCTCCTCTTGAATCTATGCCAAAACGCTCATCCAGCCACCCCAACGCAGCCGTGCAGGCCTATACATACTTTGAGCAGACCACCGAAGCCTCCGGGATGAAGGCACCGATCACACGTGCGCTGGAGCGTGCGCAGCAAAGGACTGCACAGCAGGTGGATATCGTGGTGCACCCGGAATTCGCATGGCACCCCCGCAGTGCACTGTGCACCGATCTCTTTGCCGAAGATCTGCCATACGCCAAACAGCAGACCGACGCCTATGGTGATGCGATCGAAACGCTGATGCACACATCGCCCAACCTTGTGGTGCTCGGTTATGCCGATGCACGGACACACCGTGCAGGGCTTCCCTACAAAGACACCGAAACGATCGTCACCGCGAGCGACCCCCAATTGCGCTCGATCCAGGGAATGCTCGATGCCACGGGCATGCGTCGCCTGCTCGACCGCCTCGATGGCATCCGTGAGGATGACCGCATCCATATTCATGGCGCGGCGTGGAACCGCTGCCCGAAAACGTTGGCACGGCAGCTGCTTGGTATTGCGGTGTTCGGGCAGTTCATCCCGCCGTACGTACGGGAAGCGCAAACCGACGATGCCATCCGCACCCACACGGAAACGCTGCTGACGGTGCTGTACCAGATCGACTATGTCCGGCAGAAAACGGCGTTTCGCATGGGCATTCAGCACAACTCCCAAAACACCCGCACTCCCGACAGCCTGACAACCGACATGAGCGACCCGGCGATCACCCGGGTGTTCGCCCCACACGGATTTCGATCCAAAAATCTCGCAACACAATAGCCGCGATCACTTCTTGAACGGCGAGCAATATACCGCCTTGGCACCCAGTTCCTCCTCGATGCGCAGCAGCTCGTTGTATTTGCACACGCGATCGGTACGGGAGAGCGAACCGGTTTTGATCTGACCGGTGCCAAGTCCCACCGCCAAATGCGCGATGAAGGCGTCTTCCGTCTCACCGCTGCGATGACTGGCAATAGCCGTCATGCCGTGTTTCTGCGCCAATTGAATGGCATCCACCGTCTCGGTGACGGAACCGATCTGGTTGAGCTTGATGAGAATGGACGTGGCAGCCTTCTGCTCAATGGCCTTCTGCAGACGCTCCACGTTGGTCACGAGCAGATCGTCGCCCACCAGCTGCACGCGATCGCCCACCTGCGTGACCATGGCGGCAAACCCCTCCCAGTCGTCCTCACTGTGGCTGTCCTCGATGCTGACGATCGGGAACCGGCTGCTGAGATCTTGGTAGAACGCGGTCAATTCTGCGCTGCTCAACGTCTTGCCGTCGACGTTGTAGACACCGTCGGCGTAGAACTCGGATGCGGCACAGTCGATGGCCAGCTGCACCTTGCCGGTATACCCCGCAGCCTCGATCGCCCTGTTGAGGAAGTCGAATGCCTCGTTGCTGTCTTTCACATGGGGCGCATACCCGCCTTCGTCCCCCACCGCGGTGCTGTGCCCTGCGGCCTTGAGCAGTTTGGCAAGATGATGGAATACCTCGTCGCCCGCGCGCAGGGCGTCGCTGAACGACGCAAAGCCTGTCGGCACGATCATGCACTCCTGGAAACTCAGACCGCTGTCGGCGTGTTTGCCCCCGTTGATGACATTCATCAGCGGAACAGGCAGCAGTGCCGGGCTCTGCACACCAAACTGGGAGGCCAAAGACAGATAGAGCGCCTGCTTCTCGCTTGCTGCACGCGCACGGGCAACGGCCATCGACACGCCGAGAATCGCGTTCGCTCCAAGACGCGATTTGTTCGGGGTGCCGTCGAGGGCAATCAGCTGTCCGTCCATCGCGCGCTGGCTGCCGACATCCGCGCCATTCATCGCCTTGGCGATCTCTCCATTGACGTTGGCCACAGCCTTCAGCACACCCTTGCCCATGTACACGGCCTTGTCACCGTCACGCAGCTCCAACGCCTCATGGCTGCCCGTGGAAGCACCCGAAGGCACAGCACCGCGGCCAAATGAGCCATCCGACAACACACAGTCGACTTCAACGGTGGGATTGCCGCGGGAGTCGAGGATCTGACGCGCGTGAAGACTCTGAATGGTGGACATAGGCAAACGGGAAAAGGAGCTCCCATCCTAACCCGCATCGGCGTGAATGGAAACGCTTAGGCCAGATTCTTGTTTCGGATGGCTCGCGCCTGAAGCACGGCGCAATACCCGGCAAGCAGCAGCACCGCGAGCACATTGGTGATCGGTCCGGAAGACACCAGATCCGGCGGCGCCTGCACCACGGTGCGTGCCGAGGAAATCGACGACGCGGAGCGTTGGGCACCCGAGGCCGACAGCGCAGACAAGGCGGATGTCTTGCTGGACGTACTGACCGCAATCATGACGGGCGCCGATGACGACTGCAGGGCGATGGCGCTGGAATCGGCAAACGGATCCTCGCGCTGCAGCAGGCGCTGTTCACGGCGCTCCATGCGGCGCAGCACGCCGCGCCACTGGTTCTCGCCGGGGTGATCGGACGGCGATGTGTTGGCGACGGTCTTGACGGACGAAGAAGACGACTGGGTCGTCGCGGCCTGCATGCCGCCTCCCGCTGTCCATCCCTGCCACTCGCTGGAAAGACCAAGGAGGGCAAACGGCACAAAGAGAATCAGCAAAAGCGGCAGGCGTGTGCCGCGCTGGCGAATCACATTGAGGCAATAGATCGCGAGCAACGCCATGCCCAACGCAACGGGCAGCAGACCCAATCCCCACGCAAGCAGGACGCCGAGCAAACCCACGCCCCAGATCCATTCCCCTCCCAGTTTGCCGACAAGCCACAACAGCAGCAGACCGGCAGGCAAGAAATGCAATGCGCGCAGGGCATATTCCGCACGACTGCGGCGCAGCAGCGGATAGAGCACGAGCGGATAAAGCAGCGCACCTACGAATGCGAGCGACCACCAGAAAAGCCCGCCCGGAAGCTCGGGCAAAAAGTGCAGCACAGCTCCCGTCAGCAGCATCGCTGCAGCAAGGAGGAACACCAATACGGTCTCTGTCGTATGCTTCAATGGCATAGGACAGGAGATTTTCCTCTAGGAATCAATTTGTGTCAATTTATGGCCTCCTCCGCCCTACAGCCACTTTTTGTAGGCGCTGTAGCCAAGAATGCTCATCATGGAGAGTGCGATTCCACCCAAAATCATCCAAAAAGCAATGGGGCTCTCCTGACCGGGAATGTGCACGTTCATGCCGTAGAGACCGATGATCACGTTGAGCGGCAACAGGGTGACCGAAAAAACAGTCAGGGTGCGCACCACGGCATTAGTCTTGAAGGTCAGCCACGATTCCTGGGTGTCATGCAGCGCCTCAGAGAGCTCGCGTGCGCTGTCGAGCAGCGACCATTGGCGCTCGATGGCGTCATGGATGTCGTCGAAGTACAGCTGGAGGTTTTGACCGAGGAATTTGACACCCGCATGCTGCAGGCTCGCCACCAGCGTGCGCTGCGGCTGCAGGATGCTGCGCATGGTGATGATGTTGCGCTTGATGGTCAGCACTTCGCGGAACACCTCGGCGCCTTCCTCGCGCTCGAAGAGAGTTTCTTCGACTTTGCGCAGTCTTCTGGTGATGCTCTCGACCAACGGAAAACCGGCCTCGAACAACCCCTCCATGAGGCGATAGAGGAAAAACCCCGTCCCCTTCTCCAGCAGCTCCTCACGCTTTTTCTCGGAGCGACTCATCTGTTGGCGCAGGTTTGTGATGGTATCGAGCGACCCCTGATGCACCGTCACCAAAAACGACTCACCCACGAAAATGTTCACCTCCCCTTTCACCATCCTGCCGTTGGAGGAGATGTACGGGATGTGAAAGACGATGAACAGATATTTGTCATAGATCTCGAGCTTCGGACGTTCGTGCTCACTGAGACAATCTTCGATATCGAGCTCGTGGAACTTGTACTTCTTCTGCAGCTCCCGCAGATCCCCCTCATCGGGGCGAATGAGGTCATACCAGGTGATGCCGTTCTCGGTCAGTTCATGGGCGCGCATGATCAGCGTTTGCGTCGTTTGGGCAGAAACTGCTCCCGCGGATCAATCGTCTTCTGCGACGGAATGATCGTGTAGGAGCGCTTGCGATAGAGGAAGACATGTAACGACGCCACGACAACAAGAAGTATCGCCCACAGCACGGCCAACAGCGGCATGGAGAAAAACGGCACTCCCTCGGCGCGACACACGCCCAGTGCCACACCCACCGCCCCGAAAAGCAGCAACGCGGAAGGCCAGGTCTTGGAGAGCGCCTTCACGGTTCCCTGAAATGACCTGCGCTTGCGGCGGACAACGGAGGACAGCACGAGCAGCAGCACGCCGACGGCAAGCAACGAAGCTACCCCCGTGGAGGAGTAATCATGGGCGCCGGAAGTGAGTGCGAAGAGCGACATCATGGTCAGGCGGCTTTGGGTTTCTTAGCTACCCGTGCGGACAGCTCCTTGTGAATGGCATGCAGCAGCCGTTCCATCTCCTTCTCTTTCAAGGTCTGTGCGGGACGGATCAGCAGATAGGCCAGCCAGCCGAACAGCGGCAGGAGGGTGACCAGCGCGATGCTCAGCAACTGGAACCAAAACGACTTTGAACGCAGGATGGCGTCCTTCAGCGTCCAAAACAGCAGGAAAATCAGCACGGCCGCAACGGAAAGAACCACTGCCTGGAGCAGCTGCACGGCGGGATCCCCTGCAAAGAGACCCTGGAACGGAGTGAGGAATGATGACATACGGATGATGTGGAAACAGCAGGTCGCTAGAGATGCGGATAGCGACGTCGATGGACGACAACGTACACCACTGTCGCAAAGAGCGCGAGCACGGAGAGCAGTTGGCTGAAACGCATTTCGTGCGTGGGCAGCGGCAGCAGCGGACGCAGAATGAAATAGCCGCCAAACAGCAGCGCCATGGCAATTTCATACAGCAACTGCTGGCGCTCACTGAGTTTCAACTCGATGATGGCAAACAGACCAAGGCCTGCAAACAGCAGCGCGAGCAACCCGAAATCGAGATTGGTCGCAAACACCGGCACGCCGAAATCCCCGCGGAACGACTCGAAGAACATCGTGGCAAACGACGCCAGGACAATGCCGGTGAGCGTTTCCCAGCCTGCGCGCGCGGTGTACTTGCGGACGATGAGCAGGATGAAGGTGAGGATCAGGTAAAACGCGGCATAGTAGAGCTGCACGGGGTGCACCGGAATGGTGTAGCGCACGTTGATGGCGTCGTACGTCACGCCCCAAAACACATCGGTCGGACTGCCGTACTCCTGGCCGGCCGCAAACTTGCCGATCCAATCGAAAAACAGACCGAAGGTCACCGCAGGAACAAGGATGTCGAGCCACTGCAGATACGTGGCGCGGGACTCGCGAGAGATGAAATACAGCAACAGTCCCACCCCGATGGCGGCTCCCAGGAAACTGAAATTGCCGTCATGCACCATGAACACGCGCAACGGATCGTTCACATACACGCGGTACTGCGCCAAAATGGCGATCAGGCGGCCGCCCAACAGAAAGGCGACCACATAGTGGATCGAGCGATCCTTGAAATGTTGAATCGGCAGACTGGCGGTCTCGGCAAGGCGCAGAAAAAACTCCAGCGACAGCCACACGGCCAGCAGAAAGAAGAACGCATGCGTCCACAGAAGGAAGGGCCCGATCTGGAAGGCTTCAAACATTGTGGAGAGGATACCACGTTACCCGATCGACGGATGGAGCGCACGGGAAGCGACATCCTGTTGGGTTTTTTGGAGCAATTCGTCCTGTGTCACCGTGACCTGCTTCTTGGTCGAGACATTGCGCACCGTCACACTCTTCGCCTCGATCTCCTTGTCGCCCAGCACAAGCAGGTATGGGATCCTCTGCATCTCCCCTTCGCGCACGCGCTTGCCCAGGCTCTCCTCGGAGGTCATGACCTTCACCCGGATGCCGGCTTTTTTGAGAGTATCAGCCAAGGCCGCCGCAGCCTCTTCGTGGGCGCCAGACACCGGCACAACCGCCATCTGCAGCGGAGCCAGCCACAACGGGAACAACCCGGCGGTATGTTCGATATAAATCGACAGGAAACGCTCGAGCGAGCCCATGATCGCCGCATGGATCATCACAATGCGCTCCTTCTCGCCCGCCTCATTGATGCACGACAGGTCGAACCGTTCGGGCATATTGATGTCGAGCTGGATGGTGGCCACCTGCCACTCGCGACCGATGGAATCCTTGGCGATGAAGTCGACCTTGGGTCCGTAGAATGCGGCCTCGCCGGGAGATTCGTAGAAATCCGCCTTCCGCTGGGTCGCCAGCTCGCGAAGCGCGCCCTCCGCGCGCTGCCACATTTCGGGCGTGCCGAGATACTTTTCCATTGCAGCGGGATCATGGAGCGACAGGCGCACCTTCAGCTTCCCGAAGCCGACCGTGCCGTAGAAGGTATCCACGATTTCCCAGATCTTCAAAATCTCGTCTTTCACGTGGATCTGACGGCAGAACACGTGGGCGTCGTCCTGTGTAAAGCCGCGCACGCGCGACAGACCGTGCAACTCGCCCGTCTGCTCGTCGCGGTAGCACATCGTGGTCTCGGCGTAGCGCTGGGGCAGATCGCGGTAGCTGCGCTGCTGACACGCGTAGATCTGCGTGTGATGCGGGCAGTTCATCGGCTTCATGGCGAACTCATGACCCTCACGGGTAGTCACGTGGAACAGCTCATTGCTGAATTTCTGCCAGTGTCCGCTCGTTTCATAGAGCTCCTTCTTCGTAATGTGCGGAATGGTGACGCGGTCATAGCCCTTGGCGCTGCGCAGCTCCCACACATAGCCGTCGAGGAGGTTTCGAAGCAGTGTGCCGCGCGGCGTCCACAGCGGCAGACCGGGGCCGACCAACTCGCTGAAGGTGAACAGATCAAGTTCCTTGCCGAGTCGGCGGTGATCGCGACGCTTGGCTTCTTCCAGCTGATGCAGATAGGCATCCAATTCCTCCTTCGAGGGAAAGGCGGCCACATACATGCGGGTCAGCTGCTCGCGCTTTTCATCGCCGCGCCAGTAGGCGCCGGCCACCGTCATGATCTTGTAGCCGTCTGCCGGAATCTCCTTCATGTTCTCCACGTGGCCTCCGCGGCAGAGATCGACAAACGCATCCTCCCCCTTCGGGCCGATGTTCGTGTAGTGCGTGACCGTGGTGATGCCTTCGTTTTTTTCCAAATCCTCGATCAACTCTACCTTGAACGGCTGCCCCTTCTCCTTCCAAAACTTCTTGGCATCGGCGACGGACAACTCATCGCAGCGGAAGGTCTGCCCCTGGTTGATGATCTTGCGTACCTCCTTCTCAATCGCGGGGAAATCCGCCTCGGACACGGGATTGCTGAACAGGAAGTCATAGTAGCAACCGGTCTCGATGGGAGGTCCGATGGTGATCTTCGTATCCGGCCACAGCTTGAGCACCGCCTGTGCGAGGGCATGAGCCAGAGAGTGGCGCATCTTCTCGACGTCGGTCATTGCTGCGGCGGGTGCCATGAGGACTGAAGTCTAGAGCAGAGATTCCATCCTTGTCCAAGATGCTTTGCCACTTTTGGCGACCACCCAAAAGTGGCGCAAAAGGTCGCCGCTGCCGATGCACCGGCTCCTTCTGTTGGGCGGGCAGAAGGATGAGTAGACAAGTGTAGGAGCACTTCCCGCACCCCCTGCCTTCGGCAGCGGAGCCTCCAAGGCTATTCTCATAACAGATTCATTCCTGCTATTCCAAAGAACCTCGGAGGCGCGCCATGAGCGGGGGTGAAGGGGAAGATGCAGCTTGGGTTTTGGTGTGGTTGCCGCATACCTCCCATTCTCTTTGGAGCGGGACATCATGGCGCAGGCGCTTTGGCTCCACCTTTGCCGCCGGGCAAAGGTGGAAGATCACTTTTGGGCAATCGCCTCCACAAAAGCCGACGTCCTACCATCGACGGTCGATTCGGATCGGCGGATTTCCCTGATGGAAAACGGCTCAAGCATCTCTTCCATGAATTGCTGTGTGAAGAAGTGACGGACATGGTCGGTACAAAACATGTCCTCCCCCACCTTCTCCCCCTGCCCATAGAGCGGATCGCGTTCGGATTTGCACTTCACAAACAGCAACCCTTCCGGTCGCAATACACGATGGATTTCCTTGAAGAGCTCGATGGTGGTTTTGGTATCGAAATAGTGCAGCGACAGGTGGGCATACACCACATCGAAGGATTTGTTTTTGAATGGGAGCGACTCGGCGATGTCGCCGACAATTGCCCGCACCGTCCTGAGCTTGCGCTTGCGCACATCGGCATTGAGCGCGGCAATCGCGTTGTCCGAAAAATCCATCGCCGTAACCTGATGGCCTTTTTGGGCGAAATACACAGTGTCCTTCCCCGTGCCGCATCCCAAATCAAGAATGTCTTTCTGATGCACGCCGATAAACTCCATCACGCGGCCGGCAAACGCATTGGTCTTGCCGATTCCCCTCTTCCACGTCTCATTCCAATGCTGCTGATCGTCGGATGACATGGCAGCATCATACCGATATTCCCTTTTGCTTATACAAAATCCAGCTCCTTTTCCAAGGCGCGCACCTCGCGCAGCAATTGCGGATCGTTGTGAAGCTTCTCCTCGATCTTCTCAAACGCGTTCATCACCGTGGTGTGGTCACGTCCCTCAAACACCTCGCCGATGCGCACGAAGCTCATGCGCAGGTATTTCTTGCACAGATACATGGCAATCTGGCGCGGCAACAGGATCTCGCGCACACGCGACTGCCCGGTCATGTCGGCCACCGACACGGAGTAGTAGCGGCTCACCGCCTCCACGGCGTCCTGGAACGTGGCGTTGCGCTTTGGAGAGGTGGTGAAGCCAATCATCTCCTCGTCCTCATGCGGATCCTTGCTGAGCTTTCGCATGATCTCGGCGATGCTCTTGATGGTCGGTACGCGCTGCTCGAGCTCGTAGATGGCCACCGCCTGCATCAGGATGCCCTCGAGTTCACGGACGTTTTTGGTGGCATGCTCGGCAATGAACTGCAGCACGTTGGGATCGAGGAAAATCTCGTACTCCTGCGATTTCTGGGTGAGGATCGCCAGGCGCGTTTCGTAGTCGGGCGGGCTGACATCGGCGATCATGCCCTTTTCGAAGCGCGACGTGAGGCGGTCTTCCAGCTGCAGCTCCTGGGGCGGGCGGTCTGCCGACAGGATGATCTGCTTGCGATCCTCATAGAGCGCATTGAAGGTGTGGAAGAACTCCTCCTGGGTGCGTTCCTTGTTGGCCAAAAACTGCACGTCGTCGATGATCAGCACGTCGACCATGCGGTAGCGCTTTCGCAGCTGCTCCATCTTCTGCATCTGAATGGCCTCGATCACTTCGTTGGTGAATTTCTCCGTCGTGGTATAGACCACCGCCGCCTTCGGCATCTGCTTGAGGATGGCATTGCCCGTGGCCTGCAGCAGATGGGTCTTGCCGAGACCCACGTCGCCGTAGAGGAACAGCGGATTGTATTTGCCTCCGGGCGCTGCGGCGACGGCCTGGCAGGCCGCGTAGGCCAGACGTGAGGAGCTGCCCACCACAAAACTCTCGAGGTTGTAGCGGGGGTTTAACACCTTACTGATGATGCCCTCGGCCAGCTTTACCTCCTGGCGTCCTGGCAGCTTGCGGCGCTTGGGTTCCTCAAAATGCTGCAGCAGATTCAGTGTGCGCAGCGGGTCATCCTTCAGTCCGCCGTCCACCTTGTACACGACCTGTTCGATGGTGGGATCCACCTCCTGTGCCGCCTGCAGGGTGAGCGCACGGTAGTGTTCCAGATGCCAGTTGAGGAACATCGGCAGCGGCAGGCCGACAATCAGCGTGCCCATCTCCTGACCGAGCACGGACGTGTCTTTGAACCACGTGATGAACTGGCCGCGCGGCACCTTGGGTTCAAGGATACGCAGGATGGTCAGCCACAGATCGCGGTGACCCGCTTCTGTGCGCGCGACGGGAGCCGGGCTAAGAGAAGAGACGGAGGACATCGGAGAGGGTGACGATGACAATGAGACCGAGCAGCAGGACAAAGCCGATGGTATTGGCGATCACCTCGAAGGAATGATCGGTGGGTTTGCGGCGCACCGCCTCGGCCAGCACAAACAGCAGGCGGCCGCCATCGAGCGCCGGGAAAGGCAGAATGTTGAGTGCGGCAAGGCTGAGGCTGAGCAGTGCCACAAGACGCAGATACACCGTCCATCCCTCCTGCACCGAGGTATGGGTGAGCTGGGCGATGCCCACGATGCCGGTGATGCCGTCGGGCACGGTGAGATGGCGCGCCAGCGAACCGAACAGATGCACGATGCCCACCACCGTCTGTGCCATCACCACTTTGGCTTCACGAAGAGCCAAAAGAAGTGCCTTTGGCAGGGACACGGGCATGCCCTCCAGCACCATGGGCACCTCGCGGATGCCGATGCCGGTGCGTCCGTCGGTAACGGGCACTTTGATGGTCTGCTTCGTTGTCAACGGATGACCCGAGAGCCCAGCATCACGCTCGGGAATTTCCAAGGTGTACGACACGCTCTTCTTGCCCTTTTGCATCTCCACCACCTTGGCGGGATCGGTCAGTGGCACGCCATCGATCTCCTTGAGGAAGCTGCCGACGGGCACTTTTGCGGCAGCCGCACCGCCCGCAGGCGTCACCTCGTCGATCAGCACCCCAAGCTCCAACCGGATCTGGCCGTCGACCGCCGCCTGTTTCAGCGCATCGATGCTCGTATAGGTCGGCACCCATCCGCCCAACCAAAAGCCGCCGGTGAACAGCACCACGGCCAACAGAAAATTCATGAACACACCCGCGATCAGAATGATGGAGCGCGCCGTGACGGATGCGGCGGCAAAGCTCCCCTTTGCAGACGACAATTCGTTCTCGCCCTTCAGCCGAACAAAGCCGCCGAACGGAATGGCATTGAGTGTGAATGCCGTCCCCCATTTGCGGAACACCGTGACGATTTTGGGCGGCAATCCGAAGCCAAATTCCTCCACAACGACACCAAAACGGCGCGCAGCGAGGAAGTGGCCAAGTTCGTGGATGAGGATGAGACCCGTGATCAACACGAAGAAGGCCAGAGCTGTGACGAGCAGAACCATGGATGCGGATAGTTGTGGAAAAGGAAAAAGTTTTCCACACCTTCCTGTTGCGCGCCGGCAGAAGTCTCCCGTCATGATCTTCTGTCGAAGAGAACCGACATCACATAAAGCTCATCCCCGAGCCAACACCAACGCTTCGACGCGTTGAACACCTGCTTGCTTCAATGTCTTGGCGCACGCATCGAGCGTCGCGCCGGAGGTAAAAATGTCATCGACCAACACGACACGCCGCTCCGGCAACTCGTGTTGCGGGCACGCCAGGGCAAACGCGCCTTCCATGGCCGCTCTGCGTTCGCGGCGATCCGTGCGCCTGGCCTGGGAGCCCGTCGATCGCGTGCGTCGCAACAGGGGCATTGCCTGAACACCCAGCGCCAACGACAACTGCGCGCACAGCAACTGTGCCTGATTGAACCCCCGCAGGAACCTGCGCGTCCAATGCAGCGGCACGGGGCACAACACCGTATCGCCCCGCAGCTCGAGCAATGCCGACGCCCGCAGCAACAAAGGCAGCAACTGTTGCACATATGCACGCGAACGACGGTACTTCAAAAGATGCAGTGCACGACGCAGCTCGACACAACGTGCATAGCGGTCGCCGGCAACCACCGTATCCAAAAACTGGCATCCCAGCTCGCAAAGCATGCGTTTGCCGATCCGCTCAGGAAGCCCCTGTCTCAGCAGACGGTTCTCATGCGGCGATACCCACACGCCGTCTTCTCCTCTGAGGGAGGAGACCGGAAACAGAATGTTCCACAATTGCTGCAACATAGGCAGCCACCCTACAGCCCTGTGTTTCTACGGATCCCCGCTTGCCGCGAGGCATCCCCTCTCCTATGCTCTGGCTCCGCATTCGCGGCGTTCCCACGAAACGAAGAACGGGCAATTAGCTCAGCTGGCTAGAGCGCCACATTGACATTGTGGAGGTCACTGGTTCAAGTCCAGTATTGCCCACCATCTCCAAACATCCAATACACGCATAATTTTGTGTTCCTGCCATTCATAGTATATTAAAAACACATAAAGTTATTTTGACAAATGCTCAGCGTGGGAGAAACCCCTGTTTTCTGCTAGAATAAGGGGATTTATGGAAACAAACACTCATCTGCCTCCTGCACTCGCCGGCATGACGGTTCTCGACCGCCTGAGCGGCCCGAAAGACCCCGTTCATCAGCGCGGCAAGCGTTGGTACACCATCGGCGGCGGATTGGTTTTGGCTGCCGCTGCCTATGGCATCGTGTCGGGCGCATGGTCGCTCACCATTGTCAGCGTGGTCATTGGTGCGATGTATTTTTGGATCCGCAACCACCAGCCGGTGATCCACGAGCTGACCATCCTCGAACAGGGATTGCTCTACGACAACCGCTTCCTCCGCTGGGAGGATCTGCAGGGCTTTTGGTTCGTGCAGCACAACACCTTTGACTTGCATGTGCCCCTTCTCAACAGCCCTTCTCATGAAGAGCTGCGCATCCAACTGCCACGTGAACAGAGCAATCACCTGCGCAATGTGCTTGCCCGTTTTTTGAGCGAACTCACCACCCATACGGAAAGTTTCCTTGACACCATTGCCCGCATCTGTAAACTCTAACTCGCTGCAGCACCGCTGCCGCTGGCACTTTGCACCAAACGGGTCTCCCACTACGGAGCGCCGGCTTCTTTGGAACAACAACGCAACTCCCCAACCCGGCGGAGCCCACAATCCGAACGGTCCTGAGGCAAACAATCCGCCTGCGGAAGGTGGAGCGAATGCGGGACAAAATGTGGTGAACAGCACAGAGGAAATTCACAATAAGCTCCGCGAAGTATTGCCTGGTCAGGAAAAATCTGAAGTGCAAAGCAACGCAGAAATCATGAAAGAAAACCTTGAAACCCTGGAGAAGAAACACCGCAGTCTGCGCAAAATGGTCGACGACCCTGCCATGCATCAGTATGTGAATGCAAACCACAAACAAGCTGAATTCACGGAGATTCAGCAAGTGCTACGAGTAGGTCAAACCGAAGTGGACACCCTGCGTGGCTTCACTGATCAGTTTGTAAAATGGGACGAAGGCAACATGAATCTCAACACCTTCGTCGAGGAAATGCGCGTCGTCTACAATGGACACCCGCGACAAGGCGAAGTTATCGGCAAGCTTCAGGATTTTTTGCTGGCGAACAAAGCACGGGTCGATCGCTATGGAAAAATAGGACAGGATCCGGAAAGAACCCATACTGCCATCACGCGCTGGAGAAAGAATACATCAACGCAAACCCCTTATGAGCTGCTGAATGTGCTGCGCAATTACTACGGCTCAAGGCCAACAGCCGAGCAGCAGCAAACACTGAACGCTGTTGAAGCGTACCTTTCGCAGCCTGAAAACGAAGAAATACTCAGGTTATGGGACAAAGGAGCCAACGTCTCCAGCAAAATAACCGTCATCAATGAAGTGACACGCATTGCCAATATCGACGCGATCCAAAAAGAGATTCATGAAAACAGGGAACTGCGACAGGAACTGTCGCGCATCGCCGAACTGCAAGAAATCATTGCACTGGCAGCCGGAAGAGTGAGTGAGCTCAACGAAGAAATGACGAAAAAGGAAGACATGCTCCGCAATCTTGAAAAGGAAAACCAAAAAGTACACGGCGGACACTCCGACCACGGACACCACGGCTTCCTGGGCACAAATTGGTACAGTCTCGAGGAAGTCTGGGAAGCCCTAAAACAAGTCAAAGAGGCCTACACCACGGCGTGGCACGAGCGATCGCACCACCATGCCGCTGAAATCGCCAAGGGCATCGGCGACTCGCTTAGCTGGGTACCGTTCATCGGTATGGATGCGAACATCGCTCTCAAGAAAGCGCAGGAATCACATAACGAAAAGGAAAAGGGCGAATTCAAGGAATACCTGAAAAGCAACAACTTTAAATACCAGCAGTTGTTTGAAGGACATGACTCCCTGATGCATCAAAATCACAGCAATCCCAACAAAGTGCGTGCGATCCTCGAATACGCCGCGAGCCATGGTTGGCTCTACGACCTCGATCTCAGCGCAGGCGACTCGGAAAAAAGGGTTATGGGACAAAGTTTAAAAAGTCTCATGCACGATTACGATGATCATGAGATTCTCAACTACTACAACGCGCTGCGCGGAGAGAACTCATCTGGCCGTGAAAGCGAAATTAAGGCCAAGCACGACACGGTGAAGGACATCGAAAGCATTCCATACTTCATCAAAGAAATTGAAAATGAAATGAAAGATATGAACCTGTGGGCTGCCATCGGTATTGCCGAGCGCGCCATCGAACGCGGGCTCATCGGCGAAACAATCGGTTGGGTGATGACCACCATCATGCGTGTCTTGGACGAAAATCCTCTGATCAAGAAAAAGGCCTCAGTGGACTTCTTCGATAAATTGGGCGCCCTGAGCTTGTATCACACCGACTGTACGATGGGCGAAATGAAGGTAGCACGCAAAGATCTCTACAAATGGTCGCAGGAAGAAGGCAGAGGCACTGATTACAGTACGCTCGGTACCACCTTCAAGGCGATCAAAGAAATCGAAAACGATATTAAGACTCGGACGGGGCGCTCGTTCGACAGCGACGACGGTGGCAAATACTCAAAATCGGCTTTGAACCGCTATGTGGCACAAGTGCTAGCAACGCATACGGTGGAAATCGAAGACACCAATCATCGCACGCAACGCTTCAGCATTTTTGACCGCAAGTACAGCTATTACACCGACCGCACCCTGCATCAGGGACAGGTCTCTGTCAGCAAAGAAGATGAAGATTATTTCCGCGAACGCACGGGAAACCTTCGCGCGGACGGTGTGGTGATCAAACAGCTTCTCACGCTTACAAGTACAGGACAGTTCACTAATGAATCGCGTGCGCTTGCATACATCACCAATGTACTGAAAGTGAACGAGGAACTTGAGAAGAAAAACATGGCGGATGCCGCTGCACACTACCGTGAGAACACAGGGCGACGCCTCCGGGAATGGATTGAGATCGAAATCCTGCGTAACCCCCGTTCCAACCCAATCCTTGAAGCGAAAACAGGGCACGGAAAATATTTCTTGCGCGAGCTTTTCCGCCAAAAATTTGTCGGCATCGATGTGCTGGAGAAAGCGATTCGCGACAAATGGGACAACGACAAAATGGCACGCATTCTTCTCGCGGATGTCGCCCCAAAGCACCCGCTGCTGGCGGAGAAACCTGCAACGGGCAAGAGCGGAGAATAACTGTAACAACACAACGATTTGGCCTATGCTTTGCACATGCAGGTCGCCGTTTCCCGTATCGACAGTTCGCTCCCCCTCCCCCCATACGCCTCTGCGGGCGCCGTGGGATTCGATTTGGTGACACGCGAAACCACGGTGATTGCACCGGGAGCCATCGGGCTTGTGCCGGGCAACGTGGTGGTGAAGGTGCCCGAAGGCTACGCCCTGCTAATCGTCCCCCGTTCCTCACTTCCCCGAAAAAAGGGTCTGGTGTGCCCCCACAGCGTGGGAGTGATCGACTGCGACTACCACGGCGCCAAGGATGAAATCCTCGTCCAGGTGCAAAATATCACCAAAGAACCGGTCACCGTGGAGCGCGGCGAACGCATCGCCCAGGGGCTCTTTGTAAAAGTCGACAAAGCAAACTGGCTGGAGGTGGCGGATCACGGCGCGGAAAACCGCGGCGGATTTGGCTCAACAGGAACGCATCACGCTTAATCACCCGATACAAAAAGCGCCCCGCAACCGCGGGACGCCTTGTACGTGACTATGGAAAGAATTACTTGCTCAGGGGCTTGCGCATGAACGCGGGCACCTCGAGCTCCACTTCGTCGAACTGGGCGTTGTTGCCCGTCTTCATAGTGGGGTCGACCGGGGGCTTGTCTGCCTCGCGCTCGGTGCGAGCGGTTGCCGAGTTCTTGCTGAGGTAGCGCTGTGCGGGGCTCTGGAGCATGCCAGCAGCGAGCTTCTCCTTCTCATCAAAACCGGTGGCGACGACGGTGCACTTCACCTGGCCGGTGTAGTTCTCGTCGATCACCGCACCGAAGATGATGTTTGCTTCGGGCGATGCCGTCTCGGTAATGATGCGTGCGGCTTCATCCACCTCATACATGGCCAGATCGTTGCCACCCGTGATGTTGAACAGCACACCCTTGGCACCACTGATAGAGAGCTCCAGAAGCGGGCTTTCGATGGCGGCGCGTGCGGCCTCGGAGGCGCGGCTGTCGCCGGTACCGTAGCCGATACCCATGAGTGCCGTGCCGGCGTCGCTCATGATGGTCTTCACGTCGGCAAAGTCGACGTTCACCAGACCGTGCTGGGTGATGAGGCTGGAGATTCCCTCGATGGCGTGCTGCAGTACCTCGTCGACGACCTCAAAGGCCTCCGTGAGGGGGGTGGTCTTGTCGATGAGCGACAGGATCTTGTCGTTCGGGATGGTGATGAGCGTATCCACCTTGCCACGGATGTTCTCGAGCGCCTCCTCCGCCTGCTTCTTGCGCTTGAGACCCTCAAAACTGAACGGCTTGGTGACGACACCGACCGTCAGGATACCCATAGAACGGGCAAGCTCGGCGAACACCGGGAAGCTTCCCGTGCCCGTACCGCCTCCCAATCCTGCGGTGATGAAGAGCATGTCTGCCCCCTCGATGGCAGCGCGCACTTCTTCCAAGCTCTCCTCTGCGGCACGCTTGCCGATTTCCGGGTTGGCGCCAGCGCCAAGCCCACGGGTGGTGCCGCGGCCGATGGTGATCTTCTTGGCGGCCGGGTTGTGATAGAGCGCCTGCACGTCGGTGTTGACGGCAACAAACTCCACGCCCTGCACCTTGTTCTCAACCATGCGCAGAACGGCATTGCTGCCTGCTCCTCCCGTGCCGAGCACGAGGATTTTGGCGCCGGAGAGCGCATCGGGGCGCACCTCATTGTTGGACGAGGGCGAAGTGGACGGCGGCGTGGGGCGGAAGCCCGGTCGCTGTGCCGAGAAGAGGGACCTGAAGGTGTCCGACATGGGGAGGGAGGGAAATAGACGAAGTAAAAGAAAATGAACTGGATGGGATTACGGCAACAGACTGCGGAACCACGTGCCCACCTGCTGGAAGGTGCGCTTCATTTGGACGGTGTTCCACGGGGAGGAAGTGGCGCCTTCGCGCAGCCCCCATACGAGGGTGCCGAGTGCCGTGGCAAAGGCCGGATCGTCGACCTTTTCGATCACGCCGCCGACATCGACGGGGAAACCCATCTGCACGGGCAGACCCAGCACATCGCGGGCGAGATCGAGCACGCCGGGAACCTTGACCGCTCCGCCGGTCAGCACGGCGCCCGAGGGCAACATGCCGCCGCGGCCGATGCGGGAAAGCTCCGCCTGGATCATCGAGAAGATCTCGTGATACCTGGCCTGCATGATCTCTGCCATGTAGCGCTTGGAAACGGTCTGGGTGTCGACGCGGCTTACGGAGGACAGGTCGATCATCTCGCGCTCGGAGATCTCCTGGGGGAGCACCGAACCGAACTCGATCTTGATGCGCTCGGCGGTGTCCACCGAGGTGCGCAGGCCGATGGCGATATCATTGGTCACGCTCTCGCCTGCAACCGGCAGAGCCACGGAATGCAGGATCGTCCCCTCTTCATATACCGCGAGGCTCGTGCAGCCGGCACCGATATCGATGACCACCACCCCGAGTTCCTTCTGACGGCGGGTGAGGGTGGCCTCGGCGGCGGCGATGGTGGCCGGTACCAGGGCGTCGACATCGACTCCTGCCTGCGCCACACACTTCTCAATGTTCTTCACATGCTGCACATGCCCCGTGATGATGTGGGCTTCCACCTCGAGGCGGATGCCCGTCATGCCGATCGGGTTTTTGATGCCGCGCTGCTCATCGACGGCATAGGCCTTGGGCTCGATGTGGAGGATGCGGCGGTTGGGGGGGATGCTGACGGCCTGTGCGGCTTCGAGCACGCGGCCGACATCATCCACCGTGATCTCGGCGCCCGAGATGGCAATGACGCCGCGGCTGTCGAACGCCTCGATGTGCGAGCCGCTCATGCCGACAAAGACATGGTTCACCGGAACGCCCGCCATGCGCTCTGCATCCTCGAGACTGGAGATGATGTTGTGGATCAACTCCTCCACATCGATCACCTGCCCTTTGCGGATCCCCAGGGAGGGCGAGAGACCGACACCGATCACGTTGGGCACCCCGCGCTCCTGACCGCTCTCTGCGATGGCTACGACGGTTCTGATTTTTGCGCTTCCGATATCCAGACTAGCAATGACGCGTTCCTTGGCCATAAAGTGGGCAGAAAGTGGATGAGAGGAACAGCGACGGGCAACAAAGCCGTCGGAGTACGGTCGTCAGTGTACGGTCGCTTTCTTCTGCGCTGCAAGAGGCATACGACTACTTTTGGTATGCAGAATTTCGCAAAGTGAATACAAAATATACTCTGTTTTTTTGTGTATTTACAGGCTTGAACTACAAAATGTGTTCAATCGAAAATACCTACGTTTTTTTGTGAGTAGCAAATGTGCACAAGAAAACGGCTCAAGCAAAACAGAGCCATTGGAAAATTCAGAACATTGTGAGCTGTGATGTCTCTTTCGCAGGTGTTGATGGTTGCTGCACAGCGGGCATTTCTCCCTCAAACAGTCGTTTCCCATAGGGTGTGGAAAGCATCTCCTGCAGACGACGCAGAAGCAGGGAAAATTCGACCTCTTTGAAGAAGGAAATGACGGGTGCCACCGGATGTTGTTGAACTAGTACTTTGTCGAGAGAAAGTGGCAGGGGAAAATCACAACGGAGGCGTGCCAACCGTTCACAGAAAAATGCCGACTCACGATCGGCCTCGAGCTTCTGTCGCACGGCGGGAGACACCTCGGCGAGGTGAGCATAGACCCCTTCCAGGGTGTCGTACTTTTGCAACAGTTGCGCGGCTCCCTTGGGACCGATTCCCTTCACGCCGGGGAGATTGTCGGACGGATCTCCCGTGAGCCCCTTGTAGGCCGGCACCTGATCGGGACGGATACCGTATTTGGCATAGATTTCGGCAGGTCCAAGATACTCCGCCTGCTGATACCCCTTATGGGGAATGGCGATTCTGGTCTTTTCCGATGCAAGCTGAAAGGCATCGCGGTCACCGGTCACGATCGTCACGCGCATCCCCTCCGCCTCACCCTTCAGGGCATAGGCACACAACAGGTCGTCAGCCTCAAATCCCCTGTCTTCCACCTGGGGAATGGCAAAGGCCTGCAGCAACTGGTGCACACGGGGAATCTGGCTGTAAAAGTCATCCGGCGTTTCGGCACGTCCCGCCTTGTAGGTCTCCATCTCCTGATGACGGAACGTTTCTTCACCGGCATCAAAGCAGAACAGGAAAGCGTCGGGTTCCTCCTGCTTAAGAATGCTCAGGATCATTGATGCCACACCGAACACCGTGTTCACCTGCTCGCCGGATTTGGTCGTCAATGTGCGGGGAATCGCCCAGTAGGCGCGGTACATCAGGTGGTGGCCGTCGATCAGAACAAGATGCTTCATGGCGATGGAGCTAGGGTACAGCAATGATGCGATCAGGGCATTTCACTTTCTTTTGTCTGCCGAACAAAAGGAAGTTTCTTTCCTTCTTTGCTTTGCATGCCCTTTCTTTGGCTAGAGCCCAAAGAAAGGGCAAAAGAAAACCCAGTGCCGCAGCTCCCCACTCCGCTTGCCCCTTCACCCCCTCGGGTGCGGCACAGCCCTCCCACGCAACGCGAGTGGGAAGATCTCGGTTGCTACTCTCATAGCCTCGGCGGGGCGCGACGCCAGCGGGGGTGAAGGGGTGATGCAGATATGATCGTGCCAGTAACTGTCACTCGATCGGATCGGGCAGGGCGAGGGCATGGCGGCGCACGCGTTTGGGCTCCACCCTTGCCGCTTGGGCAAGGGTGGAAAAAACAGAGTATTTGGAGCAATAAGCCTAAACAAAAAGATGAATATTCATGTCACGTCATTCACCGAAATATGCAATCCCTGCCCCCTTTCTCAAAAACCCGTTTTTCGCTATACTGAGAGGAATACCCACAACGCACTCATGGCACTCTCCACCCCCAAGGCACAGCTCACGTCGACCGAAGAAAAGCAGCAGGCAAAGGCCGCACTGCAGGAGCAATTGCATTGGCCGGTTGAATTGAAAAAGGCGATGATCTGCATCCCCACGAGTCTGACGGAAACAACTGGAGGCCCGATGTTCGAGGAGCTGTTACCCGGTCTGCTCACGCTGCCCGTCCAGATCCTGATCCTGGGCAAGGGATCGGAGCATTTTGGAAGACTCTGCACCAAATATGCCAAAGAGAAGCCCCATCAGGTGGCCATCATCCCCAGCGACAACGCCTCGATGCAGCAGATGCTCAGGGCATCGGATATCGCGCTGTTTTGCACCGAGCAGAACAAGGACATGATCGACACCATCCTGCACTACGGCATCGTGCCGATCACCCCGGCAGGCTCCGCAGCAAGCAACTACAACCCCAATCAGGAGAGCGGCAACGCCTTTACCTATGAGGGCGACACGGCCTGGCACTGCTTTGCAGGCGCCGTCCGTGCATTGGAAACCTATCGCTTCCCCTTCGATTGGAAGACGATCCAGCGAAACGGTCTTGAAACTCTGTCGTAAGAACGTAGGCTCTGGGGGTGACTGATCTCCCGTTGTCCTTTTCGGCGATGACTGTTCCCGGGCGTGGACGGGGCAAGGGACTCGGCACACCGACGATCAATCTTGATCTGTGGGATATTCCGCAGGATCTCGATGACGGCGTCTATGCATGCATGGCTTCGGTCGACGGAGACCCCTGTGCCGCAGTGATGCACTTGGGGCCGCGGCCGACATTCGGGGATGGACGCAGCGGCGAAGTCCATCTGTTGGATACAACGGTAACGAGCTCCCCTATTGTCATCAGCATCGAGGTGATTGCCCGGCTGCGCACCGTGCAGACCTTCCCCACACCCGAAGCGCTGAAGGAACAGATTGCCCAGGATATCGCACAGGCTCGTGCTATCCTTCTTGCGCATGCTTCATCGTCTGAAAACACTGATCGGCCAGCGCAATCCCCTGCGTCTGCTCTGGCATAAAGCCAAGGCCTTTGCCGCCGCAGCCCGCTACGGCTTTCCGGCAAAGCGCCTGACGGTGATCGGCATTACGGGTACGGACGGCAAGACCACGACGACCGGCATGGTGGCACACATCCTCCACGTGGCAGGAATTTCCGTCGGCGCGGCATCCACAGCATTCATGCAGATCAAAGACCGCAAGAAAGACAATGCGACACACCTGACGTCGGTGAGTCCGTTCTCACTGCAAAAATTCCTGCGTACCCTCGTCCGTGAAGGCTGCACCCACGCGGTGATCGAAATGTCGTCCCATGGACTGGTACAGCAGCGGGTGGCCTACACCTACCCTGCCGTGGCCGCGATCACCAATACCGCGCTCGAACACCTTGATTACCACGGCACCATGGAACAATACCGCAGGGATAAAGGGATCATGTTCGAGATGCTCGGCGGCAAAGGCACAAAGGTGCTCAACCGCCAAGACGAGACCTACGCTCTGTATACGAAGATCCCCTCCGCTCGCACGCTGGTGTACGGAGCATCGGGCGAAGATCTTTCGGTCACCGACTGCAAAGCGCAGGCAGGGACAACCACCGCCCTGTTGACGGAAAAAAACGGCGCAACACACGATCTGCACCTACGGATCCCCGGCACCTTCAATCTGCAAAACGCCCAGTGTGCGATTGCCTGCGCATGGGCGGTCGGCGTACCCGTAGCCGATGCCGTCAGCGCCCTTGCGTCGTTCAACGGGATCCCCGGGCGCATGGAGCGCATCGATGAAGGCCGGCCTTTCTCGGTCTTTGTCGATTTTGCCGTCTCTCCGCAGGCATATGAGAAGACGCTCGAAACGCTGCGAGGCATCGTGGAGGGCGGCACCGGCAGGACATGGGTTTTGTGCAGCAGCTGCGGCAACCGCATGAAAGAAAAGCGCCCGCAGATCGGCCGCATCTGTTCGACATTGGCCGATGTAGTGGTGGTGACAGAGGATGAAACCTACGGAGAGGATCCGCATGCCGTGTTCGAAGAGGTGTGGGCGGGAATCGACCAAACAGCATGCGAAGCGCACAAGATCTTCGACCGCCGCGAGGCGATCACCTACATCATCAACAATGCAAAGCCCGGCGATGCCGTGGCCATCTGCGGCATGGGACCCTTCACCACCTTCACAAAATTGGAAGGAAGGATCCCCTGGGATGAGCGGCAGATCGTGCGGGACATCCTGAAGGCACGCTGAAAAGGACCGTCGCACAACGTGTGTGCGACGGTCTTCCCTGTTGAGCCCCCCACTTCAGCACGATCAGTCGGCACGGTATTCACGGTCTTTCATCTGGCGATCAGATCGCCGAATGAGCAGATCGATAATCCATGCGGACAGAAACATGCCCAAGACGACGGCGATACCCATGGTCAGCTTGTCGCGACCAAGATGTCTCACCATCTCAACGATGAAGTGGTATTGCATCCTTGCAATCCTCCCAACAGGCGGATGTCGTCCCGTCCGTCCGGCGACGGACAACGAACAACATCCTCGATTTGGAAGGAAAGATGCTGTGAAAGAACATGTATAATTATAAAATAAAAATTTTATATTAGCAATGCTTTGGCAAATGCATCCTCCATACGATGCCTGTTGCTGCTGCTCATTGAAAGCGAGGTTCCCATGAGAATCCTATCCGTGTTTTTGCTCATCATTCTCTTCGCACTTGGATTGGCGTATTTCGGACAACAGATGAATGAACGGACGCTGTCGTTCCACCTGCTGAGAAATGAAAAAGGCTACAGTGAATACGTGCCGTTCGTCGGCGCCCCCGGAGGAGGCATCAAAAGCTACCGGGGAGCGGACGAAGACTGGATCGTGGAGCGATTGAAGCAAAAGCTCCATGCCGAAGACATTCCGTTCTCGAAGATCCACGCCAACAGCAAGACGATCCTGGTAGTCAAATGACAACCTACCCGCAGCAGCAGTAAGCCTCACTCGTCGTGAGGCTTTCGCGTAGTATGGATTCACATGGAAACCGCGATCATCGCCGGCATCGATGAAGCGGGGCGCGGACCACTGGCCGGGCCAGTGGTAGCCGGCGCCTGCATCGAGATCCCCGCACTGAAACAACACCCCCTCATCCGCGACAGCAAGCAACTCACCGAAGAGCAGCGCGAAGAGGCCTTCGCCTGGATCGAGAAGCACTGCAGCTTCGGCTTCGGCGTGGTGGGAGCGGATGTCATCGATGCGGTCGGCATCCTCACGGCGACCGAACAGGCCATGCAGGAAGCACTGACCATGCTCAGCGAACGGCAGCGCCCCACCTATCTGCTGATCGACGGCCGCGACAAGTTTTGGTTCGACATCCCCCACTCCTCGTTGATCGGCGGCGACGCGTTGGAACCCTGCATATCCGCCGCTTCCATCGTGGCAAAAGTGACGCGCGACCGGCTGATGAAGGAGGAGGCAAAAAAGTACCCGCTCTACGGCTTCGACGGACACAAAGGCTATGGCGCACCCCAGCATATCGAAGCGATCCATACCCACGGACCGTGCCCCATTCACCGCAAAACCTTCCTCCGCAACATCCTTCAGGCGACGGCCGTGTGACTTCTCGCCATGCGCGGTGTTCGCTACCATGCCGCACACGTTTGCGACCCATGCCTTCCTCGCTCCCCTCTCTCGGCCACCTGATCATCAAGAATGTCCGCGGCAAAGGCCGCGGCGTGTTCACCACGCAGCCCATCAAAAAGGGCGACATCGTCGAGATCTGCCCGGTGATTCCCTTTAATGTGAAGGAGGCAAAGATCGCGATGGAAACCATCCTTGGGCACTACATCTTCGAGTGGGGTGCAAGCTGCAGACAGGGCGCTTTGCCGCTGGGCTACGGGAGCATGTACAACCATTCGTCGGATCCCAATATCTTCTATCGCATGCGCGAACCCAAAAACCAGATCGTGTTCCGCGCGCTGCGCGACATCGCCGCGGGCGAAGAGCTTTTGAGCAACTACTTCTACTACAAAAAGGACTACAAGAAACCCATCGACGAATGGACGGAGGGACCGGAGATCCGTCAGTGATCAGGCGGAAGCATTCCGGCGACGCACCCACAACAGCAGCACAACACCTGCCAGGAACACAGGAACGGTAAGCAGCTGCCCGCGGGAAAGCATGAGAAGCCCCAAATCGATCGGGGGATGATCCTGCACGCGCCAAAACTCCACGACGAAGCGCAGCACGCCATAGAGCATCAGAAACAATGCACACGTTTCCCCATGCCTCGTCTGCACGCTGCGCAGGTGCCAGAGGCACACGCCCGCAATCGTCAGGTCTTTGATCATCGCATAGATCTGTGTGGGATGACGAAGACCCTCCACCCCCGGAATGGCGATGCCCCACGGAAGTGTGGTGACCGTGCCATAGAGCTCCTGATTGATGAAATTCCCGAGCCGCCCCAGCATAAGACCGATCGCCACGGGCACCACCACCACATCGGCCAGCCGCAGCTTGTCATCCGTCGAGTGCATGCGCAGCGACAGCCACAGGGCGACGGTCACGCCGATGAACCCGCCATGCGACGACATCCCCCCGTGCCACACCTGCACGATCTCGAGCGGATGCGCCCAAAAAAACGCGGGTTCGTAGAACAGCACAAACCCCAAGCGCCCGCCGAGGATCACTCCCAGCACGGCCGACGACAGCAGATTCGACCATTCATCGGCGGTAAAAGTGAGTTGGCGGTACTGCTGGATCCGCGGGAGGATCCACCAGGCCAGCAAAAAAGCCGTGAGATACAGCAGGCCATACCAATGAATGTCAAAGCCAAACAGCTCAACGGCAACGGCGCGGGTGGGGAAGAATGTGACCATACCCGCCCACTATAGCCCACAACGTTTTGGGCTCCAGCGGCAAAAAAGGGCATACTTTCACCATGCGCATTCTGGGCATCGAAACATCGTGCGACGAAACGGCGGCGGCCGTGGTGGAAAACGGTCGGCGCGTGCAGAGCAATGTCATCGCCAGCTCGAAGGACGTGTTTGCCCGCATGGGCGGCGTGATTCCCGAAGACGCGGCAAGGCGACAGGTCGAGTGCATCCTCCCGGTGATCGGACAGGCGCTGGAAGGTATCGGCAAGGAAGCGATCGATGCCATCGCCGTCACCCGGGGGCCGGGGCTGCTGGGTTCGTTGCTGGTCGGCACCACCACGGCACGCACACTGGCCGCGCTCTGGGAAAAACCCCTCATCGGCGTGCACCATACGCTGGGTCACCTCTCGTCGACCTGGCTCGATGCGGAGGGCGAACCGCAGTTCCCGCTGCTGACCCTCTCGGTTTCGGGCGGACACACCGAGCTGTGGCTCAGAGAATCACATACCCGGGGAACACTCCTGGGTCGCACGCGTGACGATGCGGCAGGAGAGGCGTTCGACAAGGGGGCATCGCTGCTCGGCCTCCCCTACCCCGGCGGTCCGTCACTGGCCGCACTTGCCGCACAGGGCAACAGCAACGCATATCCGTTCCCTCTGCCGCTCAGTGACGATCCGTCACTCGACTGGAGCTTTTCGGGACTCAAGACGGCGCTGCGCTACCTGATGCGCGACACACCCGATGCCGCACCCGCCGATCTGGCCGCAAGCTACGAACATGGGCTTTGCCGACACCTGTGCGACCGTGTGGAGCGTGCACTCAACCTGCATGCCGGCTGCCGTGAGCTCCACGTGGTGGGCGGGGTGTCGGCCAACAGGCATCTGCGCACCATGCTCGAGCATGCTCTCCCGGCCAACGTGACATTGCGCCACCCACGCGACCCGAGTTATTGCACGGACAACGGGGCGATGATCGCGGCGGCGGGATTCTTCCTCCACACCGAACGTAACGAGCAGGCATTCGTGCCCTTCGAAACGGAGGCAACCACTCCGTTGTCCTCGGTCATCCTCTAAATCCTCTGCATCTTCTCCATGCCCTGACTCGTCTCTTCTCTCTTTTCGCTATACTCACCCCATGACCCTCGTTCTCTCTTGGGATCTGCTGCTCATCGTGGTGATCGCGCTGGTGATCGCCTACAGCTTCATCGTGGGCAAAGAGGAATCGGTGAAGATCATCCTCTCCACCTATGTCGCGGCAGTAGCAGTGCAGGGCATCGGCAATATTCTGCAGAAACTCATCGGATCCTCGCAGGATATGCTCGGCACACTCGGATTGTTGCCCCAAGACTCGTGGATCTCCACATTTAAACTCGGGCTGTTTGTCGTTGCCGTCGTGTTCCTTGCTGTACGCGCGGGGTTCGACATCCGCTACACACGCACCACCCAGGGCTGGCAGGACGCGGTGATGACCGGCCTCATTGGCTTCGCCAACGCGAGCCTGCTGCTGGCCACACTCGTGGCATTCGTCGCAGGCAAGACGATCCTCGACCCGATGCTGCCCTATGCCCCGGCACTCCAGCCGATCATGGAACAGAGCGCGCTTGTGTGGGCACTCGTGCAGTACCAGGATTTGTGGTTCGCACTACCAGCATTCCTGCTGCTCGGTGCAGGATTCATGGAAGGGTAATATCACAAAAACATCCGATCGCAGCGTCAAGGGAATGTCTGCCACGCAGCAAAGCTGCGTACTTGCATAGTGAGTGTTCCTGCTCAACACTACGAGCTGTTCCCCAATCAACCCGTATGATTTCCTCTCTCTCCCGCTCCGTGACCCGGGTATCAACCGCGGCAGTGTCGGCGTTCATCGGCGTGTCCTCGGCCTTCGCCCAGTTCGGCGGAGATCTTCCTGATATCGAGGGTACACCGGATGGCAGCACCGATATCCGCGACGTGATCACCCAGACACTGAGCTACGTTCTCAGCTTCCTCGCGCTCATCGCCGTCATTGTGCTGGTGATCGCCGGTATCCGCCTCATCGTGTCGCAAGGCAACGAAGAGGAGCGCGACAAGGCTAAGAAGACGATCCTCTACGCCGTGATCGGCCTGCTGATCGTGCTCTTCGCCCGCGTGATCGTCGGGTTCTTCACCACGACGCTCCCGGACAACGTGACCTGATCCATCGACGCAACGTCAAAAAAGAGGAGGGCTTCGGCTCTCCTTTTTTGTTGCTCAGGCGGGTGTAGGCGGGGTGACGGTAAGCTCTGGCGTGGCCGGTGCGCTATTAGCGACCGTCACTGTCTGCTCCCGCACAAGGATCGCATCGGGTCGCACTTCGGCGATGGTCTGTGCAGGGACGGGCACCCCCCAAAACAACAGATACTTTTTGGGAAAGAGCCACTGCAGCTGAAACGCTGTGGTATCGAACTGCACATCCGCACAGACTCCCAACCGACGACCACCTTCGGTGATGATCCGCTGCCCAAGGATGTTGCGTGGATCATCGGCCAGACGTGCAAGGCGCACATGCTCGTCGAGGGGGGCGAGGCTATCGGCATCGCGCACTGTCACACGACGCGACCAGCGGCAAATGGCGCTCACAGGCAAGAACAGACGGTGGGTGCTGAAGAACCCCGGAGCGGCAACGAAGAATCCCTCCACCCTGCCGGTATCAGGATGAAGAAGGATTCCGTCGATCATGCCCAAGGGATGAAGGGAATCCTCCTCTACAACCGGGAGGCCGAGAGCCGTGGAGAAGCGCGACTGCATATGCTATAATGGTACTACACATGCACCTCTTCACGGGAACATCCCATCCGGCCCTCGGCAAAGCCCTGGCAAAGGAATTGAAGGTGCGTGAAGGAGCCATCACGCTCAAGGCATTCAGCGCAGGCGAGCGGTATGTGCGTTTTGAGCAATCCGTGCGCGGAAAGGATGTCTATCTGCTTCAAACCGGCACCGTGCCGCCCAACGAGGCTCTCATGGAGCTCTTCCTCATGTGCCAGGCGGCCAAACTGAGCTTTGCCAAGACCGTGCACGTGATCATGCCGCACTTCGCCTACGCCCGTCAGGATCGTGTGGCGACCCCGCGCGAGCCCATCTCGGCCAAGCTCATCGCGCATCTGCTCGAGGAGGCCGGCGCCGACCACATCATCACCCTCAACCTGCACAGTGATCAGATCCAGGGGTTCTTCTCCGTGCCGGTCGATGCCCTCGATGCCCGCCCGTTGTTTGCCGACTATCTGAAGAAAAAGAAGCTCAAGGATCTGCTCATCGTGGCTCCGGACATCGGCTCTGCAAAGAATGCCAAGAAGTTTGCCGACATGGTGGGCGCCCCCCTGGCCATTCTCCACAAGAGCCGCAAAGAACATCACCATGCGGAGATCCTGCAAATCGTGGGTGACGTGGAAGGCAAGACCTGCGTGATCGTGGATGACATGATCGACACCGCAGGCACCCTCGTCTCGGCCAAGGAGGCACTGCTGAAGCATGGCGCCAACAAGGATGTCTACGCTGCAGCCACCCATGCCATCTTCTCCGGCCCCGCCGTGGAGCGCCTGACCAAAGCCGGCTTCAAGGAGCTGATTGTGACCGATTCGATCCCCGTGGCCAAAGACGCCATCCCCGGGCTTAAGGTGCTGCCCATCGCCCCCATGCTGGCCGAGGTCATCCGCCGTATCGAAAAGGGCGAAAGTGTGACGGGGATTTATAAGAATTGATCCGCTTCTCACCAACTCCTCATTTGTCTTCCTTCAGAAATTTGCGAAGAAATTTTGGTTTTCCATGGCCTCCGCAAATCCTCCACTGAGAATCCTTCAAATGCCTTTCTATTTCGGAAGTCATTGTTTTTACGGTATTAATCGCTAAGCCAGTACGCTTTGCGATATCTTCGAAAGTCACAGCGCGCCCCTGAGCTTTAATGAACACAGAAAGAATGCCCTTCTGCGAATCATTAAAATAGATCGATGCCTCCTTCATCTCCTGAAAAACCTCTTCAGCCGGTGACATAACTAATTGCTCCACACCCAAATCCTCAAGACTCCATCCTCCATCTCTTTTGCACGTTTCAATTACAATCTGATTTGTTGCTGCAAGCAGACGCTTTCTGGCATGAGCCACGTAGTGGCGAACTGTGCTTGGTTCAATTTCAAAGACCTCTTCTAACCACAAAGAATCGATCAGATCCGAATCACAATCGAGAAAAATCAGAATAAGAACATCGACTGCATCGTGGACATCCGCTGTACGTTTAAAGATCGCCTGAAATCTTGCATCAACTGCACGAGGAATTCTCAAGGGCTTGTACTCCTTCTGGGCAATCTCATCGTGAATAATCTCCGCAGAAATTATAAAACTATTTTATAATACAATTTATTATTGTCAATATGGTGGGCGGTCGCAGACTTGAACTGCGGACCTCGACATTATCAGTGTCGCGCTCTAACCAGCTGAGCTAACCGCCCAAAGAACAAAGCCAAGGGAGGATACTGATGCCGCCCCTCACCTTCAAGCCACTATTTCGCTATCCAGCGCAAAAACGCTTCGATATCGACCCCGTAGGTCTGTTCCGCGCCGCTGCGGACAATATCCGTCAGCCGGTTTGTTGCGGGATCCATGATGAAGGAGAACACCTCGTCGCCCTTCGCCGTGGCAAATACCACCCCATCCACGCGTACTGCATGGGCTGTCGACGCCATGAAGGTAGTGTCCTTGGTCAGCATGGCGCCATGATCGATCAGCACATCGCGCACCTGCCCCTCCAACGCCTTGGCCTGATCGGGCAAAAGCGGCTCGGGCTTTGACTCGGGCGCAGGAACCTCCTGCTCAACGACTGGATCGGGTGAGCGCAACGCGACGATCGCGGCCAGCACCGCCTTGCGCTCATCGGTCAGCAGCGGAGCGTACGGTCGTGCAAACGATTCTGCCGCCATGGTGTAGCGCTGCAGGCGATCGACAAATCCGTGTTCCTTCATCGTTTGTGCCGCGGAAGCAACGGCAGTAAAAGCGGCATCCAATGCCTCGAGTGGCTCATTTGCCTGGGTGATGCTGGTGCCCATATCACGCTGCCAACGCGCCATGATCCACTGTGGCATGGCATCGGGCAACACATCGATGCGCGGGAACAGAAGCAGCAATGCCCGGTGATCTGCCGCCGCCCCGTCAAAATCAACAAACCCTTCCTCGCGCGAAAGGGGGTGCAGGGCAAAAAGCAGGCGAAGATCGGCATCGGCGACGAACCCCCGCAGCAACACGCCCATGGCGCTGTCCGATGGAGAAAGGGACAACAGAGTGCTGAGCAGCAATTGACCATCGCGGCCGGCAAACAGCTGTGCCCCATAGGCACCGACAAGACTTTGTGCAGTCGCAACATCCGACAGGCGCACGGCAACCGTCAGGGCATGGATGCGCTGCTGTTCTGCCAATTGTTCATCGGGGATATGCTGACCCTTCAGCACGCTGTCGACCGTCGGCTCCTGCACCTGCGGCAAGGTGTGCTTTACCGTCGACAGTGAGGCAAGACGCTTGGTTTGCTGCTGGATGTATTGCTCAGGAAGATCCGACAGAATCCCCTGCTCCACCACACCCCCGGTACCCGCAATGGATACATCCGTCGTCCACTGCATGCCGACAGGCACCAGCGCCACGCCACTGCCAAAGCGCACCACTGCCGGTGCGGTAATGGCTGCAACGGTAAGATCACCGTGCTCCTGAAGCACCGCCACCCCCCCGTTCCATGTTGCAAGGGAGCCGCTCTGCGCAAGTTGCACATGCACCAAACCCCCGGCCACCACTGCCACGCCCCCATGCTGCAATTGCAGCAGGCCTTCATGAAGCTGATAACCCGTTGCGGCATCCGGGACAAAATTGCCGCCTGCGAGCGCCTGTATGGCATCGCTGCCCGACGGCATAGCCGGCAACACCGCACCTTGCAGACTCGCACTGCGCAGCATCAGCGCAGTCACTGCAAAAAACAGCGGCGCGAGCAACACATGACGATGTTTCCGCATAATGCGCGGAGCATCTTCGAGCAGCCAGGCGGCGTGAAGGGAGTGCATGGTTTTCCTCTCATTATAGCAGAAAACGTGACGTTTCAGAAGTGCCGGAGGACGCAGAAAGATGCAGAGGAAAAGACCGTTGCTAGGCCAAAAGGACGCCCACTCGTATACTCGCCGTATGCGCATCCTCGGTATCGACCCCGGCCTCAAAACGATCGGCTTGGGCTGGGTGCAGGCCGAC
The DNA here is from genome assembly GCA_964649695.1 of uncultured Candidatus Peribacteria bacterium. Lineage (GTDB taxonomy): Bacteria > Patescibacteriota > Gracilibacteria > Peribacterales > Peribacteraceae > CAZHON01. The sequence goes on along the minus strand of CAZYQO010000002.1, from coordinate 157,342 downwards.
TCCCCGCACAAGGTGAGCGCAGAGGATTGGTGCACCATTGAAACAAAAACCGGACTGCCCCTGGCCGACCGTCTGGCCGAAATTTCTGCGGATCTGGAGGCGATCCTTCAAGACATCCGACCGTCACTCGCAGTGATTGAACGCCTCTTTTTTGCCGTGAATGCCACGAGCGCCATCGAGGTTGCCCATGCCCGCGGGGTGATCCTGTCGTTGCTTGGAGCGCACGCGATCCCCGTGCTGGAGCCCACTCCCCTTGCCCTCAAGCGCGCCATCACCGGCGACGGCAAAGCGGACAAGCGCCAGGTGCAGGACATGATGGTCCGGTGCCTCAAGCTCAAAGAACGCCCCCAACCGGTGGATGCCGCCGATGCCCTGGCACTCGCCTACTACGGCGCCCTGCAACCCCCGGCTCTCAGGCGCGGATAGCCTGCCCGGGTGACACATGCCACACGATGCCGTCGTGCAGCCCCTCGGGCACATCCGTTCCCGAAAGGAGGATCTGGTGCCCCGACAGCGACGACAGCAACGCCTGCTGGTGCCCTGCATCCAGCTCGGAAAACACATCATCCAGTAGGATGATGGGTCTCTCCCCCCTGCGGATTTCGAGGTAGGCCACCTGCAACAGCACCAACGCGATCAGCGCCACGCGTTCCTGCCCGCGCGACCCCCAGGTGGGAATCGGCCTGCCTCCGGCAACAAGCTGCCAGTCTTCGCGGTGCGGCCCCACACTGGTCGACAGCATGTCCATGTCCCGGCGGCGGTGTTGGAGCAGCAGCCCCAGAAGCTCACGCTCCAGCTCTTCGACCGTGGTCGATGCGGTCTGCCGTTCGTAGAGCAAATGGGGGGCATCCCAGGTTTCCCCAAGGCGCGACAGCTCATCGGGCAGAGTGAGATTGACCGTCTGCAGCAGCTCCTGACGCATCATCGTGAGAAGCGCACCGTGGCGGGCAAGCTGTTCCTCCCACGGCAGCAGATCCTGCGGTGAGCCGCTTTCCCTCAGCGCCTTGAGCAGACTGTTGCGCTGCTTGAGAACCTGTTGATACCCGCTGAGCGCCTGCAGATACTCGGGCGATACCTGCCCCAGGATCTGATCCAAAAACCGCCTGCGCTCCGCAGGCGACCCCCGAAACAGTGTGAGATCCTCGGGAAGAAAACTGGCAACGGGCAAGGTGCCAGCGTAATCCCCCACCGGCTTTTGCACATCGGCCACGAAACACGCGCGCTTTTTGCGGGGATGGATGACGCTGACCACCTCCAGACGCATCGTTCTGCCGTCATCGGCCTCCACGTCGCCGCGCACGCGATAGTGATCGGTGCCCCAGGTGCGCAGATCCTCATCCTCGGCACCGCGGCACGACCTGGTCAGTGACAGCACGCTCACGGCTTCGATGAGGTTGGTTTTGCCCACGCCGTTCTTGCCGATCAACAGATGCAACGACCCCTCCCCCAGCGCCAGGGTGGCACCGCTATAGGTACGGAATTGCTCGAGGGAAAGGGAAAGAAGACGCACGTCGAAAGGATACCCGTTTCGTGCCATGGCCGCCGTCGAATCTCAGAGCTTTTTCGCCTGTTCGATCGCCTCCCCCACCAGCGCACGGACGTGATTGAGATAGATATCGCGCTTGATATAGAACCCCAGTTGCCGCGGCCGCACCCACACATGGCCGTTGATTTCCTTGTTGTCCACCTTGATCTGCGGATTGTCCGATGTCATCGCAAAGATGAAGGAGATGTGCTGCCCTTTCAGGGCATCTCCGCGAAACCGCTTGAAGCTGGCCGGAAACTCATACTGGTACACCCGATCGCTCACGCCAAAAACCGTCACATCGGTAAGGCCTGCTTCCTCCTGCAACTCACGAAGAGCCGTCTGCTGCACATTTTCCCCCTCCTCCATGCCGCCCTGAGGCAGCTGCCAGGCATCGCGCTTGCGGGGTTTATGCAAAAGCAGCACCTCAAACCCCTCCTCCTCAGCGCGCTTGAGGACAACAATGGACGCCGCATGACGGTAACCTTCGGGCATGACGAAAGTGTATCAGTGTTCCAGACAAACACGTATGGACTTACGAGCTGTGCTTCTCTTCCTTCAACTTCACCGGCACGCGCTTGCGCAGGCTCGGGGAATACTTCTGCACTTTGAATTCCTTCCAACCCACTCCTTTGGAGTTTTGCTTATGCAAGCGGACGGTCCCGAGCCGGTCACCGGTTTCGGGGCAGAACATTGCGAAGACTGTACGTTTACCACGGGGCATAGCCGCGAAATAGTACTGATGCCCCCAGGGGAGCGCAAGGGCAGTTTTAGTGTTTTCCGGACGTTTGCAGATAGCTGAATGCGCTGTTTGCAGCCACCGCCCCTTCCCCGGCCGCCGTAGCGAACTGGGCGAAATAATTGCTTGCATTGGTGATATCGCCCGCACCGAACACCCCGGGCACCGAACAACGCATAGCGTTATCGACCTTGAGATAGCCCTTGGCATCGACCTCGCAGCCGATGGATTGCGGCAGCTGTGTGGCGGGGGTAGCACCGATCTCGATGAACACACCGTCGACATCGAGCGTGTCTTTGCCCTGGAAGGGTTTGTCGAGCCTGATGCCGCTGACCTTCTGATCGCCCAGAATCTCGATCACGTTGGTCTCGAGCACCGTGATGATGTTCTCGCGCATCTTCACCTTTTCGACCCAATAGGGCTCGGCTCGGAAATCGCTTCGACGATGAATGAGATACACCACCTTGGCCACCTGCGCGGCGATGGCGGCACCTTCCACGGCGCTGTCGCCCCCTCCCAGCACCGCGACGGTCTTGCCGCGATAGAAGAACGCATCACATGTCGCGCAGTAGGTCACCCCCTTGCCCGACAGCCGGTCTTCACCGGGCACGCCGAGATGGCGCTTGTTGCTGCCCATCGCAAAAATGACGGTTTTGCCCTCTACCTGACACCCATCATCAAGATGCAGGCGGAAGCCGCCCTCGATCTTCTCCACCTGTGTCACCTTTGCAATCTTGCTCACCACCTCCGAAAAACTCTCCGCATGGAGGCGGAACTTCTCCATCAGATCGGGTCCCTTGATCTCGATCTCCCCGGGCCAGTTGCCCACTTCTGCTGCGGTGATACCCAGCCCCCCCGGCACGGCACCGACGAGATAGGTCGAAAGCTTGTAGCGCGCACTGTAAATGGCTGCCGTATAACCCGCACACCCTTTGCCGATGATCAACACGTCGTACATCGCCAAAAGAATAGCGGGTGGCGACGCTCAACGTCTACCTTCTTCGCCGGCATCACGCTCCTTGATACGCAAGTTCGGCAAACCAACCGTAGAGGCGCTTTGCCCCGTCAACCAACCGTGGCCCGGGACGGTTGAGCAGACTGTCATCGATCACCTTCACCCTGCCAGACTGCACTGCGCGCAACACGCCCCATCCCTGTCGCAGTGTGAGCAATGATTTGTCGGCAAGCAGCCCTGCCCCGCACCAGCTGACGACGATGCCATCGGGGTCAAACCGCCCCACTTCTTCCAGCGTCACTTCCCTGCTGAGTTCTCCCGCGGGTATCGGAAACGGAATGCCGCCTGCGGCAACCACAAGCTCCGGCACCCAGTTGCCGCTCACCATGGGAGGCTGGTGCCATTCCTCGATATAGACCTTCATCTTTTTAGGCAGCAGTTTTGCCTGATGTTTCAGAGTAGTCAGCTCTTTTGAAAAAGCGGCAGTCAGCGCCTTCGCCTGCTGCTCGCGATCGACCAGGATGCCGATCTGCAGCATCGACTCCAGCACGCCGGCCACCGTGCGCGGATCCTGATGCACCGCAGAAAACCCCGCAGCCTTCAGCCCATCCGCGAGCTGCCGTTGGATCACCGTAGCCGTGAGCACGAGATCGGGCTTGGCCGCACGCAGCGCCGCAATCTCTACGGCCTGATGCCCCATCAACTGCGGAATCTTCTTGGCCTCTTCGGGGAAATTGCTGAACTGATCGCGGCACACGATCTGTTCGCCTGCGCCGATGGCAAACAGGATCTCCGTTGCAGCCGGCGACAGCGATGCGATGCGCACGGACGGAGTGTACAATGCAGCCCTATGCATCACACCCTCCTCCGTCTTTCCGCGCTCGCATCGGTCATTGTGCTGAGCGGTTGCACCTGGTGGCAGCCCCTCAAGCACAACGACAACAACGCCGCGTCATCCAGTGCATCGAGCAGCGGACCGCTGCTGGACGAAAAGCAGACCGCAAGTGGGGCTCTTTCCGCGTTGATGACCAACGATATGACGGCGCTCGCACAATACATCCATCCCAAAAGGGGGGTGCGCTTCACTGCGGAGACATTTGTGCGTACAAAGGCAGGCGATGACGGCACGCCATCAGACACCGTGGTCTATGCGGATCAAGTGAGTGACCTATACAGCGGCACCAAAACCAAAACATGGGGCATCGCCGAAGGCTCAGGACAGCCCATTGTGCTTACATTCGCCCAGTATCTCGCAAAGTACGTGGCAGACCACGACTATCGCACCGCCACCGACGTCCGTTGGAACCATGTGATGGATCGCGGCTCCAGCATGGACAACGCCAAACAGGTGTACCCCAATGCCAAGATCATCGAATATCATTTCGACGGGTTTGAACCGCAATATGACGGTATGGATTGGGCAAGCCTCCGCTTGGTGCTCTCGCAGGATGCCGCAACAAAACGATGGTACCTCGTGGGCGTGATTCACGACCACTGGACTCCCTGAGGCGCCCATCCCACACCGACCTACTCTTTCTTTCCCCAGTTCCAACGGGGTGTTTCACCCGTGAACCAACACACGGCGATCAACACCAATGAGTTGAACAGCGCAATCGGCACAAAGGTGATCAATGTGTCGCTCACCGAATGCGATTGTTCATCGATGATGAAAAACGCCTGCAGGGTCAGCGCGATGAAAGCGATCAGAATGAACCACCCCTGCCAGGTGGCAGGCGTCCATCCCCAGCCGTAGCGCTTTGCCTTGAACCAGTACCGGATTGCCATGAAGGAAGCATAGCACTCCCCGGGGGAAACACGGTACCATGGCGCCGCAAAGCCATGGTGGCGGAACGGTATACGCGCGCGACTCAAAATCGCGTTCCGGAAACGGATTGAGGGTTCGAGTCCCTCCCATGGCACCATTCATCACCGCATCACTGCCGCTTTTCGACGCGGATGAACCCGATCGCCTCCACGCTCTGCAGCACCTCCTCCAGTGATTTTTCACCGAAATTCTTGATCGCCAGCAGATCGGCGCGCGACGTATTGAGGAGATCGCGGACGGTTTCGATGTGCTTGGCTTCCAACGCATTGACCGTACGCACCGACAGACCCAGTTCCCCGATATGCATATCGAGCCTCTCTTGGAGCAGTTCTTCCTCCGACTGTTGGCGATGTATCGGCATAAGGGCGGGAGAATAGGACGGGCAATAGCGCTCCGCAAGACGATTGTTTTAGGCTATGCTGAGCCCACATGCAGCAGTACTCCCGTTTCATTTTCGAACGCTACGACTTCGATGCGGCCACGGGCACCATCAATCTTCACTACAGCCTCGACGAGGCTGTGGGATTTGTAGAAACGCTGCGTTTGCCCACCAAGGGCATGCACCTGGAGGATGTGGATCCTGCCCTGCTCGATCGCGCCCTGTTTCTGCTGCACATGATCGGCGGCATCAGTTACTACAAGACCTGCTGCCCCCAAAAGATCGATGTGCGCTCCGGCACACTCAGCCCGTCGCAGGCATCGTTCTTCAAAACGGTCTATGAGCACGGGCTGGGGCAGTTCTTTTACGAGAACAATATCGATTTCCGTGACCGCATCATGTTCCCGGTCGGCCGTGATGACGAACCCGAACCGATCGCCTGGAGACCGAGCAGGCGCAAAGTGCTGGTGCCGGTGGGTGGCGGCAAAGATTCTGCGGTGACAGTGGAACTGCTGCGTGCCGGAAAGGTGCCCTTTGACCTGTTGCGCGTGGGCAGCCACCCCCTGATCGAGCGGTTCGCCAAAATCGCCAAAGCGCCCCTGCTGACGGTGGAACGGTCGCTCTCCCCCGCGCTCATCCAGCTCAATGCCGACGGTGCGCTCAACGGCCATGTGCCCATCACCGCCTACCACTCCATTCTCTCGCTCCTGCTGTGTCTCCTCTACGGCTACAAGGCGGCGGTGTTCAGCGACGAACGCAGCGCGGATTACGGCTCGGTCATGTTCTACGGCATGGAAATCAATCACCAATGGAGCAAGGGACTGCAGTTCGAACGCATGCTGCAGGACATCATCCGCAGCACCGTGACCCACGATGCGGCGGTGTTCAGCATGTTGCGCCCGCTGTCCGAGCTGCACATCTCGCGTCTGTTCGCGCAGTTCCCGCAGTACTTCCCGATCGTGACCAGCTGCAACGCCAACTGGAAAATCCTCCAGAGCGAAAAAAGCCCCGAGCGCTGGTGCGGCAAGTGTCCGAAGTGCGCGTTCGTCTTTGCCATGCTGGCGGCCTTCCTGCCCAAGGCCACGATACTCGAGATCTTCGGCAAAAACTTTTTCGAGGAGCCTTCGTTGCTCCCCTTCTATCGGCAACTCCTGGGGATGGAAGGGTTCAAGCCCTTTGAATGTGTGGGCACGCCGGAGGAAACACAGGCTGCCTTCCTGCTGATCCGCGAAGGAGGCGAATTCAACGACACCCAGGTCATGCAGCTCTTTTTGCAGCAGCAATTGCCCATGATCCCCGATGCGGATGCCGTCGTGAACGCGGCACTCACCCCCAATCCCGAACATGCGATTCCCGGGGATTTCGCCACCATCCTCTCCAGCCTCGAACAACCATGACCATTGCCGACCTCAACGGCAAAGCCGTCTGTGTGCTGGGCTACGGCAAGGAAGGCAAAGCCGCGGTTGATGCGTTGCAACTGTTTGCTCCGGGCGCGCACATCACCATTGCCGACAAGAATGCCGCCATCGAACGCGATCCGTCGTCACCGCATGAGTGGCAACTGGGCGAAGGATGGCTCGAAAACCTGCAGCGATTTTCGGTGATCATCAAATCACCGGGCATCCCGCCCTCTCCGGCACTGGAAGCGGTACATGACAGGATCACCAGCGGAACGGCGCTGTTTTTGTCCTCCATCCCCCACGACACGCTCGTCATCGGGGTGACCGGCACCAAGGGTAAGAGCACCACCACCAGCCTCATTGCCGCCATCCTGAAAGCCGCAGGAAAAGACGTGCAATTGGTCGGCAACATCGGCGAGCCCGCTCTCGCCCACGTGTCGCAGGTGAAGCCCGGCACCATCGTGGTGCAGGAAATGAGCAGCTATCAGCTGGCGGATCTTGCGGTCAGCCCCTCCATAGCCGTCATCACCAGCTTCTTCCCCGAGCACCTCGACTATCACGGATCCGTGGAGGCCTATCGCGAGGCCAAAGCCCACATCACGCGCTTTCAGACGGCAAACGACCGCGTGTTCTACGCGGCAGGATCACCCGATGTGGAATGGATCGCCTCGCAGGGAAACGGCGTCCGCGTTGCCGTCACGGCAGAGCAATCCCCTGTTGCCGTCACGAACACACACCTGTTGGGGCGACACAACCAAAGCAACATCGCCCTGGCCTGGAAGGTGTCGGAGCACGTGGGCATCGACAGAGAGACGGCCATGCAGGCCATCGAGGCATTCCAGGGGCTCCCCCATCGCCTGCAATCCCTTGGCGTCCACCATGGCATCGAATGGGTGGATGACGCCATCTCCACCACACCGGAATCGGCGGTAGCCGCACTCGATGCGCTGGGCGACCGGGTCAAAACCATTCTCCTGGGCGGCCAGGATCGCGGGGTGGACTTTGCCCCGCTCATCCAAAGGCTCGCCCGCTCGTCTGTAGAAAACATCCTCCTATTTCCTGGCAGCGGCGAGCGACTCGGTACCGCTCTGCAGGAAGCCGGCGTTGCCATCGCCACATTCCCCGTCACCTCGATGGAAGAGGCCGTGAAGCTCGCCATTCTGCACACACCCGGTCAGAATCCGCCCGCGATCTGCGTGCTGTCGCCGGCCTCCCCCAGCTACGGCATGTTCAAAAACTTCGAAGAAAAAGGCGATGTCTTCAAAAAATGCATCGGGCAAAACTGACCTCTTAGACCGTTGCACGGGAAGACACACATTGCTAGCGTTTTTTCATGTCGCTCACCCAACTCCGCGTCCATGTCCAGAATTATGTCGCCATTGCCCTCATCCTGGGCATCGGCTGGTTCCTGTCACACACCTACGGCACGCTGCTTTTGACCGACGTGCTCGAGTCGGCGCACGAAGCCGAGCTGCTGCTCGTGTTCTTTGATGTGGTGGTTGTGTTCGCTCTCGGATTCATCGTTGCGGAGCTGGCAAAACCGACCGTCATCCCCTCCTTCGTGTTGGCCATTTTCTTCGGCATGGCCTGCAGGGAAATGTTCGCCCCGGTGGTCGATCACCCGCATGTGTTGTCCCTCCTGACCACGGTGGGCGCCATGCTCATCCTGTTTGGCGGCGGTCTCGACACCCCTTTTACCAAATTCCGCCAACTGATTGGACCGATCATGAGCATCGCGCTCATCGGCACACTGATCCACGCCCTGCTCACCTCGCTTGCCCTGCCTTGGTTGGGCGGCGTGACGGGCACCGTGGTACCGCTGACGGCAGCAACGCTGTTGGGTGCCGCGTTGGCCTCCACCGATCCTGCGGCCATCATCCCCAGTCTGAAGTCGCTGTTTTTCATCAATCCCCGCGTCAAACACATCGCCGTGAGCGAGAGCGCCATCAATGACGTGATGGGCGCAGTGCTCACCTCCGTCTTTCTGACGGTGTTGGCATCGGGTGTCACGCCGACGACGGTGACGGATGCCTATGGCCTGCTTCTCGAGCCGAAGAATGCGTTGCTGATCCTGAAAGTGCTGGCCATCGGCGCAGGAGTCGGCGTGCTGGGATTTGCCATCTTGAGCTTCTGGAGCAAATGGAAGGAGCGTGAGCAGACCGAAGGCGAGGCCGATGCGGCCATGTTCCTTGCCGTGCCCTTCGGCACCTTCACGCTCGCCACACTCCTTGGCGGCAGCGGATTTTTGGCGGTGTTCCTCTCGAGTCTCATGTTCTCGGTGCGTTCGCACTTCCGCCACATCGAACACTACTTCAACCACACGATCGAAGGCTTCATGAAGCCGATGATTTTCATGCTGCTTGGCGCCCTGGTGAACCCCCAGGATCTCATCAACTATGCGGGGCTGGGCATTTTGACAGGCATCGTGTTCATGCTGATCCGCCCGCTGGCCGTCGTGGTCACCCTCTTTCCGTTCCTGTTTGGCAAAGACCGCATGAGCATGCGTGAGCTCGCCTTCCTGTCGTTTGTCCGCGAGACGGGCGTGATCCCCGCCGTGCTGCTCATGAGCATCCGCGTGGCAGGCGTTCCCGGCAGTGACCTCATTGTGGCAGTGGGTCTGTGGGTCATTCTCCTTACTCTCATCATCCAGCCGCCGCTGACTCCGATGGTCGCCAAGGCGCTGGGGCTCGCCCGCGATCCCCTGCCCACGGCCAAACGCAACTTCAAGGGACCCGTCGCAGTGCTCTGTTCGCGCGGTTTCTCGTTTGTCGCACGCCTGCCCGTCGTTGCCGACTGGTGCGTCAACCACGGCGTGGAGCAGGTCGTGCTGTTGCACTGTCCTGAGGAAAAGTTTTCGGACGAATCCGTGGCCGATGCACGCGTGCGTGCGCTGCGCGAGTTCTCCGCTCTCAGCACCACTCTGGCGGCAGAAGGAAAACCCGAGCTGCAATTCACCTTTATCGGCAACCGAGGCCTGCTGCAGGACAATATTGAATCCCTCATCGACGAAGGCGACGTTGCCATCGTCTTTGTGGGTCAGAAAATGCTCGACTACCGCCTGGAAGACGTGAAGCGTCTCGGCGTGCCGTTCTGCTTCATTCCGTAGCTTCGCCGTTGCCCGCCTTCACCTTGGCGGGTCGCAGCACTTTGCCGCCCAGCTCGTAGCCGTCTTCGAGCACTTCCACCACGGTGTCCGCTGCGCCGGGCGCGGTCATGAGCACCTCATGTCGCGCAGGATCAAGAGGCTCCCCCAAAGCGCTCATCTTGGTGAGTCCGGCCTCCTGCACGCGCTTGAGCAGATCCTGCTCGATGGCCGTGACGCCCTTCACCCACTCGTGTGTCTTCAGCTCCTCGGGAAGGTGCTGGAATGCGCGCTGGAAATGATCGAGCGTCGGCAAAATCGATCGCATAAACTGCTCGTTGGCAAAGGCACCGATCTCCTCCCGCTCGCGCTTGAGACGCTCTTTGGCATTTTGCAGATCGGCCTGGGCACGGCCTGCAAGATCCTTCCACTTGAGCACCTCGGCCTGCAGATCGGCGGCATCATCTCCGGCGTGTTGGGTGTGGTCATCCATGGGCAGCAATCCTAATGCCATTGCCATCCCCGATCAATGAAAGGAACGGCGCAAAGTCGGGCTTTGCCCGACTGAGCGCCACAATTGCAGGGAAAGGGGTACTGGGGAAAACCGTCGTAGGTTTTCCTCAGATCTCTACGCACGGCACCGCCGGATCAGCGATGCAATTTTCCACCGGAGGCTTGCCTTTCCAGGGGCAGGTTTGCGAATACCGGCAGGCATCATCGGTCATCAGTGCCAGCTCGCGCTGCACTTCCGCGGCATCGGCGCCGTAGGTGAGCAGCAGGTGATCACCGTCGGCGAAGTCGTAGGCAGGGTCAAACGCATGCTTTTTGCCATTCACAAACATCTGCCACTCCTTGCCGTCCTTGTCGCAGGTGGCCACTCCCTCATCGGTAATGAAACAGGTGGGGGTCATCGAAAACCCGAGCGAATTGAAGAAATTGCCGATGGTCAGCCCGGGTTTGTGCTTATGGATCACCGTGCCGTTGCCATCATGCAAATGCAGATACTCACGACCGGGCAACTGGTCATGCCCATCGTCGTCACCGTGGGCGCTGGCAACGGGCAGGAAAAGGGAAGGCACAAGCGCCTGCGGTTTTTCCGACATGTATTTGTGATCGGAAAAATCAAACTGTTTGCCGTTGATCCACACGGCAAAGTCGGCATGGGTATGGTTGGGATCCGGATTCGGGACGGGGGCATGACTGAACCGTGTGACGGCCGCACTGGCGACGATGATGCCGATCAGAATGCCGATGCGGATAAGGATGCGTTTGTGCATAAGGAAGACAGCAAGAAAAACCTACGCTAGAGTCTGCAGCGATGCAACGAACGATTCTCGCCCCATGGCTCCTTACCGCCGGTCTGGCTGCGGTGTTCGCCTATTTTGGGATCGATGCGTTTTGGCATCCCGTCGCCTGGATGGGGTGGATCCCCGCATGGATGGACGGGCTGTTTACACTCGACGCGGGGCTGTGGCTGCAGATCATCGGTGCATTTGAACTGTTGTGTGCCGCGTTGATCGTGGTGCCGATCATCCCGCTGCGAAAAACCGGCTGCCTCCTGATGGCCGCATTCCTCCTGTTGCTCATGCCGTTTACCGGATTAAACGACCTCAGCATCCGCGACTTCGGACTGATGATGGGGGCGTTGTCGCTCTGGGCATCGCTCTAGCCAACAGACCTATGACCACGGTATTGGCACACATACGGCAGTGGGCTGAAGAACATCCACGCAGCGTGTGGAGCGGATTTTTCGTTCTCTGCCTTGCTGTCGGCTGGGCGGCGCACGGCGACTACGGAGTCTCCGCGGATGAGCCCGCGATGCTGTCGTTCGGACAGGATACCATCTTGCACCTCTTCTACGGCGCACCCGCACCGACGCAGTCGGACTGGAATTTCCACGGACCCGCGGTGCAGGCGTTGCTCGCATTTATCAACGACCAATTCGCATTCAAGTATCTGCGGGACGTGTGGCTGCTTCGACACTTCCTCACCTTCGTCCTGTTTCTTTGCGGCGTGGGTGCGTTTGCCGCCTTGGCCGGGCGACTGACCGGCAGCATGTGGTGGGCGCTTCTCGGTGCGGTGTGGCTGCTTGCAACGCCACGCGTCTTCGTCCATGCGTTTGTAAACCCCAAAGACATCCCGGCTCTGACCACCTTTACCATCGCGGTGCTCACGCTTGTGCGCCTGCTGGAGCGACCGACAGCCGGCCGCATTATCACCCATGCCATTTTCTGCGGGCTCGCCATCAGCCTGCGCCCCTTTGCGCTGCTGCTGCCCATGCTCACGGTGCTCTGCCTCCTCGCCTACGACCGCAGCCAGTGGAAGCACGGCATGTGGACTCTCGGCGCAACGGCACTCTGTACCGTCGCCGTGTGGCCAATGCTTTGGCGCCACCCCGTTGCCGGTCTGTGGGGTGCTTTGACCGACAACACCTCCCGCGCCGCACAGACGTTCTACTTTGGTCAGCTGACGAATCACCTGCCCTGGCACTATGTGCCGGTGTGGATGGGCATCACCATTCCCCTGCTCTACACCGGTCTCTTTGTCATCGGCACCGTTGTGACCGTGCATGCCTGCGCACGTCACCCCATCGCCGCACTGCGACAGCAGACACTGCCCGCACTCGCTCTGCTTTGGTTCTTTGTGCCGCTGCTTGCGCAAATCGTGGGACACATCGGCATCTTCGATGAATGGCGTCACCTGCTGTTTCTCTATCCCGCATTTTTGCTGCTCGCACTCATCGGTGCGCTGTGGCTGTATCACCATGTCGGCACCCGCTGGCATGCGGCCTTTGCGACACTCCTGTGCATCGGCACGCTGTCACCGATGGCCTGGATGCTGCGTCATCGCGGGCTGCAGCAGATGTACATGAGCGTGCCTTCCTCCTGGGTCGTTGGACAGTTCGAAGGCGACTATTGGGGGCTGTCGTACAAGCAGGGGCTGGAGTGGGTGCTCGTCAACGATGACCGTGCATCCCTATCCGTCTACGGGGTAAACCGCACCATCCTCGACAGTGCCCAATTGCTCCCGGGCGCGGCGCGGGATCGCCTGGCACTGACCGGCGATGCCGGCGATGCCGACTACATTCTCGATACCTACCGCTGGAGCAACTATGCTCCCGTGCTGCCCGACGATCGCCTCGTGCATGCCATCACCGTCGACGGCCTTCCGGCATTGGGCATCTATCGCGGACCGGACGCGGACGGGCTGTATCCGCGGTACGGGTGGCAGAAGTGAGATAGACTGTCGCCATGGCATACGACGAACGACTGGCCGAACGCATGCGTCCGTTTCTGTTGCCGCGGGCGGGGGTCAGCGAACGACCGATGTTCGGCGGCATCGCCTTTTCCATCAACGGCAACCTGTTTTGTGGCATCTGGAAGGACACATTGATCCTGCGCCTCCCACCGGAAGAGTCGGCGACGCTGGCACGCACCACACACCTGCGTCCAATGGATCTGACCGGTCGCCCGATGAAAGGCTGGTGGCTTGTGGCACCTGCCGGTCTGGAAAAGGATGCCGAGCTCTATGGGTGGCTGGAACGAGCGTATGCCTTTACCGAAACACTGCCGCGAAAAAGGCAAAAATCCCCCTTTTCAGAATGACCGCAATCGCTGCATACTGGGCGCCCCTGTCACGGTAGCTCAGTCGGTAGAGCACGGGACTCATAAGCCCGGGGTCGCCAGTTCAATCCTGGCCCGTGACACCATTTTCACAAATACCCTCAACCTCAAGTACCACATGTTTTTCCGGTGGCTTGGTATACTTCCTTCCGATGTTCGCGCTCCAATCGGCGGAGGAAACCCTCAAGATCCTCCGATCTACCAGAGACGGCCTCTCCAAGCGCGAAGTGCAAAAGCGCCAGCAGGAATACGGATTCAACGAACTGCCTGAACACAAACGGTCGTTGCTTCTGTTGTTTTTGCGTCAGTTCCACTCGATCTTCGTCTATATCTTGCTCCTTGCGCTCATTCTGTCCGCGCTTGAGCCGCTGTTGTCGGCCGCTTCGGCAACGGGTGCCGATTTTCTCGAATCGGGGGCGATTGGAGCGATCTTGTTGCTCAACGCCATGCTGGGGTTTATCCAGGAGTACAAAACCGAAGAAGCAATCGCGATGCTTCGCAAACTCTCCTCCCCACATGTACGCGTGCGGCGCGACGGCAAGGATGCCGTGATCGCCTCGCGCGATCTGGTACCGGGGGACATCGTGATTGTGGAAGCGGGCGACAAGATCAGTGCCGACGGACGTGTGCTGAAAGCGGCGCAGCTCTCCATGAATGAGTCGAGCCTGACGGGAGAATCGCAAGCCGTGGGCAAAACCACGGCCACGTTGCGTGGCGACCCGCCGTTGCCCGAACGCATCAACATGGTGTTTGCCGGAACGGTGGTGACCGCGGGCACGGGCGACTATGTCGTCACGGCAACCGGAAAGGAGATGGAACTCGGCAAAATCGCGTCATTGGTATCCGAAACCGAGGCTCCCCCCACTCCCCTGCAGCTGAAACTCAACCGTCTGAGTCTGCAGCTTGGCGGCGTGGTCAGTGTCATGGCTGTCGTCGTGATGCTGCTCAAGCTCCGTGAGCACGCGCATCTGACAGAAACGATGCTGCTGGGCATCAGTTTGGCCGTGTCGGCCGTGCCAGAAGGGCTGCCTGCGGTCGTGACAGCCTGTCTTGCCATCGGTGTCCGCCGCATGGCCAAGCGCAACGTGCTGGTACGCAGGCTCGAAGCACTGGAAACACTGGGCAGTGTGACGGTCATCTGCACCGACAAAACCGGCACGGTGACGGAAAACCGCATGAAGGTGCAGGCGCACTGGTTGGCGGATACCGCGCAAAAAAGCGAGATCGCCCTGCTCGCGCAGATTGCCGCATCATGCAATCATGCCCAGCTGCCCGACGTCGGCGACCCCACGGAAGTGGGGCTGCTGCAGTTTGCCAAGCAACAAAAAGTGGAGCGCCTGCCGATTGATGAAGAGCCTGTGCCGTTCAGCTCAGAACTGAAATACATGGCAACCCGTCATGGCGACCGCCTGTTCCTCAAGGGGGCACCCGAAAAGATCTTCTCATTGTGTGACGCCTCGGATACCCAGCATGCGGCCAAGGAAACCCACACCCTCGCCATGAAAGGCCTGCGCGTGCTGGCCTGCGCGGTGCAGCACAACGGCCACACGCGTCTTGTCGGGCTGCTGGCGCTGGAGGATCCGCCCAAGCAGGGCGTCAAAGAAGCCATCGCCAAGGCCAAGACGGCAGGCATCCGCACCATCATGATCACGGGGGACAATGCAGATACCGCACGCGCGATCGGCAAGACCGTCGGCATCACGGGTGAAGTGATCGAAGGCAAAGACCTGATGGAAATGTCGATGGAAATCCTTACCGAACGCGTGCGCACCGCGGGTGTCTTCGCTCGGGTGTCACCGGAACACAAGCTGATGATCCTGGAGGCGCTGAAGAAGAACGGCGAAATCGTGGCCATGTCGGGCGACGGCGTCAACGACGCCCCGGCGCTGAAGGGCGCGCATGTGGGCATTGCCATGGGCAAGATCGGCACCGACGTGGCGCGCGATGCGGCCAGCATCGTGCTTACCGACGACCACTTTGCCACCATCGTGGCCGCCATCGAGGAAGGCCGCCACATCTACGACAACATCCGCAAATTCATTTTGCTGCTGCTGCAGATGAACTTCTACGAGCTCCTCTTCTTCCTCATTTCCACACTGCTGGGTCTGCCGATTCCCTATCTGCCGCTGCATATCCTGTGGATCAACCTGCTCACCGACGGCCTGCCCGCGCTGTCACTGGCCATGGAACCGACCGAACCCAGCATCATGCTGCGCCCGCCGCGCAATCCCCGGGAACACGTGTTCTCAGGCCAGAGCGGCAACATCATGCTCGCCACGGTCTTGCCGCTGTGTATCGTGCTCTATCTCTACCTCCAATCCCTCGTCACCGATCCGTCGCTCGAGCACACGCGCACGGTCATCTTCTCCTTTGCCGTGTTCTTTGAACTGCTGTTTGTCTCCACCGTTCGCAGCAGCCGCCCCCTGCACGAAATCGGCTTCTTTACCAACCGCTGGCTGGTGGCCGCCGTGAGCATCCCGCTCGTCCTACATATCCTGCTGATCGCCACACCGCTGCGCCTGGTCTTTGGGCTGACACCGCTGTTCTTCGGTGAATGGGTGGCACTCGTGCTGTGGGCAAGCTGCGGCCTGCTGCTGTTTGAAGCGATCAAGATCGTCCGCCTGTGGCATGCAGGAACGCTGTTTGCCTATCGGCGATAGCAGGCGGACGCGCTACACTATGGCCATGTTTCCGACGCTGTTGTGCCTGCACGGCTGGGGCGGCTCCAAGGAATCCTTCGCACCGCTGCGTGCGGCATTGGGCAATGCCCCGCTGCGGATCATCACGCCCGATCTGCCGGGCTTCGGCGAGGAGCCCGAACCGCAACAGGCATGGACGATCGATGACTACGCGCAGTGGGTGGAGCAGGACATCATGCGGCGCGGCTTTGAAGGTCCGCTGCTGGTGCTTGGGCATTCCCACGGCGGACGCATCGCGTTGAAAATGGCGGCACGCGGCAACGTACCCATCGCTCATCTGTACCTCTGTGCGCCTGCAGGCATCCCCCACGCCAAATATCTTAAGCGACTGCTCGGTTTTGGCCTGGCAAAAATCGGCGTCGTGATCACGGCGATCCCGGGAATGCGGCACCTGCGTACACTGGGTCGCACACTGCTCTACAAGCTGATGGGCGTGCACGACTACGAGCGGGCAACCCCTGTGATGCAGAAAACGATGCTGCTTGTCACCCGCGAAGACCTGCGGCCACTTTTGCCGCACATCCGCGTACCGACCGATCTTTTTTGGGGAACCGATGACGGCATGACGCCCTATGCCGACGCACTGCTGATGCATGCCCAGATCGCCGGAAGCACGCTGCACACCTACCCGGGCGTGCGTCACGCCGTACACAAAGACCGCGCGACAGAGATCGCTGCGGTCATCGTGCAACAACTGTAGTGCGAGACCGTGTTAGGAAAACTTCGGCAAGAGCAGAAGCATCAGCACAAAATACATCGAAGCAAGGATAAACCCGGCAGCGAACGTATTGAGTTCCATCGTGGCGTGGCCTTTGTGGCTCATATGGGTGTGAGGAGGAAGTATTTAATACTATTATAACATATTTTTTATATATTAACAAATACGTTCCTTCTGCGCTCGGGAATGCGTACAATCCCTGCATCACTATCCTTTCGCTCTCCATTGGCGGGGCAATCCTGCTGGTTGCGATTCTCAGCCCCATCCTCACCCTTGCCCGCCTGTGGCAGCTGAAGGAATGGCGCATCGACCGCCTGACCGAACACCTGAGGGCAGAGGGGTATCTGCGCGTGCTCTTTGGCAAACTCCGGCCTGCCATCGCCCTTCCGGCTGCATTGTATAACCTGTTGGCGTGGCTGGTGATGCACCAAAGTACAGGCGGTGGCTCCGCATTTCTCACTTGGATGGGCACCGTCGAGGTCGCTGTCTGCTTCCTATCGGCATTCGCCGTCCTCAGCGTTGTGCAGTGGTTGATGGGCAAGCAGCCGCGGCCGATTTGGACGGCAAAAGCCGCTACTGTCGTCGCCCTCACCATCCTGCTCAATGCAATCACGGTACTGATGCTGCGTGATACGGCCGTACTGGTCTATCCGCTCATCATCGTGGGACAACCTGCCTATCTGCTGCTGGCATGGCTACTCCTCTGGCCTCTCGATACCCTGCTGAAGCGAAGCATCCTACGTAAAGCGGAACGAGTCCGCCACGGCATGCCAAGCCTCTCGGTCATCGCCATCACGGGCAGCGTGGGCAAGACCACGACGAAAGAATTGTTGCGCTGCGTGCTCAACAGTCTGTTCCCCGTCGTCACCCCCGACTATGTCAACAGCGAGCTCGGTGTCGCCAAGTGGTTTTTGCGTGAAGTGCAGCGCGGTGCAATCCGCCCGGGAGCCACGCTTGTGGTGGAGATGGGCGCCTATCGCACCAAGGAGGTGGCTCTGCTTTGCCGCATGCTTCGGCCGCAGACCGGCATCGTGACGGGCGTGGGCACCCAGCACATCGCGCTGTTCGGATCGATGGAGCAAATCTTACAGAGCGAACGCGAGATGCCATCGTCCCTCCCCGCAAGCGGCCTGCTGCTGCTGAACGGCGATATGGCGGACTGCAAGGCCTTGGCCGCCTCCGCGCCGTGCAATGTGATTGTCGCCGGCACCTCGGCAGGCTGCGACCTGCTGGCATCGAGCGTACAAACCACACCTTCGGGTCTGCGCATTACCATCGATGAAGGAGTGATCGATGTGCCACTTCACGGCAAGCACAATGCCACCAATGTCCTGCTCGCCTATGCGGCCGCCAAAGCGGCAGGTCTTGCAAGCGCGGAAATTATCCGCGCACTGGCTTCATTCTCACCGCTCTCGAGGACATTCCATGTCTCCAGGCAAAAATCGGTGCTGCTGCTCGACGACACCCATAACAGCAGCCCCCAAAGCATGGCAGCGGGCATCGACTGGGCACAGGAGCAGAATGTGAGCCCCCGCGTCCTGCTGACCACAGGCATCATCGAACAGGGGCGGCAGGAAGCATCTGTAATGGAAGAAATGGGCCGGCGCGCACGCGGCGTGTTTGACCGCGTCATCTTCGTCGGCGAACGCGGACGCAGCGCCTTTGATCGCGGGTGGGGCAATGCCTCCGAACTGCCTGCCGCCGCTCCCCCGCTGCCCAACGGTGCATTGCTCGCCTGCATCGGCCGTGTGCCGCAACACCTCGTCGACCGCCTCCTCCCCTGATGCCCACCCCCATCCACCACACCTTCGCCCCCCATGTGGATCGCCGCTTCCTCCTGCAGACGCTGCGATTGCTGCTGCAGCCCTGGCGCTGGAGAACCGGCAGCGACACCGAACTGCTGCGGGCGGCGTTGGCACAGCAGTTCAACGGAGAATGCGCATTGTTCGGCAGTGGCCGCGAAAGCCTGCTGGCTTTGCTGCGCGCAATGCATGTGCATGCGGGACAGGAAGTGATTGTGCAAGGGTTCACCTGTGTGGCCATCCCCAATGCGATTGCCGCAGCGGGAGCGCTACCCGTGTATGTGGATATCGATCCACAAACCCTCAACCTCGACTGTGATGCCGTTGCCGCCGCCATCACTCCGCGCACGCGGATGGTCATTGCGCAGCACACGTTCGGCATCCCGGCGGACATGGAGCGTCTGCGCGCCCTCTGTGACACCCATGGCCTGTTTCTCTTGGAAGACTGTGCGCATGCCCTGCCCGATGCCCGCGACACCTCCGGCATCGGCCGCCTGGGCGACGGCATGCTGCTGAGTTTCGGTCGGGAAAAAGCCATCTCGGGCGTCAGCGGCGGCGCGATGATCTGCCGGAAACCGGATGTCGCACAGGCTCTTCGTCAGGAAGAGGAACGTGCCGTCGGCTGGTCGATCATCTCCGTATTGCAGCTGCTGCTTTATCCCCTCCTCTACGCCAAGGCAAAACTGCTGTGGCATGTGGGGCTTGGGCGCGTGACGCTCAAGGCATCGCAATTGCTCGGGCTCATGCCGCAGATCTACACGCCGGAAGAGAAGTTGGGGCACATGTCGCCGATTCTGCACTCCCTGCCCAACGCATGTGCCGCACTCGCCCTGGGCGAGCTTGGCCGCCTGCAGGCAATCAATGACCGCCGCCGCACCCTGACCGCGTTGTATCTTCAGGCCTGCGCCGACCACGGCTGGGGCGTGCTCCGCGGCATCCGCGGCGACCTCGCATTGCAAAAATACCCCCTGTTCACCGAACGCGCATTCGCTGTCCGGGCACAGTTGAAGACACAGAACATCTATCTGGATGACGGCTGGACGGGCTGTGTGGTCTGCCCGTCGTCGGTACGCCCGGAAGACGCGCAGTATGAGGAAGGCTGTGATCCTCATGCGGAAAGCATCGGCACATCCATCCTCTCGCTGCCCACCCATCCCACCATGACCGAAGCGCAGGCTCGTCGGCTTGTCGCTACACTCGCCCCACTCCTCTCATGAGCTTCTCCGTTGCCCCAGCCCGACACCGCGACCAGTGGGATGCTTTCCTGCTTGCGCAGCGCTATCGACCATTCCTGCAAAGTTGGACCATGGGCGAGGTCTACCAAGACACACAGCAGGAACCCATCCGCCTGGAAGTACGCGACGACACCGGAGCCGTCGTGGGTATTTGTCTGGCCATCCTCGTGCCCGCCCGACGCGGCCGTCATCTCTCGATTCCCTATGGTCCCGTGGTGTCGACATTCGAAGCGCTGCCACCCCTCTTCGAGGCACTGCAGCAAGAAGCACACCGGCTCCACTGCAGCTTCATCCGTGTCAGCCCATTTGTTCCCGCAGAAGAGCAAAGCGCCTGGAAGCAGGCCCTCAGCCCTACGGCACTGCCGCTCAAGGACTCCCCGATGCATCTGCTGGCAGAGCATCTGTGGATTCTCCCTCTTCTGAAAGAGCACCAGGGTGCGTGTGTGCCGAAAACGGAAGAAGAGATCCTTGCCGACATGCGCAAAACCACCCGCAATCTCGTGCGCCGAGCCGAGCGTGACGGCATCACGGTGACGGCATCCACCGATCCCAACAGCGACGTCGAGGAATTCATCCGTCTGCACGATGAAACCCGCAAGCGCCACCACTTCACGCCCTATACCAACGGGTTCTTCCGTGCGCAGGTGAAGCACTTTGCTGCGGACGGCAACTGCACCGTCTACCTGGCGCGGCATGAAGGCAAGGTGTTGGCCACCTCCATTCACATGCACTTCGGCGGCGAAACGAGCTATCACCACGGTGCCAGCATCCAGTCGCAGCTGCCGGTCAGCTATGCATTGCAGTGGAAAGCCATCACCGATGCCCTCAAGCGCGGCGATCATCTGTACAACTTCTGGGGCATCGCCCCCGAAGGGGCGAAAAACCACCCCTTTGCCGGCGTCACCCTGTTTAAGACCGGCTTCGGTGGCCAGCTGCGGGAATTGCTGCATTGCACCGATATCCCACTCAGGAGCAGCTATCACCTCACTCGGGCATTCGAGACACTCCGGAAGTGGAAGCGCGGCTTCTAGGCGACAGGAAGGCCGTATTTTGCTATACTGGAAGGGATGGAAGACACACCAAAAGCACCATTGTCACGCGAAGAACATATCGAGCAGATGCTGTCGGAAATCGCCGATTCGCTGCACCGCATCGACCGACGCGACCGCACACGGATGATATGGGGCACCATTCGCTCGCTGATCAACCTGATCCCGATGTTGCTGCTGCTTTGGAGCACCTACTACCTGTTCGTCCACGGACCGGAACTCATTTCGTTCATCACCCAACAGACCGTCCAGCAGATGACGGGTGGATCTGGTGCCGCAGGCAATGCCGCTGCAAACAACAACATCATGCAGGAGCTGATGAAGCAGCTGCAGGGCGTGAAGGTGAAGTGACCAGCAGCGCAGGTTTCCTCAGAAGGTGGAGCAGAGAAGAGGCCGTGGTTCTTGGGAGCCGTCGCGGAGGGTGACCCCCCGAGCGCCAGCGGCCTCTTCGCTCTGCGAAGGTTAGGACTGGATGAACTTCAGCACGTCCTCGGCGGACGTCGTCGGGGCAATTTGATAGCTGGGGAGGCGCAGCAGATCGTCGCGGCTGAACGTCTTGCTGGGCGTATCGGTGACTCCGAGGAGGTAACCCGCCTTTGCAGCGGACTCCAGGACGCGGGGGTTGGTGCCGCCCAAGGGATAGCCGATGGCAAACACCGTCTGTCCGGTCAATTCTTCAAGCAGCTGCCTGCTCTGGCGCAGCTCAAGATCGAGCTGGGCATTGGTCAGGCCTCGCAAATCGTCGCCGGTGTGGCCGGCCGACTCAAGATCGAACCCGTTGGCCGCAAGCGTGGCACCCATTTTTTCCGTGATACCCGAGATGCCCAGATCCTTGGTCTCAATGAAGAACGTGGCATGGGCACCGGCACCCAGCAGGGTGCTGCTCAACTCCGCCTGGTTCTGCGACGTCACCCCCATCACCACGATGGCCACAGCCTTCGGCGGCAAGCGAACATCGCGCTCCTCTTGGGCAACCAGCACGTTGTACAGATCGCGCAAAGACAGCATCTTGATGCCCGATGCGCTGAGCTTGGTAAGGTGTGCGCTGAGCGCCTCGGCCGCGCCCTGTTGGCGCAGATCGTAGGCCAAAATCGGCAGCGTGTAGTTCTGCTGGCGCACCAGCATGTTGGGCAGGAACGGTGAAATATACTGCATGGAAACGAAGCCCTCTTTGTTGTCGACGGTCACGCGTGCCCAGTTTGCGTCGACACTGATAGGACGGATGATCGTCTGTCCCGGGATCTGTCCCAGCTTTTCCGAACCGCTGTCTTGGGACTTGCGGACATTCACGTAACCGTAGTTCACGAAATACTGCCCCTCATACATGCGCTTCTCGTTGGCCAGCTGCTCTTCCGATACCAGCTTGGCGATGTAGCGCGACGACACGTAGCCCTCCTTTCCCGTAGAGAGCACTTTGACCTTCGCCCATGCCGCGTTTGCGAAGGACTGCACATCGAGCAACTCCCCGCCGTTCACGCGGGCAACAAATGCGCCGCCGGAATCCGGCGTGGCACGGAGATTCACAAAGTCATTGATCACCCGAAACACGTTGCCGCCCGTTGCCGGCTGCGACACGCCCGTGCGGATGGCCTGATACTTCTTTGCAAGGTTCAGATCCAGCACCGGACCGTTGTCGACCGCAACATCACCCGAACCCGTCAGCGGCTCGATATACGGCATGGCTCCCGAACCCGTGTCCATAAGCGCTCCGCTCTGGGCGGCGAGCTGATCGCGGGCGGCGAGATCCTGCTCGGTGAAGGTGTAGTCCTGCTGCGCCACGTCATCGGGACCTTTGCAGCCTGCAAAGAGGATGCCGAACGAGGCAACGAGGAGGAATGCGACGAGCGGCTGGACGCCGGTTCGTGCGGGGCGGGAAGAACGGAAACGGGACATACGGGAAAGGGGAAGGGATTTACATGGCATCGGGAAGCCGGAGCGTCAGGAGTTCTGCGCCGGCACGCAGCACATCGGCCGTCAGGGAGGTCAACGCGAGACGCAACGTCCGCGCGGGCTCCTCGGCCTTCAGAATGGGAAGTTTCACATAGAAGGTGTTGGCTTCCTGACTGAGCGTATGGAGATAATTGGCCAATTTGTGGGGCAGATGGTCACGCAGCGCCTCCTCCAGCACCGAGGGGAACTGCAGCAAGGTGCCCAGCAGCAATCGCTCCTCTTCCTCCATCGCCGGCACGGAAGCCGGAAGTGTCGGATCAACAACGCCGGATTTGCGCAGCACGGAGCGGCAGCGGGCATGCGTGTACATCAGGTACGGGGCGCTGTTGCCCTCGAAGCTGAGCATCTTGTCCCAATCGAAGACCAGATCCATCTTGCGGTTCTGACTCAGGATGCCGTAGACAAGCGCACCCACACCCATCATCTCCGCAAGCCCCTTGGGGTCGTCGGTCTGGATGGCATCGCCGCGGGCGGCTATCACTTCCTCCGCACGGGCGACCGCCTCGTCGAGCACATGCTCGAGCTTGAGGATGTTCCCCTTGCGGGTGCTCATGCTCTTGTCGGCAAAACGCATGCGGCCGAACAGCACATTTTCAAACGGAGGCAGCTCCCAGCCCAGTTGGGCACAGGTGGCCACCAACTGCTCAAAATGAAGCTTCTGGGCGATGTCGGTGCAGATCAAAATCCTCTGCGGATGGTAGGTGTCGATGCGATAGCGCATCTGCGCGATATCGCGCGTGGAATAGAGCGTCGCGCCATCCCCCTTGAGCACCAGATACGGCGGATAGCCCTGTGACTCGGGGAATTCGACAATCAGCGCGCCGGCCTCGCCCTCCTTGAACACTTTCTTCTTTTTTCCTTCTGCGAGCACGGTGTCCATCTTGTCTTCGTAGAAGCTCTCGCCCAGATCCAGATCGAATGACACATGGAGGCGGCCATAGATCGACTGCAACGAGGCCTTGGTGACGGTCAGCACATCCTGCCAGAACGCACGAAGTGCCTTGTCCCCCTGTTCAAGGCGCTGGAATGCCGCCCTTCCCTGCTCCTCCAACGAGGCATCCTTTTCCACCTCCTGATGAAACTGCACGTAGAGCGCGAGCAGACCGTCGAGGCCAAGATCCTTGGCCGTCTTTCCGGCTCCCCACTTCTCCATCGCCACGGCAAGCTTGCCGAACTGCGTGCCCCAGTCGCCGATGTAGTTCCACCGCAACACGGGAGTACCTGCATGCTCGTAGAAGTTGCTGATGGTTTGTCCGATCACCGTGGACAAGATGTGATGGATGCCCAGGGGCTTCGCGATGTTGGGCTGCGAGTACTCCACGATCACCGGCGCCTCCTTGCGCGTCACCTTTTTCTGCATCGCACCGGTGACGACAGGCACCATGGACAACAATGCGGCCGGCGTAAGCCACACATTCACGTACCCCGGACCGGCAATCTCCACGTTCGCCACACCAGGATCACCGCGCAGGGCAACTGCGACGGCTTCGGCCACCTCTTTTGGCGCTTTCCCAAGCGGTTTTGCCACCTTCAAAGCGATCGATGTCGCATAGTCTCCATGGGTGCGCTCTTGGGGCTTCTCCCACCCCACTTTTGCCTCCACATCCCCCATCGATTGGATGGTTTTTTCCGCCAACGATGACAGGCGATCCAACATCAGGTTTGAGTAAAAAAGGTATCCTTCGGGCGCCGCAAATATATCACCTCAAAGAGGTATTCCTACATGAAACAATAATTTGCTCTTGCTCACAGAATTTCTTCATTGTCTGAACACATCCATGCGTCAAAAAAAAAGATGAGCCACGGAAGTACTCATGAGCACATCTGTTGGTCACGATCGAAGATGGCATCGGCAGTGCGTTTTGCAAGCACCAACGTTTGGTCTGCATGCGAAAGCTCCCTACAATCCGCGCATGCGCTTTCGCATTGTGCTGCTGTCGCCGCTTCTCGTCCTGTCCGCCTGCGGCAGCGGCTCACCGGATGTTGCTTCGGGAGATCCTGCGCTGCAGGGAGCGAAAAACGGCGTTGCGGCAACCGCCGCTCTCGCATCGGAAAATCTGCTGAACCAGGCGTTCACGCGTCCGTCACCGGTGTTGGGTGTGTATGTCGCAAGTTTCCTCAGTGGCACGGCAACGGCACAGGCAAAATCTGCACTCGACGGTGTCGCCGCGCAGATACAGCTGTACCTCGGACAACAGGCAACCGGCGAAAGCACCTCCGCAACGGTCGAGCAGCTTGGCACCACGCTGCAGGTCGATGTGCCGGACATGCTTAACCGCAGCACCGACCGCACCAAGGCTCTCGATGAATATGTCGATTTCCTGCGCGGTGCGATGACGGAGGCACAGGCCACGAAAGACAATCTGACGATGCAGGGCAAGGAACTCGACGCGCAGCTTTCGACGCAGCGCAGCGCCGTCAGCACACTGAAGCGCGAAGTGGACAAGGCGGTGAAGAACAAGGACTTCGCCCTAGCCGGGGGCAAGCAGCAGCTGCTCAACGATGCACAGGCAAAACTGTCGGAACTGGAAAACAAACGGTCGCAGGTGAAAGACAGCCAGGGGCTGCTGGTCGATCTGCTCGCCATCGGCGCCGAACGGGAGCAGGCCATCACCCAAAACCGCGATGTGCTGATTGCCGGCCTGACGGTCATCAATGTGCCCGGCATCGACGATCTGGGCATTCTCAAACAGGGAAGTCGCTCAAAAAAGCGCACAACGGGCGGTTTTGGCGACTTGTAAGCGATTGAGGAACATGCCTGTTTCTGCTACAATAGGGAGATAGACAAATTCCCTATGCCTGAAACAGTTCCCACCCCATCGGGCAGCCATAAAAGCGCATTTCTCGCAGCACTCGACAGCGTGTTGGGTTTGGCAGCGAACGATGCGGGTGCCGCTGTCGCCGAAGGGGAGGAAAAAGAGAACCTGACCCCCGAAGAGCGCGCAGCGATCAAGCGGTACGAACAGGGTCTGCAGAAAATGCTCGATATCGTGGCGCCTGCGGGCATGGAGGTGAAAAACAAGGAAATCATTTTGGGTGACCAGATCGCCCGCACGCTGTACGCCTACAACTGGCCGAACTTCATCTTCCCGAACTGGATGGCGCAGCTGATCAACATCGATGCGCCGATGGATATCTCGCATTTCATCTACCCAAGCAGCAACAAAGCGATCATGAAGATGCTGCGTCGCAAGGTGGCGGAACTGCGCAGCTCCATCCGCATGCTCGAGCAGCGCGGCATTGTGCGTGATCCTGTGCTTGAGGCCGCGTTGCAGGATGCCGAGGAACTGCGCGACCTGCTTGCCCGCGGCCAGGAAAAGCTGTTCCAGTTTGGCCTGTATGTGACGGTCTACGGCGATGATGATGAGCACCTGAAAAAGATCCAGACCGACGTGGAATCGATCCTCGGCGGACGCCTGATCCTCACGAAGCCCGCCATGTTCCAGATGGAACACGCCTGGTCGGCCACGCTGCCGCTGTGTCTCGACGAGGTCGACATCAACCGCAACATGAACACGTCGCCGCTGGCCACGAGCTTTCCCTTCTCCAGCGCCGACCTGACGGATGATAAGGGCATCCTCTACGGCATCAACCGCCACAACAGCTCGCTGATCATCTTCGACCGCTTCGAGCTGCCCAACGCGAACAGCAACATCTTCGCCACCTCCGGTGCGGGTAAGTCGTTCACGGCCAAACTCGAGCTTCTGCGCTACCTGATGCTGGGCACCGAGATCTTCGTCATCGACCCGGAAAACGAATACAGCCAGCTGTGTGAAGCCGTCGGCGGCACGCATATTCCCCTCTCGATCCAGAGCCAATACCGCATCAACCCGTTTGATCTGCCCCAGGCGGTGCGCGGCGACGAGGCGGCATCGGGTGAGGTGCTGCGCGCGGCCATCATCAACCTGCACGGCCTGCTCAAACTGATGCTTGGTCCGATTACGCCGTCGGAAGACGGCATCCTCGACAAGGCGCTCCTCGATACCTACGCGCTTTCGGGCATCACTCTGGAAACCAAGAACCCCGAGAAGATCGCCCCGCCCACGCTCGGCCAGTTGGTCGATGTGCTCTCGACCACCGAAGGCGGCGAGAACATGGCGCAGACGCTGCAGAAGTACACCACGGGTAGCTTTGCCGGTCTCTTCGACCAGAAGACCAACGTGTCGCTCGACGCCCAGATGATCGTCTTCCAGATCCGCGATCTTGAAGACCAATTGCGCCCGATCGCCATGTACGTGGTCTTGAACTTCCTTTGGAACCGCATCCGCAGTGAACTGAAGAAACGACTGCTCGTAATCGACGAAGCGTGGAACCTCATGCAGTTCGAGGACTCCGCCCGCTTCCTCTACGGCATCGTGAAGCGCGCCCGCAAGTACTACCTCGGTGTCACCACCATCACGCAGGACATCGACGACTTCGTGGAATCACCCTACGGCAAACCGATCATCACCAACTCCGGATTGCAGATGCTCCTCAAACAGTCGCCTGCCACGGTCGACAGTCTCCAGAAGCTCTTCTATCTCACGGACGGCGAGAAGTACGTGCTTTTGAACTCCGGCGTGGGTCAGGGCATTCTGTTCGCCGGCTACCGTCACGTGGCCATGGAAGTGCTGGCCAGCCCCGAAGAGGCAAAACTGGTCACCACGAAACCCGCCGACGTGCTGAAGCAGGAAGGCGAGGATCTCAAAGACCAGCAGACGCAGAAGGAGACGAGGGAGGCGGAGAAGAAGGCGTAAGCGCCACGGGCTTTCCCGTCGGCTCCACAACCTTCCAACGCACCTCGGGCTGCAGCTTTCCGGCGACCGCAAACCCGGCCGCCTTTTTGTGCCCACCCCCCTGGTACTTGCTGGCCATAGCCGCCACATCCACGTCATCGCGCAGCGTGCGCAGGCTGCCCTTTACCTTGCCGTCACGCTCGCTGAGCACCAACGAAAACCGCATGCCGGGCACGGCGTTCACATAGTCGATGGCACCCGTCAGCTCGCTGCCGTCGGCACCCGTCGCACGAAAATCCCCTTCCGTGACCGCACTGATCGCACCGCCCTCCTCGCTCACCGTAATCTTCTCGAGCACCCTGCCCCACAGCTTGAGCGTGCTGAGCTTGGCCGTGCGGAAGATCGCCGTGACCAGCAGCTGATGACGCGCACCCGCCCGCAGCAGACGCGCCGTGGTGCGGTAGACCTCGGATGTGGTGTTGCTGTGCAGGAGTCCGCCTGTATCGGTGTACACGCCGGTCAGCAGACATGTGGCGGCATCACTGGAAATCGCCCAATGCAACGCATCGGCCAGCATCACCACGATCTCGCAGGTCGATGCCGCCTGGGGCTCGAGAATGTTCACCGTCCCAAACAGCGGATTGCCCGGGTGATGGTCGAGCATCAGCACAGGCATCGAGCCGTCAAACAGCTGCGGATGGGTGACATGGAACTCGGTCAGCTTGGCCTCGCCGCAATCCAGAATCACCGCCGCATCACCGGGTTCCAGCACGGGAGCACCCTGAACCCGCACAGCCGCAGGCAAAAACAGGAACATCTCGGGAACGGGATCCTTGCAGTGCAAGGTGACCGTCTTGCCGGGGAACGCCTGCTCGAGCAGCAGCCCCATGCCCAGCAGCGAACCGATGGCATCGCCGTCGGGATTGCGGTGGCACATGCAGCGAATCGCCTTTGCTGAGGAGAGCAACGTCTGCGCCTTTGAGGCAAGTTCAGCAGTGAGCGGCATAAGGGGCGAATGCTACCGCTGTGTTCCAAGGCGACAAATGCAATGGGGTTGTCGATGTTCCACATTTTTCGTGTAGTGAGTGTTGGCGGGTTTCGCAGGAAGACAATGCCGTTTTTCGGTAGACTGCAGGTCATGTCCAAGCACTCCGTCCTCTTCTGCGGCACCCCTTCGTTCGCCGTCCTGTCGCTTCGGGCGCTGCACGGCAGCCCGCTGTTTGAGGTAAAGGCTGTCGTCACCCAACCCGATCGCCCCGTAGGCCGCAAACAGGAGATGATGGCGCCTGCCGTGAAGATCGCGGCAGAGGAATTGGGCATCCCCGTGTTGCAACCCGAAAACATCAACAACGCCATCGCCGACCTTGGCGAGCGGCCGGACTTCCTGGTGGTTGTCGCCTACGGAAAAATTCTGAAGCCCGAGATCCTGGCCTTCCCGAAGATCGCCCCCATCAACCTCCATGGCTCGCTGCTCCCCCGCTGGCGCGGCGCCTCGCCCGTTGAACACGCCATTCTGCATGGCGACAACGCCACCGGCGTGACGGTACAGATCATGGCCGAGGAATTGGATGCCGGTGACATCCTGAGCATGGCGCAAACCCCGATCAACGCCCATGACACGGCAATGAGCCTGCGCGAGCGCCTGGCACGCATGGGTGCCGATCTCCTTGTCGAGACCCTTTCGATGCCCCTAAGCCCCCGCCCGCAGCCCGCAGAGGGTATCACCGTGTGCGGCAAGATCTCCCGCGAAGACGGCATCGTGGATCCCTCGCTTCTTACCGCGGAAGAGATCGACCGCAGACTGCGTGCGTATTTCCCGTGGCCGGGCGTACAGACCGATATCGAAGGCAGAACGGTGAAAATCCTGGCGGCTTCACTTACGGAGAATCCCAAAGCCATTCCCTTACACTGCAACGGCGACACCACCCTCTATGTGACCGAGGTGGTGGAAGCGGGCAAAAAGCCCATGGCGGCGCAAGATTGGCTGCGGGGTATTCAAAAAACATAAGAAAAGAGGATCCAGAGTGTCCTCTGAATCCCCTGGTTCTTCTGCATCTTCAGATCAGGCCAACTTCGTCTTCATCTCCTGCAGCGCCGCAATGATCGGGTCGAGGTCTTCGGCATCGAACATGATCGTCGTCTTCTGGCCGCCACGGCTCTTCTCGGAGATCTTGAAGAACTTCCCGTTGCCGCTCTCCTTGAGATCGACATAGAAGGTGCGCTGCTTGGCGTGGATCGTCACGCTGTGCAGATCGTTGGCAAACGAACGGTTGCCGCCGCCAGCGTTGCCCCCACGGAATCCGCCGCCGCCATGGTGGGCGCGGGGAGCGGGTGCGGGTGAGGAACCGAAGTCATCGCCGTGCGAGGCGCCGCCGGTCAGCTCGGACATAGGATCAAACATAACAGAAAGGGTAGAGAGTAATCATCGGCCGGCCTCGCTCGCTCATGGTTCATCACCCTTCACGTGCTCGGTCTAACTCCGAAGTGCCTTCAGCATACTCCAATGCAGCCCAAACGGGAAGCCGCTTCTCCACAAGGAAAGACCTGGCACAAGGCCAGGCCTATCCGCTTTGCTGCCGATCCATCAACATCGGATCAGACGACGAGCATGACGAACGCGACGACAATGCTCATCATCCATGCGCAGTCGAGCGCCAGGCGCAGCAGCAACCGTTCCTTCATGCAGGGCATCTGCCCCATGAGCGCTTCGAGCGCGGCAAACACGATGCCGATCCCCATCAGGGCAATGATCAGGGGAGCACGCGGGTGCTGGCCAAAGGAAGTCTCCAGACTGTTTGCCTTTTGTATCGTGAGCAGCGTCATGATCAGCGCGATGGCGATCACGACCATTTCCAGATATCTCCAGGCCTTCTTGGACAATCGCATGTTTGTTCTCCGGACGTTGAGGAAAAGGACGAAAAAAGCGGAAAACAATTTTACCAATACGTCAATATTCGGTCAATCCACTCTGGGAAACAAAATCTGCGATTCCCCCACCTTCTTCCACTCAAAACAGCCGCCCCAGGTCTTGAGCTGTGCACTGATCGTAAACCCCTTCTCCAGCATCTGCTCCGCATAGGGCACGGCAAGCTGGCGTGCGATCTTCTGGGCGGTCTCCGGGGCAAACGGCAACAACATCAACGATGTATGTCGCAGCATCTCGGCAATGATGGAGAGGACTGTCGTCTTCCCTTCCCCGGTCAGCGTCCACGGTTTGTCTTTTTCCATCTGCAGATTGCCCATGGCCGCCAAAGAAACGGCATCGGCTGCCGCGGCAGAGAGATCAAATGCCTCCATCTCCGCGTCGTACTTCTTCCACAGATCGGACACGGTTGCCTGCATCTCCTGGTGATTGGGCAACACAACGGAGCCACCGTCCTTGTTGAGCAGCACCACCACACGGTTGAGGAGGTTGCCGATCTTGTTGCTCATCACGCCGACATAGAATTCATGGAAGTGCTTCCAGTTGAAATCTCCGTCGTTGCCCACGGGAATCTCATGCGACAGGTAGAACCGCAGCACATCGACGGGATACTTCGCGATCACCTCCTGGGGATCGACCACATTGCCCAGGCTTTTGCTCATTTTCTGTCCTTCACTGGTCACAAAGCCGTGAATCAGCAGCCGGTCAGGCGTGCGGATACCCGCATACTGCAGCATCGCCGGCCAGATGAGCGCATGGAAACGCGCGATGTCCTTGCCGATCACATGGGTCACCGTCGCATCGTCCCACCACTTGCCGTCCGCCTGCTCGGTAAGCAGCCCGATACCCGAAATGTAGTTGGTCAACGCGTCACACCACACATACATCACCTGTGCATCATCGCCGGGCACGGGCACACCCCAGTCAAGCGTGGTTCGGGGGCGGGAGAACGACACATCCTCAAGGCCGCCGCCGAGCAATTGCAGCGTCTCCGGGGCGCGATTTTCCGGGATGATCCTGTAGGTCGAAGACAGCAGCGCTTTCAGCTGCTCTTCCCGGCCCTTGAGCCTGAAGAACCAGTTTGTCTCGGTCACCTCCTGCGGGGGGATGCCGTGATCGGGGCAATTGCCTTCGACAAGATCCTTCTTGGTGACAAAGCGCTCGCATCCGCTGCAGTAGAGCCCCGTGTAGCTGCGCTGCTCCAGCGCACCCGCATCGGCAAGCTTCTTCCACAGTGCCTGCACGGTCGGCCAGTGTTTGTTCTGGTCGGTCGTACGGACAAAGTTGTCGTACGAAATACCTAGTTTCGTGTAGATCTCCTCGAACTTCGGCACATTTCGATCCACCAGCTCCTTGGGGGTCATCCCCTCTTTCTTGGCGGTCTGCGCGATCTTCGTGCCGTGTTCATCGGTACCAATCTGCAAACGCACCTCGTGCCCCTGCAGGCGGTGCCAACGCGCGACCACGTCAGCCAGCACCTTTTCCAGCACATGTCCCATGTGGGGCGCCGCATTGGGATAGTCGATGGCTGTGGTGATGTAGTGTCGCTGCGTCATCGCAACGACAATACCACGTCAAAACACGCAGGTCTCCCTCTCTGTGCGCATTTTCAGTGCGTGGCGTCGGAGACGACCTGATTGTTCAAATACACCATGATGCCGTAGGCGCCGAGCGCCAAAAAGACACCGAGCATCGTGGTCATGATGATCTTCTTCCCCGTGCTGAACCCCTCCTCTCCGCCGCTCACGATCTTCACCGCGGCCACACCAAGGCTGCCGACGGCGGCAAACCCGGTGATGGGCAGGATCACATTGATGGCCGCCATGCCGATCTGCGCGAAGAAATGTTCCTGGCGGTCACAGAACGGCAGGGTGGTACAGATACGATCGTACATGCCGCCGTAATCAAGCGTGCTGGCGGCATGCGCCGCAGTGGTAAGGAGGCCGAAGAGGGCGGAAAGCATCTGCATATCAGAGGCCGTTGGCACCGGAAAGAATACCCATGACAGCCTTGATGAGGCTGTAGGCAACGTTGATCACCACGGCACCGGCACACGACCATAACAGTGCGGTCTTGGCCTTGCCGAACTCCTGATCCTTGCCGCGGTCGAGCACCATACGGATGCCCGCAACAATGATGGAGATGAAAAACAGCGGGTTGAAGACCGTCACAATGGCACTGGCGACGCCGGGCAGAATCCCGCCGAAGATCGCATCGTTGGGGTTCACGTTCTGCACCACGTCATACACGAACGAGTAGATGTTCTGAGCCATCAGCGCGACGGCCAGACCCACAATGGCATATTGGATGTGGCTCTTGCCCTTGCCGATCTGCCCTTCATCGCCCTGGCTGATCACCATGAGCAGGGCTCCGTACAGGACAAAGACCAGCGACAGACCGACGGAAAGGCGCAGCGCAAACAACGCAATCGCCTCTGCCACGCTCATCAGCACGTTGGTGCCTCCGCCGTTGCAATCGAGGTTGTCGGGACACGGCACATCGGGCGGTTCGGCCGCGAACGTAGTGATTGCCTGAAGCGCCAGTGAGAGAAAATCGGCGATCATTTGAAGAAGTCGGCGTTGAGGGTGCGCAGGATCGTGCCCGAGAGCATGACGATGAGCAGACCCACGATCGAATACATCAGCTTCTGCTTGCCCTGCGACTGCAGGCCGCTGTCACCGCCCGACATCATCATCATGGTGCCGCCGATCACTCCATTCAGCACCGCCATACCGCCTGCAATCGACAGCAACCATGGCCACATGCAGTTGAAGTAGTTGATGAACAGTTGGATGCCGGAACCGTTGACCGTGCCCCCGCAGAACTTGGAAAACAGCCTCAGTGTATGACTGGTGCCGCCACCGCCACCCGGATTCGTGCCTTCGCCCTCTGCAGCCCAGGCCAATGCGGCATGACCGACAGACAAGAAGACTGCGAGCAACGTCCACAATGCACGATAGGCAACAAAAGAAAGGTGTTTCATAAATCCCTTCAGTATAGCGGAAAATCGCCGTTTTGGCGAGTGGCATCGGGTGACATAAACCTCTCCATTTGGCCACAAAAAGCCTCCTGTGCTTTGGATAGGTGCGGCAATGCCGCTGCACAGGAGGATCCAGCCAACCAGGAGATCACGCTCCGACTCACCCAAGAGTCCGGAGAATTTATGTGGTTGGGTGGAGCGGGATCCTACGACGGGGGTTATGGGTTGTAAACCGCAGATGCGTTAGGCTGCCCGTATGCACCCCTCTCTTACCGTCGTCACCCTCGGCGTCATCGACTTCGATCGCTCCGTGCGCTTTTACCGAGATGGCCTGAAGTTCCCTCCCCCTGTGCTTGCCGGCGACACAACCGCCTTCTTCAAGCTGAACAACATCATTCTTTCCCTCTACCCGCGCCACCTGCTGGCCGAAGACGCCACTGTGCCCGAGACCGGCAGCGGCTTTTCAGGCATCACCCTGGCTCACAATGTAGACACTGAAACTGAAGTAGATGCATTGCTTCGCGAAGCCCAGGCAGCAGGAGGCACCGTTGTGAAACCAGCGCAGAAGGTGTTTTGGGGCGGCTACAGCGGCTATTTCAAAGACCCCGACGGCCACCTTTGGGAAGTGGCACACAACCCGTTTTGGCAACGCAATGCCGACGGGACGATGACGCCGTAACAGGAATCATCTCGTCAGAAAACGTACTTTTTGCTACAATAGTAGGAATACCCATGGTGTCTTCCAATCAGTTTTGGCGCGCACTGAAGTTCGCACTTCCTGCCGTTCTCGTGCTGACGGTCACCAGTGCGACAAGCATTTTGCTGTACCAGCGCAGCGGACAGATCACCGAGGATCAGATCAAAGACCATATCACGAGCCTCGCGACGGTTGCAGCAATGCAATTTTCAGGAGATGCGCTCACGGTGCTGCAGAACCCCAACCAGACAAAAACCCCGCTCTTCCGCGAAGTGGTCGAACGTTTGCAGAACATTCGCAATGCGGACCCCCGTATACGTTTTGCCTATATCCTGCGCAAAAATCGAGAATCAAAACGCACGCTGCTCTTCGTGGCCGATGCCGATTCTCTTGCGACAAAAAAGGAGTTGGATCTCGACAAAAACGGCACCGTCGACGACACCGAAGAGGCTTCGACGCTCGGTG
Source organism: uncultured Candidatus Peribacteria bacterium (assembly GCA_964649695.1). Taxonomy (GTDB): domain Bacteria; phylum Patescibacteriota; class Gracilibacteria; order Peribacterales; family Peribacteraceae; genus CAZHON01. The sequence goes on along the minus strand of CAZYQO010000002.1, from coordinate 122,581 downwards.
ACATCTACGACGCCTCGGCCATGCCCGCCATATGGCAAGCGTTCGAGCACCCCTCGGTCGATGCGTCTGTCACCCAGGATCAATGGGGATCATTCATCTCGGGGTATGCACCAATACAAAACAGCAACAACGAAACGGTAGCCATCATCGGTTTGGACATACGTGCCGACACATTTTACGAGCAATCCCGATCGGTATTTTCGCCCGCGGCGCTGCTTGTCGTACTGGCGATTGGTGCGCTGTGCGCACTGTATGTGGAGGTCTTCCTGTATCGCCGCCGCATGGAGGTGCTGCAAGAGGTGGAAGATTCGAAATCACGCTTCCTGGCGGTGGCCTCGCATCAGCTCCGCACCTCGATCACCGCTATGCGCTGGACGCTGGAAACGCTCACCGCAGACAGCGCAAAAGATCTGCCCCATGAGCAACGTCAGCAACTCCTGCTAGAGGCCAAAAATGCCGCAGGACAAATGGGCAGCTCCATTGAGACCATGATGCACGTCGCCAGCCTGGAGGCCGGCAAAAACAGCGTCGCCGTGACCGAAGTGAACACCTGTGCTCTGCTCAATACGCTCAAATCTGAATATGAACCAGAAGCCCTGAAGAAAAACCTACAGATGACCTGGGGATGCACAGCACAATTCGCCCCGTTCACCGATGCAAGCCTCCTGCACGAGATCCTTTCGCAAATCTTACTCAATGCGATTCTCTACACTCCAAACCACGGAAGCATCGACGTCCACGTCTCATCGACAAGCGAAGAGACTGTATTCACCATTCACGATACGGGCATTGGCATCTCTGCAGAAGAACAGGAGCATCTCTTCACCAAGTTCTATCGCGGCAAAAATGCCATGATCGTCCATACCGCCGGCACGGGGCTGGGGCTGTATCTGGTACAGCTCCTCACCAAGCTCTTGGGCGGCAGACTGACGCTTTCCTCAGAAGAAGGAGTAGGAACCACCGTTGCGATCCATATCGACAACTTCAAGCAAAACGGCGGCAGAGATGAGATTCACCATCAGTAAGAAGCGCCGAGGCATAGCTTTACTGTCCCGACCCCGGCCGCAGTGCATCGACATTGTCGTACACCATCTTCGACAGATTGCCGATGGCGGCAGATGCGGCATCCGCATCAGCCCCTGCCGTCAGAATGCACAGCACATATGGGTGTGAAGGATGATAGACGATGCCGCAGTCATGCAGCTCCCCCTCCTTCGCCGTCGCACCCTGCCGGATGCCGAACTTGTGCGCAACAGCGGTGCCCTTGGGCACCCCGGCAACAAGCCCATCGTTGAAGGTAGTGTGCGCCAGCAGATCCAGCGCAAACTGCGATGACTCGCGCGAGAGATAGTTGCCGTTATAGAGCGCGACAAAGATGTTCACGAGGGAGATCAGCCGCACATTGTCGAGCTGGCCGCTGACCAAAAGCTGCATGGTGCCAAGATCCGAGAAGGTGTTGGAATTCTCACGCAGGCCAAGCTCATTGATCTTGTCGAGGAGCATGTAGGTGGATCTGTTGTCCGAAAACTCCACCATTTTCTGCAGCAGATCCCGTATGGAGTAGGACGCATGAAGCGTGATGGTCGAATCGGGCTCGCCCAACACATAGTCCTTGCCGTAATCCTTTTCATAGGTGAGTTTCTCATCCAGCAGCGCCGGGTGATGCTCCGCCTCATGCAGGATCACCATTAAGATGGGCAATTTGAGCAGGCTCGCCGGGTCAAAATTCCAGTTTGCCCGGATGCCAAAGCGCGGACCATATTTGAGATCGCGGAAGAAGAGGGCGATATGCGGCACCGTGCCGGACTTGTTGTATTGATCGATCGTTTGGATCAGCTGTGCACGCAAGGGATCGTAATCCAACTCGGATCGTGCCTTGCGCTCATCCAAACATGGCAAATCGGGGTTCAGCAACGTAAGACCGGCGGTGCAGGTATACGATCGGCTCAGCAGCAATACCACCGCGGCTCCGCATGCGAACACACAGAGATACCCCGCCAATACCAGCCATCGCCGTCTGTCACCGATTGCCCACAGCATCGTCGCCAGTGTCCCCGAAGAACCAAACGACATCAAGAGTGTGTATGTGACCTTCGGCCTCCTGCAGGGAGTTTGGAGCGGGATACGGGAATCGAACCCGCATCTCTAGCTTGGGAAGCTAGCGTACTACCACTGTACTAATCCCGCGCGATCGGATATTCCTTGCGAAAGAACGATAAATGACCGGCAGAGTCTAAGCTTCGCCCTAGAAAATTTCTAATGAATCGTCATGAAGCGAGCTTTGTTCTCCTCCAACGACTCCCTGGACAGGGAAAACGAGCCTACGAGAAGAAATATCGTAGGTTCCTCTCAGAAAAGGAACCGTTCCGAACCAGAGCTTTGCTTCGGTGAGGAACTCTTCTGCAGGGAGGTGGGTACTGGGAGGAACCGTCGTAGGTTCCTCTCAGAAAATGGAGCGGACAACGGGACTCGAACCCGCAACCTTCGCCTTGGCAAGGCGACGCTCTAGCCAATTGAGCTATGTCCGCAAAGAGCCACGACATGGTACGGAGAGGCGGGGCGGGGTGCAACACCTCTTTAGCGTGCCAACCAGCGGCGGCGCTCAGCCTCAGGGAACCGCTCTATGGCATACCGCAGCGCCGTACGGGGCATCTGGCGCACATGCATCTCCAGAAAGCCCAGCAGGGTCTTTTTGTCCCGTTTGCCCACCTCCCGCAGCATCCAGCCCACCGCCTTGTGGATCAGATCGTGGTCATGCCCCAGGAGCAACGTGGCGATGGCCAGGGTATCGGCATAGTCCCCTGCCCTGATCAACGCATAGGTGCTCACGATGGCGATGCGCTGTTTCCACAGCTCTCCGCTCTTGGCGAAACGCACGAGAATCTTGCGATCGTGTGTGAGCAGCCAATCCCCGAGAATCTTGTAGGCGCTGCAGTCGACAAGATCCCAGTTGTTCACTCCCTCGAGATGGGAGAGATAAAACTCCACGATCGCTTTCCTCTGTCGCTCGTCCGCCTGCTCATACTGCATGGTCAGGATGAACAGCGCCACGAGGCGCACCTCGTGATACGCATCGGCAAGCAGCGGCTCGATATGCAAAAAGGACAGACCAACATGCTGCTTGGCGATCGCGCGCATCTGCGGCACAGACAGGCCAAGGAAACGATCACCCTCGGCATATTCCCCTTTCCCTGCCTTAAAGAACTTCGGGAAGAACGCGGCCTTTTTGGGGTCGTGGAGTTCCAGCAGCGCCGCTTTCACACCGGAAGGCATACGCAAAAAGCATAGGGGAGACCCTATGCCTTTGCATCCTGTCGACGGTGTTTACTTGCAGTTCTCCGGCAACTCCCAGTTGCCCATCGCCTGATAGACGGGACCGTAGTTGTTATTGGCGTTCCACACCTGGAAGCCGCAGGCGCCTGCATCGGTGAGGGCGTCCATCTGTTCGCGCATGTCCTTGGCATCGACGTAGTAGCCCTGGATCCAGGGGCGCAGCTTCACGGCATCGGCGCCGAGGAAGTCGGCATAGCCCTTGATCGTGCGGTACACGAGCCAGTACATGCGACTGCGCGGATGCTTGCCGGGGACGTAGTAGCCCTCGCTCGTGAACGTGGCGGGGTAGGCCATCGGCGAGATGATGTCGACGTACGGTGCGATGCGCTTGATATCCTGACCAAGGGTTTCGACGTTCACGTCATAATTCCAACCGATGATGGCGAACGTGGAAACGCCGAGCTTCGTGGCCGGATTGCATTCGGCGATCTTTTCCCTTGCCCCCTTGATGAACGCCACAAGACGGTCTGCCTTCTCCTGACCTGTATAGGCGCGAAGATTGCCGAAATCGGCCGTGGAGAAGCGAATGTAGTCCATGTTGATCTCGTCAAATCCCTTCTGCGCGAGCTCGCAGAACACTTCGTAGTTGTACCGCTGCGTCTCGGGGCTGGCCGGATCCGTCCAGCCTGGGGCGAGCGTGGCGCCCGTCTTTGGATTCTTTACGCGGGCTGCAGGCACTTTGTCGTAGAGGCCATCGTCCTTGAGCGTGACCGTGCGCGCGATAAGGTACATGCCTTCTTCGTGGGCGATCCGAATCACCTTGTCGATGTCGAGATACGGATTCACGAGGCCGAGCTCGTTGGCATAGGGGGCATTCGACGCATAGTGCACGCGACCGCCTTTTGCATCGACAACGATGGAGGTCTCGCCGCGCTCCTTGAGCGCCTTGATCGTGTCGCGCAGCTTCTGTTCGTTCTGGGCAGATGAGATCGTGAGATACACGCCGGTGTGGTTGTCGGCATGCTCAGGAGCGGACGGATGCCAGGGTTCCACACCCGGGTTGGCGGCGCGGCGCTTCTCACGCATGGCATCGATCTTGCTGCCGGAATTCACCGAGCCGGTCATACCGGCCGCAGGTGCCGTCGTGCCGCTGGCGGTGGCGGCACCATGGGTGCCGGGCAGCGCGCCTGGGCGATACGCAAACTGTTGCGTGGAACTGGCCAGCAGCAGAACGGGGATGGCCATCGTTGCGAAGAACACCATGAGACGAAGGGAGGAGGTACGGGGATCTGCGGAGTGCGGTGCGTCATGCGGAGTCACAAGGCAGCTGATGGACTGCTGATGCTCGACATGCGACGAATCCTGATCGGCGGAAATCATACGGAGAAGAGGTGAAGGTTGTGAATGTTGTGTTCTTGGTATTGTAGCAAAATCTTGTGAAATAACCAAGTCTACGCAGCAAAAAAAATCCACTGACGCCGTGGAAAATGAGTGGTGTCCCCGACAGGAATTGAACCTGTATTCCCGGCTTCGGAGGCCAGTGGTCTATCCGTTAACCTACGGGGACGACAAGCGGGAGATTACTGTGATAAGCCAAAAAACTCTACGGCATTCCGCGTCGTCGCAACGTCCACTTCCTGCAGACTGACCCCCTTTTCCTGCGCGATCAGCTTGGCGACCTCCGTCACGAACGACGGCTCGTTGCGCTTGCCGCGATGGGGCACGGGCGCGAGATAGGGGGCGTCGGTTTCGATCATCATCTGCGAAAGCGGACAGTGACGGATGCAGTCGCGCACGTCTTGGGCGTTGGCATAGGTGGCGATGCCCGTGAACGACAACAGGTACCCGCGCTCCACAAACCGCTCCACGTCCTTCCACTTTTCCGTGCAGCAGTGGATGACCAGCTTTTCGGGCTTCACATCATCGACAATCGCCCACACGTCGTTCACGGCCTCGCGGCAGTGCACCACCACGGGCAATGCGACTTCCTTGGCCAACATCAGCTGCTGCAAAAATGCGGTACGCTGATCGGCCGGCTCGGAGAAATCGTAATGGTAATCCAAGCCGATCTCCCCGATCGCCCTCACCTTGGGCGACGATGCCGCGAGCGCCTTGAACGTTTGCAGATCCCACGATGTCCACTCCTTGGCATTGTGGGGATGCACACCGATCGCACAAAAAATCTGTTCATGGTTCTCCGCCAGCTCTATGCATTTTTTCGACTCCTCAATGCTGTCACCGATGGTGACCATCGTGGCAACGCCCTCCAGCGCCGCCCGCCCGAGCACCGCCTGCAGATCATCGGCGAATTGTGCGTCGGCCAAGTGGCAGTGGGAGTCGATCATGACCCACAGACTACATCGACGGACGCAAAAAACACGATATACTCCCCGCACGTTCTTTGGGTCGGTAGCTCAGCTGGTAGAGCAGTGCCCTTTTAAGGCATTGGTCGAGGGTTCGAACCCCTCCCGACCCACCATCTTCTGAGGAAAACCTACGACGGTTTTCCCCAGTACCCCTTTCCCTGCAGAGGAGTTCCTCGGCGAAGCAAAGCTCCGCTTCGGAACAATTCGTTGTAAAGTGGCACAAGAATCACGTGAACGACTGCTGGCTCACCCACAGCCAAAACCCCGCGAGCACGAAGAACGGCACAAACCCAATCAGGATGCCCCGCAGCGTTTTGTGATGCTTGAGCGATCGCAATGCATAGACCAGTGAAAGCAGCGGCACCAACATGCTGACTCCCGCCACGCTCGACACAAACACCCACGCCTTCATGCCGGCATCCGGCGAATCAAAGGCCATGAGCGACAATCCGGTGATCGTCAGATAGAACGGCAGCGTGAGGAGCACGGCGAGCCACACAACGATCTTGTGCAACAGACGGGAGGTGCGAGCAGTCATGCACACAGGATAGTCACCCCGTCGCCTCCTGCAAACTACAGCGGCATGACCAGGGCGCCTTCCTGCACCTTTTCCATGGTGCGGATGCCCACCACGTCCTTTTTCTTTGCTGCGTTGACCGGCTGATGGTCGATCTGCAGCGAGGTGACCGGCTGCATGTGCTCATGGGCGCCGTGCTTGATCCGGATGATGTCGCCCAGGCGGATGGGCGCGGCCAGCTCCACGATCGCCACCCCGATATGGTCGTAGTAGTGGATCACTCTCCCGAGAATCCTGATCTTGAGCAGCGGCACCTTTTTGGGCGTTGCTCGCACAACGATGCGCTTCTTTGCAGCCGGCTTGGCCTTGGCAATGGCGGGCATGGGTGATGGGGAAAAGGCAACCTTGCACTTTACCCCTGCCATGCAAAAAATGAAAAGCAAACTTCACAATAGATTCTCAACGATGCACCTCGATCGCCTACCGATTCGCCCTCTTCCAATCGCGATAGGTTTGGTAGGTCTGCTCCGAAATTTTCACATAGGCGGATTCCTCGCCATGCAGCAGCACCTGGCCAATGAGGCCGCGCGTGCGGGCTTCGTTTTTGGTGATGTACTCAAAGCGCACGGGCTTTCCCTTCTCCTCGATTTTTGCCTTCCAATACAGATCGGGTGTGTTTGCCATATCGGCTCAGTATAGCAGAAAACACTGCGCTCTTGAAGATGCCCTTTGTGCGGTTATTTCAACTCACCCGTCATCAGATATTCCAGCCATTCGCGGCGCCTACGGGCGATGGCGATCAGCTTGTCGATCGCCTCCATGTCATCCTTGTTCTCCACAAGTGCCTGCTCCGCCTCGACAAACAGCGCGTGCAGACGGCTGGCGCAGTCAAACCTGTTTCCTTCGGTCACCAACCAATACGGCATGCTCAGCTCCATATTGATGTGCTGTGCCATGGCCTCATCGGGCAGTTTTTCAAACCGCTTGATGGTGCGGCGCACACTGCGCTCCAGCTCGTCGAAATTGGCAGATTCGAACATAAGGGGCGAATCCTAACGGATCAGCGCCCCGATGCCAACTACGCTAGACTGGATCCATGCGTTTGCCCTCCTTGTCGCTCAAGGCCGTCATTCCCCTCTTTGTGGTCACGGGGCTGGTGGTTGCCGGTGTATGCAACGCGCTGGCCATGCCGGCCGCAACCAACGGAGCCTTGCTCCTCACCCTGGTGGTGGGGTCGCTTCCGCTCATTGTGGAGATTGCCGAAGCAATGATCCGCGGCCACTTCGGGGTCGATCTGATTGCCATCGTCGCCATCATCACCGCGTTTTTCCTTGGCCAATACCTGGCCGGCACCGTAGTGCTGCTCATGCTCAGCGGCGGTGAGGCGCTGGAGGCCTATGCCCTGCGCCGCGCGCGCAAAGAGCTCACCAGTCTTATCGAGAACGCACCAACCACCGCCCACAAACGCAGCGGCAGCGACGTGATCGACGTGCCGGTGGGCACCATCGTCCCCGGCGACATCGTGATCGCCAAACCCGGCGAAACCATCGCGGTCGACGGCGAGGTGCTGGAGGGCGTGGCCATGGTCGATGAGTCCGCCCTGACCGGTGAATCGGTGCCTGTGCGCAAAGCCAAAGGCAGCAACGTGCTCAGCGGAAGCGTAAGCAACGACGCCCTGCTCGTGATCCGCGCCACCAAGGCCGCAAGCGAGAGCAACTACGCCAAGATCATCCGCCTGGTGCAGGAAGCCGAAGACAAGAAGGCGCCGTTCGTGCGCCTGGCCGACCGCTACAGCGTGGTGTTCACCAGTATCACCTTCGTGATCGCCGCCATCGCGTGGTGGATCTCCGGTGACCCGGTGCGCCTGCTTGCCGTGTTGGTGGTGGCCACGCCCTGCCCGCTGATCCTCGCCACACCCACCGCCTTTGCCTCGGGCATCTCGGTGGCGGCTGCCCGCGGCATCATCGTGAAAAACGGCGGCGTGCTGGAAAAGCTGGGCGAAGCCAAAAGCTTCCTCTTCGATAAGACCGGCACCATCACGCTCGGCACCCCCGTGATCGCCCGTATCGAGGCCATGGCCGCATCAGCAACAGACGTGCTGCGTATCGGCGCAAGCCTCGACCAGCTGTCGACCCATGTGCTTGCCCGCTCGCTCACATCCGAGGCACACACCAGAAATGTCGACCTCTCCACCCCCACCGACTTCGTGGAGGACTTTGGCGACGGCGTGCGCGGCACGCTGGATGGCAAGCGCTACACCGTCGGCCGCATGAAGTACCTCGAGAGATTGGGCATCGCCGTGGAAGCAAAGCTCCAACACGAGCACGACACGGCGCGTGAGGCGGGCGAGATCCCGGTGTTTGTCGCCGATGAACGCTCCGTGCTGGGCGTGATCGTGTTTGCCGACCATGTGCGCCCCAATGTGAAACAGCTGTTTGCCCATATCGCCACGTTGGGCATCCAAAAGGTGGCCATGCTGACCGGCGACAAGGCGGCCGTGGGGCTCAAGATGGCCAAGGACATCGGCCTGCCCGAAAGCGCGGTGTATGCCGAGCTGCTGCCCGAGGACAAGGTGCGCATCGTGCAGGAGACCCACGCAACCCACGCCCCCGTGGTGATGGTGGGCGACGGCGTAAACGATGCACCGGCCATCACCGCAGCCGATGTGGGCATCGCCATGGGCGGCCACGGCTCCACGGCATCCAGCGAAGCCGGCGACATCGTGATCCTGGTCGACCGCATCGAGCGCGTGGGCGAGGCACTGCTGATCGGCCACCGGGTCATGACCATCGCCAAGCAAAGCATCCTCGTGGGCATCGGCCTGAGCACCGTGTGCATGGTCTTTGCGGCACTGGGCTATATCCCGCCCATCATGGGCGCCTTCTTCCAGGAAGGGATTGATGTGGCGGTGATTCTAAATGCGCTGCGAGTGCTGTTCATTACGAAGGAATTACAGACTGCATAAGCGCGTTCGCAATGCCCTGGCTCCTTCTTTTGCGCGGATTCTTCTGACTCCTCTGACTCCTCTTTTTCCTCTACGCTAGAGGCAATGAAGATCGCCCTCGTCCACGAACTGCTCACCATGAAAGGCGGCGCCGAACGCGTCTTCAAGATCCTTGCAGATCAGTATCCCGATGCGCCCATCTACACGCTGCTCTACAACGAGAAGAAACTCGGTGACTGGTTCCCCGCCTCGCGCGTGCGTGGCTACCGCCGACCCATCCTTGGCTATAACCACCACCACTACCTCGGCAGGTTCGCCACGCAGGTGGAGAGCTGGGATTTCTCCGAGTTCGATCTCGTGATCAGCAGCTCCTCGGCCTTCGTCCACGGCATCATCACCAACGGCAAACCCAAGCACATCTGCTATGTCCACTCCCCCGCCCGCTACCTGTGGGATCGCACACACGATGTGCTGGAGCGCGTGGGCAAACAGCCGCTGGGGTTCCTTAACAAGCCCTACCTCGCAAAACTCTTCCACAAGCTGCGGATCTGGGACAGCGAAAGCTCCGAGCGACCCGATGTGCTCATCGCCCCATCCAAAGAAGTGCAACGACGCATCGAGCTGTACTGGCGCCGCGAGAGCACGGTGATCCACCCGCCGATCGACGACATGTTTTTACATGCCAAGCCGTCCCTATCCCCAGCCCTATCCCCATATTTCCTCGTCGTCTCCACCCTCGCGCACTACAAGCGTATCGACCTGGCCATCGAAGCGTGCGAGCGGCTGGGCAAGCGCCTGATCATCGTGGGGGAAGGAGCAGACATGCCCCGCCTCAAACGGCTTGCAGGCTCCCACACCGAGTTCCGCGGTCGCAAAGACGGGCAGGAGCTGATCGACCTCTACGCCGGCGCACAGGCGGTGCTGTTCCCCGGCGAGGAAGACTTTGGCCTTGTCCCGCTCGAAGCCATGGCCTGTGGCACGCCGGTCATTGCCTATCGCGGCGGTGGGGCGCTGGAGACAGTGGAGGAAGGAAAGACGGGGATGTTCTTCGATGAGCCGACGGCGGAGTCGCTTATGAGCGCAATAGTGAGATTCGATGCATCACAATTTGGATGTAATGCACAGCATGAACAAGCGCAAAAATTTACTAAATCCAAATTCCTTTCCTGCATTTATGAAAAGACCCGAGTCTAACCCCGAATGGTCATTTATTTCAGAAAAATGGATGAAGAAGCAAGATGATGCTTTAAAAAAGGGCTATTACTTTGAATCTATAGCGATCAGTTTTAACGCAATTAATGCAATTTTAAGAAAAGGAATTATTCTTAAAATAGATCAAAGAGGTAACGACTACATTGACGAATTATTTACTGATCACAGCCATCCGCTACTTGGCCAAATCAGTGACCGATCAATTTATAATGAAGCGGCTCGAATCGGTCTAATCAATACTGCATCAACACTTCATAGTCTGCATACACGACGAAATGACTTGTTCCATAAACTGTTTCTGAAAGATGAATCTGATTCTGGTTTAAAAAAACTGGCAGTCGATTACAACAATGCTACAACTGAATGTTTATTGCAGGTTGCCATACATTTAACCGAAAAATTAAACGAAGCATTCAGAAACCGCAAAAACAGCAAAACAAAAAAGTTTTCAGAATTTATACGCAAAAACGAAGAAATGCTGTCTGATATGAAGGCTAGAAAAAAAATGATAGAAATTTAAAACATTTCTACCTGACTTTTGTTTTCAGGCGCCTTCTTCCCCAGTTTCTCATAGGTTCGAGGCGTAGCCATGCGGCCTTTGGGCGTGCGCTGCAGCAGACCGGATTGCATAAGGTAGGGCTCGTACACATCTTCAATCGTGTCTTCTTCTTCGGCCAGGATCGCCGCGAGGGTGCCCAAGCCCACGGGGCCGCCGTTGAACTGATCAATGAGTACGGCGAGCAGCGCGCGGTCGGTGCGGTCGAGGCCGTCGCTGTCGATCTCCAGGCTCTGCAATGTGCGCTCCACCAGCGCGGCATCAATGGCGCTCAGGTTCCCCGCGTGTGCAAAGTCGCGCACCGAACGGACAAGGCGGTTGGCAATGCGCGGGGTGGCGCGGCTGCTGCTTGCGATGCGCTCTGCGGCGGCGGGTGCGATGGGCGTGCCAAGGATCTGCGCGCTGCGCTCCACGATTTGTCGCATTTCGATGGGCTCGTAGAACGCCAGCTTGAACTGGTGCATAAAGCGGTCGCGCAGCGGCGCGCTGACCACGCCGGCCTTGGTGGTGGCACCCACGAGGGTGAAGGGTTGCAGCGTCAGGCGCACGGAGCGTGCGGTGGGGCCTTTGCCAATCATGATGTCGAGCACGCAGTCTTCCATCGCGGCATACAGCACCTCTTCGATCTGCGGTCGCAGGCGGTGGATCTCATCAATAAAGAGGACATCGCCCTTCTCGAGGTTGGTGAGGAGCGACGCCAAGTCCCCTGCCTTCTCTATGGCGGGTCCACTGGTCACGCGGATCGAGCAGCCCATCTCCGAAGCGATGATATGGGCGAGGGTGGTCTTGCCCAGTCCCGGAGGACCATGGAGCAAGGTGTGCCCCAGCGGTTCCATGCGGTGCTTGGCGGCATCGATATGCACAAGGAGATGTTCTTTGATTTTCTGCTGCCCCACATACTCCGAAAGCCGCCTGGGTCGCAGGCCATTTTCCACCTGCTGCTCCTCGGGGGCTGCAGCTGCCGGTTCCACTGCCGATTCGCGCTTTTGCTTCCTCTCGACGGTCATGGCGCCGACTATACCAGAGTGGACGGACTTCCACCCCTAGTCCTTGATCAATTGTTGAAATATATCAAAATGAGTGCATGGAACACGAAAACGTCGAGCTGCCCGAGGCGGTATTGGCCGGCATTGATACAACGATGGTGGATATGAATGGCCTCAAGCAGCATGCCACGATTCCCGATGCTCTCACGCTGCAACACAAAACCAAAAAGCGGATGACATCTGCACGAGACATGGCCATGAAAGTGGGTATGACGGGGAAAACACTCGATCTGTTTTTGGGGGGCATCGATCACATCTACTCATTGCACGCACCCGGCATGAGAGAATACATGGTTGCCGAAACCACCTGTTCCATGATCCGTCATGTGCGCGACGAAGCGGGCGCTGTGTTGAGCATTGGTCAGACTGTGGGATGGTGCGAAGCCAACACTCAAGCCCTCTATGACATCGCCCTTGAAGGGCGCGATGACCCGGCCATGCGCCAGTTCTCACAGCGCTTCGGGCAGTACGCCGCGTTGCAGGTAAAAGAGCACGTGCTCACACCGCACATCTCGCTCACCGATGCCTGCCGCATCCACTTGCGGCACGTCTACAGCGACAAGCAGGATCGGTTGAATCTGCTCACCAAAAAGCAGCGCCGGCAGTACGACAACGATCCCAATGCATTCGTCACACGCGCGACCGCAAAGCTCGTGAGCGAGACGCAGCAAGAGGAAGAATATGACCGCATAAAAATGCTCCTTTTGGACTGCATGCGGGCAACGCTGGAACGCAAAATGGCGAAGGCGCTGGGCATTGGGCCTAAAAACAAGCCCGAGTGAGATATTGACAAAATTTGATAATATTATACTATGAGCCTCCTTCCCCGCGCGACCGTGCGGGGGGTACACTCCCCGCCTATGAAGACCTCCTCCAAAGTTGCCGTCACGTCGCTCGCCGTCCTCGCCATCGCGGGGCTCGCCGCTTCCGATGCGCTTCTGCGCGAGAAGTCGCTGACCGGGCAGCTTGGCCTGTGGCTGGAAGGTGGAGAGGAAAGCTCCGTGTCGTCGGTTGCCACGGGCACCGGCAGCACCTCAAGTGTGGCCATGGATCCTGCCGGCAACAAAGACCAGCTCCTGCAGACGCTGGTGGCACAGGGCTTCACCTTTGAAGAGAAGGAAGAGCCGTCGTTCCTCCGCCAGATCCTCCCGGGCAGCCAGATCCCCACGGTTACCCTGCTCAAAGACGGCGACCGCGCCGGTTCGCTGGCATGGATCGTCACCCCCGAATCCGCCAAGGCCTACCAAACCCTCAAGGAATCATTGCTCCAGTCGTTCTCCGCCAACCTGCAGGATCTCAAGGATGAGACCCAGGAAATCCCCGGCAAGCCCGTACGCTCCACGCTCACCTTCCTTGATCCCGCCCTCAGCACCGAGCGCCTCCTCTTTGTCAAAACCGGTGACGCGCTGATCGAGCTGCACATCACCACCGGAAAGGAAGACGCCGTCGCCCCCCTGGTCGACAGCCTGTCGCAGGCGTTGGCACAGTGAAGTTCGTGAAGAAGTCGGATTGACAGCGCTCTGCCGATCCGTACACTCCCCCAGCACTCTCTTTTGTATGGCTAAAGCAATCAAGAAAATCATCAAGGTTCAGGCGCGCGGTGGCTCTGCCACTCCCGCACCTCCTCTGGGACCTGTGCTTGGCCAGGCCGGTATCGACATTGCAGGCTTCTGCAACCAGTTCAACCAGCGCACGATGGAGCGCAAGGGTCAGCTGATCCCTGCCGAAATCACGGTGTATGACGATCGCACGTTCGTCTTCATCCTCAAGCAGCCGCCCGCTTCCGCATTGATCATGGAGAAGGTGAAGCTCGAGAAGGGCAGCGGCGAACCCAACAAGAACAAGGTGGGCAAGATCACCCGCGCACAGCTGCGCGAGATCGCCGAAGTGAAAATGCCCGACCTCAACACCGCCGATATCGACGCCGCAGCACGCATGATGGAAGGCACGGCGAAGAACATGGGCATCACCATCGAGGGCTAACTTGCTGACAACGGAGACGCGCAAGGCACCACAGCTTTTCAACATGTGCAAATAACAGCCACATCACGTCCGCATTTTGCAGCAATGCATTTGTCGTGCGCGTTTTTTGTGAAGCTGTAGTCTACATTCCACTCATCCCACTTTCCGACATGCTCACGACCGCATTCAACGGACTCTTTGGTCCGTCCGCAGTCCTCTACGGATTGCTCATCCCCGTCATCACGGCCAACGTGATTGCGCTGTTGCTCGTTCCCACGCTGCTGAAAGGCGCGCGCTCGGGCGATGGCGGCCGCGCATGTTTCTGCGTCTTGGCAGAAGGACTCGGCATCATCCTCATGGCGCTCGGGGGGCTTCCCACGCTCGCATCGGTGCTTGCCCGCCTCGCACTGCCGGCCATGACCTACGCCTCGTTGCTGTTCACCTTCGTGGTGGGCGGCCTCGTGTTCCTGCGTCATGATCACCTGCTGCATCAGATCGATCCCGTGTCGCGTGCCGTGCCCCAGGCTGTGGCGTTCTACACCTGGAAGACCGTGGGTCTGCTGCTCAGCGTGCTCGGGTTCCTCTACCTGCTCGTCTTCATCCTCATCAGCCAGGGCAATGTCGGTGGCAACTGGTGGGCGCTGCCCTCCACGATCCTCTTCTTCGGCATCCTCCTGCTGTGGGCGACGGCAAGCGACAGCCGCCCCAAGCCGGCCTTCGCCAAGGCACCCGTCCAAAAGAAGATGGTCTCCCCGGCCAAGAAGAAGAAATAACCCCCTCCAAACGACCGATAAGACTGAAAGGATGCCCGGGTTCGCCCCACGGCATCCTTTCTTTCCTTTTGTGCCATTGAGACCTTTCTCTTGCATCCATCGCCCGGTTCTGACACTCTAGGCGCCTACTTTGTGGGAGCCCGCACCTGCGTGGCGCCTGTACCACTTCCCCCCAATCCTATGGCTACCAAGAAAGCCGCAGCAGAAAAGACCGAGAAGACCGCCGGCCGCTCCACGCACGAGCGCGGCACCACCCAGCACGGAGCTGGTAAGAAGTACATTGCCGCCAAGGCGCTCGTCACCAAGGAGATCTACGATCTCGCGGAGGCGTGTGAGCTTTTGCCGAAACTCGCCATCACGAAGTTCGATGGAACGGCCGAGGCACACGTGCACATCAACGCCGACACCACACAGGCCGACCAGCTTGTCCGCACCACGGTGGATCTCCCCCATGGCACAGGCAAGAAGGTGCGCATTGCCGCATTCGTGCCCGATGACCTCGTGAAGGAGGCCAAGGCCGCTGGCGCCGTGATCGCCGGCAACGAAGACCTGATCAAGGAGATCGAAAGCGGCAACATCGAGTTCGACATCGCCGTGGCCGTTCCCGCCATGATGAAGAACCTCGGAAAGATCGCCAAGACCCTCGGTCAGCGCGGTCTCATGCCCAGCCCCAAGGCCGGCACCGTGACGGAAGACGTCACCAAGGCCATCACCGCCCTCATGAAGGGTCGCATCGAAGTGAAGATGGACAAGTTCGGCATCATCCACGCGCCGTTCGGCAAGATCTCGTTCGGCAGCAAGAAGCTCGAGGAGAACCTCGTCGCCCTCATCGCCGCCATCAACGAGGCCAAGCCCGCCGGCATCAAGAGCACCTACATCCTCTCCATCGGCATTGCGCCCACGATGGGACCGGGGCTCAAGGTGAAGGCCTAAGCATTCGACGATCAATCAAACCGCCTTCTCTGAGGGCGGTTTTTTTATTGCAAAAATGACATGGTGTCGCCTTTTTCCTCTTCCACCCTTGCCCAAGCGGCAAGGGTGGAGCCCAAACGCGTGCGCCGCCATGCCCTCGCCCTGCCCGATCGAATCAGGCGTCTGTTTCTCCCATCCCGAAACTGCATCACCCCTTCACCCCCGCTCGCGTCGCGCCCCACCGAGGCTGTGAGTGTGGTTGTCTGGATATCCGATACGTTCTGAACCTTGGGGGCTCCGCTGCCGAAGGCAGGGGGTGCGGGAAGTGCTCCTACACTTGTCTACTCATCCCTCGAGTCGCCCAAAAGAAGGAGCCGGTGCGTCGGCAGCGTTGGGTTCTTCTTTGCTGCTTTCTTCTGGGCGGCTGCAAGAAGAAAGAAGGAATGCTGGCATTTCTACGCTTTGATCAAAATCCTCTTCGTCTCCTCAAAACTCTCTGTCCGCATCAGGCTTGCCCGCATCTCCGCCGCACCATCGAACCCCTTCACATAGCCGCACAGATGTCGGCGCATCTCGCGCATTCCCCTGCTCTCCCCCTTCAGCTTCACCGCCAGTTCGCAGTGATCCAGGATGAACGGCACCTTCTGCGCAAACGTCATGGTGGCGATGGTCGGCTGCTTGGCCTCACGCGCGGCAAACGCCTCCAGGATGTCCTGCAGCAGCCACGGGTTGCCAAAGGTGCCGCGCCCCACCATCACACCGTCGAGGTTGCCGATCTTGTCGAGGGCATCCTGCGCACTGTAGATGTCGCCATTGCCGATCACGGGCACGTTCACCTCTTTCTTCAGTTCATAGATGGGGTTCCAATCGGCACTGCCGGTGAATTTGTCGCAGAAGCGGCGCCCATGGATGGCAAAAGCCTCCGCTCCCGCCTCAACCAGCTTTTTGCAGAACGGAATCAGCGTGGTTTTGCTGTCCCACCCCAGGCGCGTCTTCACGCTCACGGGGATCTTCACGGCTTTTTTGGTTGCCGCCACCAGCTCTGCAGCCAGTTCGGGTTCGCGGATGAGCGCAGCGCCATGACACGACGACACCACCTTTGCGGCGGGGCAGCCCATGTTGATGTCGATGCCGTCGGCACCCATCTGTTCGATCACCTTCGCCGCCTCGAGGAAATGTTCCGGGTCATGCCCGAATACCTGCACAATGAACGGCCGCTCCACCTCCGGATCAAACTCCATCATGCGCAACGTGCGCTTGGCTCCGTAACTGATGGCATCGGTGGAGAGGAATTCGGTATACACCACCGCCTCCGGACACAGCTTTTTGATGAACTGCCGATACGACGCATCGGTCACACCGGCCATGGGGGCGAGTGCGACGATGGGGCGGGCGGCCGTTGACCATTGGAAAGGCGCCATGAGTGACCGATAGCAGAGCACAAATTTGGCTCTGAGGCGAGGCAAAACAGCAAGAAGAGGGTCGCTGTAGGAAGCGCTCGAACGCATGATAGAGCCGATGTTCACCTCAGTCATTTCTTCTTTTCGGACGGGCGCAATCGGCCTTCTCGTCACTGTCCCGACCACGCTGTACGCCGCGACCGCAAAGTCGGTCATCGACAGCGCCGGCAACAGCGAATGCGATTTTAAGACCGGAAAGCTCGATCCGAGCTGTTTGAATACGGTCATCGCCAACGCCATCGACATTGTGTTCGCCTTCGCGGGCGCCATCTGTCTGCTCAACATCATCGTCGCCGGCTACCAAATCGCCCTGGGCAACGCGACCGCGAGCGGCGACACCGGCGGCAAGGAACGCCTGCGGTGGGCGCTCATCGGTTTCTTCGTCACCGCCTCAACCTTTGGTATCATCAACGCCGTTCTTTCCGCAATCGTGTAATGGCCAAATCCCGCAAATCATCGTCCGCGTTCACCTCGTTCCGTGTCATCGGCCGCAAGGCGCAGGAACTGCTTGCCCGTGCCCGCAAGGCACGCATGCACGGCGGGAGCAACGGATCCGTGGCCATGCCGCAGCCGCTGCAATTGCCCGAAATCCAGGTGAGCATCGACCAATGGAGTGTCGTGCGCGGCGCCCTGTGGGTACTCGTGGTCGTGGGTGCCACGGTGCTGGTGATCAATCTCACCCAGCCGCTGCTCCTGCTGGTGCTCGGCTTCTTTGCCGCGGCAGTGATCGATCCGGGTGTGCGTGCCATGGAGCGCTGGGGCATTCCCCGCGGCATTGGCGTCTTGGTGCATTACCTGGTTGCCCTGCTTGTCTTCCTCTTCCTCGTCCTCTCCCTTACGCCGATCATCGCCGATCAGATCGGACAGATCCTGAACATGGTGAGCGAGACATTCAATGCGTTCCTGCGCGACCCGACCATTGATCTGCCCTTCCTCACCACCGAGCTCAACCAGCGCCTGACGGAGTTCACCACCGCAATGCTCCAGAGCCTGGACATCCATCAATTCACCGATGCCCTGAAAAACTTCAGTGACGGCATTTCGGCCTTTGCCCGCGGCTCCATCACGTTCGCCGCGCAGGTGGCCACATCGATCGTGTCATTCATCGTGCAGTTGATCGTGGTGCTTGTCCTTGGCTTCTTCATCCAGATGGAACGCGAGCAGCTGCGCAGCTGGTTCGTCAGCTTCTTCGGCCACCGCTACCGCAACTACATCGACACCAAGACCGACGCCATCCATCACAAGATCGGCCAATGGGCGCGCGGCCAGCTGATTCTTGGCGCCGCCATCGGCACACTGGTCTTCATCGCCCTCACCTTCCTGGGCATGCAGTATGCCGTGACCCTTGCCGTGCTCGCCGCATTCACCGAGTTCATCCCCTATGTCGGCCCCATCATCGCCGCCATCCCCTCCGTCCTGATTGCCGTCACGCAGGAAGGCTGGCTCTGGGCGCTGATCGTCGCCGGCGTCTACTACGTGATCCAGTGGTGCGAGAACAACCTGCTTGTGCCGCTCATCATGAAGCGTGCCGTGGGTCTCTCGCCCATCGCCATCATCATCGCCATGCTCATCGGCGTCAGCTTCCCGTCTGTTGTGCACCCCATTTTGGGCATTCTTCTCGCCGTGCCAGGTACAACAATCTTGGCATTGTTTATTGAGGACTGGCGCATCGCCCGCTCGCGCCGACCGTAGGAAAACGCCGAAACGAACAAAAACACAGCGTCCTTTTTGGGCAAGCCCAAGATTTTGAACAACTTTGGTGATCAGACTACGCTGCAATCAGACCATGATTTCTTCGTCTACACACTGCAAGGATCGGCCGCATTCTGGTACCATGTGCTGAAGACTTGCCTCATTATCACTCGATCCTCTAGAGTGATAATTCCTCTCCTCCCTCTATGTACCCCTTCGACCGGTTCACTCCCAACGCCAAGCTCGCCCTCCAGCTCGCAGAGCAGGAAGCGAAGACCATGGGCAGCCCGTACATCGGCACCGAGCACCTGTTGCTCGGCCTGTTGTCGATTCCCAAGTCGTTGGCGTTCTCCATCTTCACCGGAGCGGGAGTGACCCTCGAAAACATCCGCATTCTGCTGAAGGCCAGCAGGAGCATCGACATCGAAGGCAAGCACGTAAAACACGGCCTTTCCGTGTTCCTTCACACGCTCATCGAACAGGCCGTACTCAGCGCGCAGAAGTTCCGCCACACGAATGTGGGAACGGAACACCTGCTCTATGCGCTCGTCTCGACGGGCAAGAACGCCGCCACGCTGCTGCTGGAGCAGATGCAGGTGGAGCCCCAGGATCTCAAAGACCACCTGGAGGAGATGTTCGGACAGATCAGCCAGTTCCGCAAACAGAGCCACAGCGTGGAACAGTCGTTGGAACAGTTCTTCACGGGTCTGCAGGGCGCGATTGCCGGCATGCAGCCGAACGGCCAGGGCGGCATGACCCAGGATCCCGATGCCCGCAAGCGCCGCAGCGCCAACCCCGAAAGCAAAACCCCCGTGCTCGACTACTTCACCGATGACCTCGTGGCCAAGGCGAAGGAGAAGAAGATCGACCCGATCATCGGCCGCGACGAGGAGATCGAGCGCCTCATCCACATCCTCAACCGCAAGACGAAGAACAACCCCGTGCTCATCGGCGAACCGGGCGTGGGCAAGACCGCCATCGTAGAAGGTCTGGCTCAGCGCATCGCCAACGGCACCGTGCCCACTCCCCTGCGCGGCAAGCGCGTGCTCATGCTCAACATGGGCTCCATCGTGGCCGGCACCAAGTACCGCGGCGAATTCGAGCAGCGCTTCGACGACATGATCAAGGAGGCCAACCAGAGCGAACGCCAGATCATCCTGTTCATCGACGAGCTGCACACCGTGATCGGCGCAGGCAGCGCAGAGGGTTCCCTCGATGCCGCCAACATCCTCAAGCCCGCCCTCAGCCGCTCCGCGGTGCAGGTGATCGGCGCCACCACGCTCGACGAATACCGTCAGATCGAAAAGGATCGCGCGCTGGAACGACGCTTCCAGCCCATCCAGGTGGGCGAACCGAGCCCGGAGAACGCCATTGCGATCCTCCAGGGTCTCAAGCATGGCTTTGAGCAGTTCCACCATCTCGAGATCCAGGACGAGGCCATCACCGCCGCAGTCGTCATGAGCAAGCGCTACCTGACCGAGCGCTACCTGCCGGACAAGGCCATCGACGTGCTCGATGAGGCCGCCGCGGGCAAGAGCCTGAAGGAATCGCGCGTCGACCCGGAATTGGCAAAAATGGAGCAGCAGCTCGAGCAGCTGCAGGGCAAGCAGCAGGAAGCCGTGAAGGAGCAGAAGTACCAGCTCGCCCTCAAGCTCAAACAGGAGCAGCAGGATCTCAAGGAGCAGATCAAGCGCATCCAGACGAGCACCGACGCTTCTCACCGCTCCCCCGTCACCATCGGCGAAGACGACATTGCCGAAGTGGTCGCCCGCATGACCGGTGTGCCCGTGATGAAGCTCCTCAAGCCCGAGGCCAAGCGCCTCGCCCGCCTAGAGCAGATCCTCAAGACCTCCGTGGTCGGCCAGGACGACGCCATCACCAAGGTGTCCCGTGCCATCCGCCGCTCCCGCGTGGGCATCGGCGACAGCCGCCGCCCCATCGGCTCGTTCCTCTTCCTCGGCCCCACGGGCGTGGGCAAGACGGAGCTGGTGCGCACCATGGCGCGCGAGGTGTTCAACCGTGATGACGCGCTCATCAAGATCGACATGTCCGAATTCATGGAGCGCCACAACGTGTCGCGCCTCACCGGCACGACCGCAGGCTACGTGGGCTACGAAGAGGGCGGACAGCTCACCGAAGCGGTGCGCCGCAAGCCCTACAGCGTGGTGCTGTTCGACGAGATCGAGAAGGCGCACCCCGAGTTCTTCAACATCCTCCTCCAGATCATGGAAGACGGCGTGCTGACGGACGGTTCGGGCAAGCAGGTCGATTTCCGCAACACCATCATCGTCATGACCAGCAACATCGGCGCCGCCAAGCTGACACAGCAGGCAGCCAAGATCGGCTTCAAGCTCGAGGACGAGGCGAAGAGCGAGGAAACGGAATACGAGCGCAAGCGCGCCGAAGTGATCAGCGAACTCAAGGAGCATCTGCGCCCCGAGTTCCTCAACCGCATCGACCACATCATCGTCTTCAACGCGCTGACCCAGGAGAGCATCTGCAAGATCGTCGATCTGCACCTCAACGAGCTGGCCATGCGCATCGCCAAGCAGGGCTTCTCCCTCGATGTCGACAAGAAGGCCGTGGCGCTGCTCGGCAAACTCGGCTTCGACCCCGAATACGGCGCACGCCCCGTCCGCAGGGTGATCCAGCACCGCATCGAGGATGAAATTGCCGAACACATCCTCAAGGGCGTGTTCCAGCCCGGCGATACCATTCATGTCACGCAGAAGGGTGACGACGGCTTCGCCTTCCTGCCTGCAACCAAGGAAAAGCCGAAAACCCGCACCAAAGCGGCGCAGGCAGTCAGTTAAACAGCCCTAAACCACGGAAAACGGCCTCGGGAGGCATCTTCCGAAACAGGCCGTTTTCTGCTATACTTAAACGATTATGCCAATTGAAGCAGTCAAGATTCCGCAGAACGTCTATGTGGAAGACCGCATTGTCGGCCCACTGACGCTCAGGCAGGTGATGATCGTCGCCCTCGGCGGCGGAGGCAGCTATGCGATTTGGTCGAGCCTGATGAAGGCCTACGGCCAGCTATCGATCGTCACCACGGCCATCGCCTGGATCCCCGCCGTGTTGTCGCTGGCCTTTGCCTTCATCCGCATCAACGACCTGAGCCTCACCCATCTGCTTCTGCTCACCGCAGAGCGCATGCAGAAGCCGGCCGTACGCACCTGGGGACCGAGGACAGGCATTGCGGTGACCATCCGCACATTCAAAACGGAAGAGAATAGCAAAGCCGACCCCTTCACGGCTGCGCAGATGCAGGCACGCGAAAACAAGCTGGTCGAACTCAGCACCATGCTGGATCAGGATGCCAACGCGCAGGCCGCACCCGTCGCCGAGAAGGAAGTGGACGCCCCGGGTCATGACGCACCCCCCGCTCCGGAACCCTCCCCCCTGCCGCGCATCCCGGTGAACCCCGCACGCGTGAGCGTGAGCGAGCACCAAAGCGCCCCAGGCGTGGACGGCATCGCTCCCCGCTCCTCCATCTACTCCTCGCGCCCCGCACATGCCTGAAGCATCGCCCTCACAGGGAACCGTCCATACGCGCAAGCAGCCTGCAAGCGCGTCGACGCAGCGATTTTTGCCCATTGCAGAGATCCGCAACGACACCGTGCTCCTCAAAAACGGCGGCCTGCGTGCGGTGCTGCTGGTTGAAGCGGTGAACTTCAATCTCAAGAGCGAAGTGGAACAGCAGGGCATCATCGCCGGCTACGGTTCGTTCCTCAACACCATCACCTTCCCGCTGCAGGTGATCATCCGCTCCATGCGCACGAACATCGACGAGTACATCAACTCGCTCCAGGTGATCGGCGAAAAGCAGCAAAATGAGCTGCTCAAGTCGCAGACCAACTCGTATATCGCCTTCATCCAGCGCCTGCTGGATGTCGCGGACATCATGCAGAAGCGCTTTTACGTGGTGGTGCCGTTTGACCATGTGGCCACCAAAAAGACTCTCGTGGGGCAGTTCCTCGATTGGATTTCTCCCGATGATTCCTCCGGCAAGGCCAGTGAGCGCATCCGCGGTTTCCCCCAGGCCAGCAAGGCGCTGACGGAGCGCGTGGAGCTGGTGGCAGCCGGCCTCAACAACATCGGCCTGCACTGCAAGCGCCTCAATACCCGCGAGCTGCTCTCGATGTACTACGAGATCTACAACCCCAAAACGAGCCAACACCAGAAGATCCCGGCCGATCTGAGCCAGCTGAAGCTGGAGAAGAACACCATCTAACGAATCTGAGGAAAACCCACCCAACGACAAGCGCAGGGCAGGCAGCGCCTGCATTCGCGACATTTCCTTTGAAGCAGTTTTCCGTCGGGTTTTGTTGACTTCAAAGGGGTCTGTGGCCATACTGGGCGCACATCTGGTTGCTCGTGCGGGAACCGGATTCCCTATTTCTCCCCTCGCACCACCCCTTTTCTATGGCAAAAAAGTCTATGGCCGTCATGGAGCAGCTGCTCCCGAGTTCTCCCGAGGTCTTCCGCGCCAAGCCCGGTGAGATGGTTGAAGGTGCTGTTGTGCACCGCGGCAAGAACAAACTCCTCATCGATATCGGCGGCGTGGCCACCGGCATCATTTCCGGTCGCGAACTGCGCGACTCCTTCCACACCTTCCGCGACCTCAAGGAGGGCGATGAAGTGTCCGCTCTCGTGCTCGAAGAGGAAAACGACGAAGGGTTGGTCGTCCTCTCCCTCCGCATGGCCAGCCAGAAGAAGGCCTGGGAGAAGTTCCACAAGATGATCGAGCAGGAAGGCACCATGAAGTTCACGGCTCAGGAAGCCAACAAGGGCGGTCTCATTGCCAACATCGACGGCATCCGCGCCTTCCTCCCGGTCAGCCAGCTCGCCCCGATGCACTACCCGCGCGTGAACAACGCCGAGTCCACCGAAATCATCTCCCGCCTCCAGAAGTTCATCGGTCACACCTTCACGGTGAAGATCATGACCATGGATCAGGAAGCCGGAAAGATCGTGGTATCCGAGCGCGACGCCATGGCCGAGGAGCGTGCCAAGTCGCTGGAAGGTCTCAAGATCGGCTCCGTGAAGGAAGGTGTGGTCAGCGGTATCGTGAAGTTCGGCATGTTCGTGACGTTCGACGGCCTCGAGGGTCTCGTCCACATCTCCGAAATCGCCTGGGGACACGTCAAGAACCCCTCCGAGTTCGCCGAAATGGGTGACCGCGTGACCGTAAAGGTCATCGGTGTCGACGGCGACAAGCTCTCACTCAGTATCAAGCAGCTCACGGAGGATCCGTGGGCAGAGGTTGCCGAGCGCTTCCCCGTCGGCCGCAAGGTGAGCGGTACGGTGGTGCGCTTCGCCGACTACGGCGCATTTGTCCGCCTCGAGAAGGACATCAACGGTCTCATCCACCTCACGGAGCTCGCCCACCACAAGGTGACCGACCCGTCCCAGGTGCTGACGATCGGCCAGAAGATCGAAGCCCAGGTGATCTCGATCGACATCGACGAGCGCCGCATCGGTCTCTCACTCAAGGCTCTCCAGCCCATCGACAAGGAGACGATGGAGCGCATTAAGAAGGAGCGCGAGGAGGAAGAGGCAAAGGCCGCAGCGGAAGCCGAGGACAAGGAGCCCAAAGAAGAGAAGAAAAAGGCCAAGAAGGACGAATCCGAAGAGGCCTAAGCATCGAAAAGCTCACGGGAGCCGGGCAGTGTTGTCCGGCTCTTTTGTGATACGCTGGCCTCCTCTATGGGCGCATTCATCTTCGATTTCGACGGCGTGGTGGTCGATAGCGAACGCTACTGGAAGCGGCTGGATACCTCGTTTTTCGCCTCCTTCATCCCCGGGTGGACCGAGGGCGACGGCGCCAATGTCATGGGGCTCGGCGTGCGTGCCGTTTACGACAAGCTCTGTAGCGACTATGGGCTCGTGGTGGATTTCGAGGAGTACGACCGCAAGCTGAACCAGGCGGTGATCACCGTGTACCGCGATCTGGCCAAGCCGCTGCCCGGTCTGCTGCCGCTGATCGCGCGACTGGGAAACCTGGGTCTGCGCCTGGGCATCGCCTCCTCCTCGCGCCGCGAATGGGTACGCACCTGCCTCGAGCAGCACCACCTGCAGGAGACCTTCGAGACCGTCTGTGTGGCCGAAGACGTGGAACACCGCACCAAGCCCCTGCCCGATGTCTACCTGCTTGCCGCCACCCTGCTGGAGACGCCGCCCGCACAATGCATCGCACTCGAAGACTCCAAAAACGGCGTTGCAGCCGCCAAAGCAGCCGGCATGACCTGCATTGCCATCCACACCGATATGAACACCGAGCAGGATCTCTCACAGGCCGATCACCACATCCGCAGTCTCAACGACCTCACGGAAGAAGCGCTTCGGGCACTCTGTTAGACCGTCTTCATCTTCTGCTGACTGAGAAAATGCACGTGCAGGTAGAACACCTCCTGTCCGCCGCCTTTGCCAACATTGACCTGGAGGTTGTAGCCCGTGATCCCCTGCTGATCGGCAAACGTTTTTGCAGCCAGCAGCAGTTCGCCGGGGATGTGCGCCGTATCCTCAGACAAGTCGGCGACCGATGCCACGAATTCCTTGGGCACAAACAGCACATGGGTGGGTGCCTTGGGATGGATATCCAGAAATCCCATGGCATGGTCGTCCTCGTAGACGATCGTTGCCGGCACTTCGCGTGCCAAAATCCGGTGAAAGATGGTCTGTTCGGCAGTCATAGATCCACGGTACGGCAGCCTGGAGGGGCGCCGCAAGAGCCCGCTTCCAGAGCCAAACCTTGCTTTTTGGCTCAAAAAAGCGGAAAATAGTAGGTAATGGTGACGCAAACAACCCTCACCGCAGAAGGCTCGGGCGGCCACCTCGAACAGGCGCCCGCATCTGTTTCACAGCCGCAGAAACTGCCCCACCTGGAAGGCATGATGACGCTCTTGGAGGAGATCGACCGTATCAGTGAGAAGACCGGCGAAGATCGGTCCGGCGACTGGAGCGGCGCTTCGGGTGGCACTGCCGTTGCTCAGACCGGCAGCAAGGCAACCGCACAATCCCCCCGCGACCAGGCCATCGCCAATCTCCCGCTCCCCCCACTGATGATGCGCCAGCTCGAGGCACATGTGCTGCAGGAAGTGAAGGAGCTGCGCAAAGAGATTAAGCGCGTCACTCGCCTGCGCGATCCGGGAGGTGCCTTTCGTCTCAACGAGCTCTACACGCGCCTGCGCCGTCTGCATGCGCTGCTGCACGAAATCTTCGAAGCATCCTACGAGGTGCTGCGCAGGCTGTTCATCAAAGTCTTCATCGACAAGCAGCCGATCCTCTGAGGATTAAACGTTGGTCTTCTTGAACTCCGCCTTCTTGGCTTTGGGGTGCTTTTGTACGGTGTGGAGGATCCAGGCCAAGATCTCATCGGTCACGGCCAGCGGCTTGAGCAACACGGCCTGCAACTCGCGGGTGATGCGCTCGGCGCGGCGCACAACGCGTCGCAGGTCGGCCACAATGAACAACACGTGATACAGCACCACGATAAGCATGACCGCCACGACGGCAAAGAGGGCGCTCAAGATCCCCTGTGTTGTCCACGCGATGTCCAACATCGGTGCCTACGCTACCATAGCTGCAATGCTTCGCAATCTGGCCATCACCATCTGGACTTTGCCTCGACGCGTTCTTGTAGTGCTGATCGACATCTACCAAGCCACCTTCTCACCGGATCACGGACCACTCAAAGCACTGTTTCCCTACGGCTACTGCCGCCACTCGCCCACCTGCTCCATGTATGCAAAACAGGCGATCCTGCGGCGCGGCGCGGTAATCGGGCTGCTGCTCAGCTTCTGGCGTATCCTGCGGTGTAATCCTTTTGCAAAACCCGATCCACAACGCATTTTGGAGGTTGCAGGACGCCAGTGAGTCCTTACAATGCTCAGGCTCTTTGCCGCAAGCGGGTATCGTACAATGGTAGTACATCAGCCTTCCAAGCTGAGGACGCGGGTTCGATTCCCGCTACCCGCTCCAACCGTCTTCGTTCCATTTGTGAATGGAACTACGCCGGGATTTTCGCAAAGCCAAAAACAACCAAAAGAAGACTGATGCCACGGCGTAGCCGAGCCTCGGCGAGACGAAGCCGAACCGATAAGCTCTCATAAGGAGCTAAAATTGACACAAATAATACAAGTGGTTTAATAGATACATGAACAGTTCCATAGATCATTGGCATGCTTTTATAAATGCGGCAGTCGAATCCGAAACAGAGGTACGAAAAATGCTTACTGATATTGATCTGGAGTGCAATGAAGTTGGCGAGGAACCGTTTCTCCTTGAGAAAGATGGCGAAGTTGTTGATTCTCTTTGCCGTGCAATGGCTGTCACGAAAATAGCTGTAATTACGGATGAGATTCGGGTCTCCATGAAGAGGCATGACATCTTAGGACACCTTCAAATGGTCATAGAAAGCGTTACTATTCTTTATTTTAGAGATAAACAGTCAAAATCCGCTGCAGTTTTTGAGGAATTCAACCAACGATACAATTCTGTTCTGAGTTCGAATAAACTCCCATAAGGAGCTCCAACAAGCCTATGGCACCCATCACGATTGAAACACTCGTCAACGCACCTGTCACCCAGGTATGGGACTATTGGACGAGCCCTGAGCACATCGTGCACTGGAACAATGCATCGGACGATTGGCATACGCCCAGAGCGACCAATGATCTTCGCGACGGCGGCAGCTTTGTCTTCCGCATGGAGGCGAAAGATGGGAGTGTCGGATTTGATTTGGGAGGCGTCTACACCAAGGTGGAGCACCTCAAGCGCATCGAATACACCCTGGGAGACGACAGAAAAGTCAGGACAACCTTTGATGAAATGAACGGCAAAACGCATATCACCGAATGCTTTGAACCCGAATCGGAAAACCCTGAAGAGATGCAGCGGCAGGGATGGCAAGCGATTCTCGATCATTTCAAGAAATATGCAGAAGCGAAAGCCGGACACGAACAAGTGCCTGCCTGATTAATCACATCGATCCGACCCCTTTCGTTGATTCTTTTTGGTACAACAAAAACCCCACTTTTCCCTGCGTAAAGCAAAAATATCATAAATATGATATAATCATATTATGAATACACCTGCAGAGCAGCAACCCGAAGAGCCGGGAAAGATTCCCGCCGTAGAGACAGGAGTAATTTCCGCTGCCATACACAACATCCTGAACGGAGAGGCGCTCGATAGCGAAAGTGACCGTCGTGTGGTGGCTGCAGCAGCGGCTTTCGTCGAATCCCCCACGGAACTCCTTCCAGACATTGTGAGGCACGTAGAAAGCGTGGGCGAAGTGCTCGCCTATCGCGACGCAATGGAGCAGCCAGGCATCCCAGAGGTGGATAAGCTCTACACCCGACTGCTCACACTGGTCTGCAATCACCACATTGCCGCTGCGACCGCGGAACATCAGCTGCCGACCCCTGACTACCAGAAGATTGGGCACTCACTCGTCCTGGCTGCCGCAGAAGCCAAACATCTGGCAAATGCCTTTGAGAAAGACGATACCCTGCTGCGGAAGATCCAGGCTCTCCAGCAAAGCATGCGCCCTGCGTAGGACGCTTACAGCGCCCCCAGATCCAGCTCTTCGTTGGTCTGCACCTGTGAGACAAATTCCTGATCGTGGCTGACCAGGATCATTCCCCCTTCGTACTCGTTGAGGGCGCGGGCGATCACAGGCAAGTGACGGAAGTTAATGTGATTGGTCGGCTCATCAAGGATGAGAAGTGTCGGCTTTTGCAGTGTGAAGCGTGCAAAACACAGGAGACCCTTCTGCCCCTCCGAAAGGGCAATAGCCTTCGTCTGCAGCTTGTCACCGGGCAGAAGGAAGCGCGCAGCCGTGGCATAGATGGTCTCTTTGTTGGGCTTGGCCATGGCATCCTCCAGGATTTGATACACGGTCTTGTCCATCGGCAACCCCGAGAAGTCCTGACGGTAGTAGCCGACGTTTACCCCGGGGGTCATGACCGCCCCCTTCTCCGTGCCGTTGGCCAGCGCCTCGAGCAATGAGCTCTTGCCGATGCCATTGGGACCGGTGATCAACAGACGATGCCGGCGGCGCACGGTCACTTCCACCTTCTTCTTCGTGGGTTTGTGGTTCTGCATGATCGTGACCGAGCTCATCTGCACCAGGGGCAGCGTGAAGGGCTCCGCTTCGATGGTGAAGTCGGGGATGGTTTTGTCTTCGCGGCGCACATCAACCTTGTTTTCTTCAGCCTCGGCAACGGCATCGCGCATCTTGCTGGCCAATTTGCGCATCTTTCCTCCCTTGTGGGAGAAGAAGTTGATCTTCTCTTTCTGGTCAATGATCGCCTTCTCCATGCGCGCATTCTGGCTCTGCTCCCGTTCGATCTGTTCCTGGATCTTCTCCACCACGTCATAATAATCGCCCACGAACTGCTCCACTTTGTGCGTATGCGAATCGAGATGCAGCACACCCTCGGTAAAACTGTTCAGGAAGGCAGCATCATGGGAAATGACGATGCAGGTCTTGTCATACATGATCAGGAAGCTCGTCAGATGGTCGATGCCCTCCGCATCCAGGTTGTTGGTCGGCTCATCAAGAAGCAGAATATCGGGCTCCTGGATCAGCGCGTAGGCCAGCAGCAGACGCGCCTTTTGCCCGCCGGAGAAGGCACTGAGCTTTTTGTCGTGATCGGCCTTCAAGTGCACCACCTCCAACACGCGTGAGATGTGTCGTTCAAGATCCCCGGGCTCCATGGCAAACGCGCCGGAAAAGAACTCCCACACCGTCTTTTGGAGATCCTCATGGGCAATCACCTGCTTGGCGATGCCGATGGTCGCACCCCGCTGGATGTGGATCTCCCCTTCCTGCGGTTTGAGCGCCTTGGTGATCAGTTTGAACAGGGTGCTTTTGCCGGCACCGTTTTGCCCCATGATCGTCAATTTGGCGTTCTCGCGCACCGAAAAACTCGCCGCATCCAAAATGGGCTTATGGTGATCGTAGTGAAACGTCACATCTTGGAACCGGAGGATGACATCGCCGTGGCTCATGGAGAGAGAAGGGAGCGCGCATCATAGGGAGATCGGCGCTGTCTGAGTAGCCCTTTGTGTCAGCCCATGTGGCCTCCGTGCGCTGCCCCATGACCTTTGGACTCCCGCAAAAACAGCCCGCCGAGGAGCGCGGCACACAGCGCGCTGCAGGCGCCCAGCAGGAATGCCGCATGGTATCCGCCGTTCAGAGCCATCAGCGGGTCGACGCCGGCTGCAGTCAGTGACGCGGTGCGCAGGGCTGCCAGACTCGCCAGGATCGCGAGACCCACAGCGCCACCCATCATGAAGGCGGTATTCACCACACCGGATGCCAAGCCCGATTCCTGCGGTTTCACATCGCTCATGGCCGACAGCAGCAAGGGGTTGAAGGCGATGCCGCCACCGAACCCGAGCAGGATCATGCTGGGCAGCACATGCGCGACAAATCCCCCGTTCGTGGGTGCGAAAGCGAACAGGCCAAGACCGACGGAAGCCAGTGCCAACCCCACAAACAGGGGCAGACGCGTGCCAAAACGGATCACCAGACGCGCGGAGAGACCGAGCGAGAACGCCGCCATGATCAGGTTGGCCGGCAGGAACGACAGGCCGACCTGCAGCGGGCTGTAACCCAACACCAGCTGCAGATAGAGCGCAGAGATGAAGAACCAGGCAAACATCGCGGCCGCCCACAGGACTCCGGCGATATTGGCGACAACCACGTTACGCAGGCGAAACAGCTTGAGGGGGATCAGTGGCGAATGCACGCGTGATTCCGTCCAGAGAAATGTCACCATCAGCAGCGCTGCGGCAGCAAGCATCCCCAATGTCTGATGAGTCATCCATCCCACATCGTTGCCGTTCACGATGGCATAGACCGCCAACATGACGGAGGTCGTGACCAGAATGGCTCCGGTCACGTCGAGCTTCCCGACACCGCGATCGGCCGCCTTGGGCAGCAGCCACAGGGAAAGCAGGCACACGCCCAAGCCAATCGGGATATTGACGAGGAAGATCCAGTGCCAGTTAAAACTGCCGGTCAAAAGCCCCCCAAGCAGCACGCCGATGCTCCCCCCTCCCGAACAGACAAACCCGTAGATACCCATCGCCTTTGCACGTTCCCCCTCCTCCGTGAACATGGTCATGATGAGCGACAGAGCCACCGATGTGACCACAGCACCCCCGAAGCCTTGGATGGCGCGGGCGGCGATCAGTGCCACCTGCGACTGCGCAAGCCCGCAGGCAAGCGATGCCGCGGTGAACAGCGCGATGCCGGCCAAAAACACCCTGCGATTACCATAGAGGTCACCCAGGCGGCCGCTCAGAAGCAAAAACCCGCCAAATGTGAGCATGTAGGCATTCACCACCCAGGCGAGCGAGGTCTGTGAAAAGCCCAGATCTTCGCGGATCGACGGCAATGCAACGTTCACGATCGTGGAATCGAGCACAATCATGAGCACTCCAAGGCAAAGGACAATGAGAGCGAGCCAACGGGCGTCGCGGGGAGGGTGTGTTGTGGACATAGGAGAAATGATGAGCGCAGAGCCTAGCGGGATTCGACTTCGGCGACGAGGTGGCTATAAGCACTATCCATTAGACACGTTTGACTATTGATCAAGAGTAAAAGAAAAAGTAATGAAAGATTGACAATTTGCCACATAATGCTCACAATGAGCGCCATACAGTTATGGGCTATCTAGATCATCAAGATCGCGAGCAACCCCATACTCCTGAAAAGGAAGCAAATGTGCGGCTTCCAGGCAGCATCACGAAAGCACTACGCTACAGCATTCTTTTGGGTGTACTGGGAAATACTGCTGCTCATTCGAGTGCAGAGGAAACCCCCAGTAAGGTCGTTGCCACTGTCGCTGCCGCAGACTCTTCTGCACAGGAAATCCCAATTCCGCCACCCAGCGCGAAGGAAATTGATATGAATATCCAGCAACTGAAAGCCCTATTGCAGCAAGAATACGCTGCGTTCAGCATGCAGCCAACGCCAGAAAAAGGATCTGTCCTCGTGCAACGGATCATAGGTGTGTCTGTTCTTGATGAGGCCAAAAATTCACCCGCTCTCTTGCGAGCAATTGCCCAAGAAGCATGGAGTGTTGCAAGACAAAGCAAAAGCGCGGAAGCTCAGTCACTTGCGCTTTCATTCATTGGCAATAGCCGGTTGGCAAACGGCACAAGCATGCTTTATTCAAAGAGCGAACGATCACTGGAAGGCAACGCTCACATCCGTCTACTGAATGCCGACGGCGAATATCAAATGGCATTAACAGAAATTGCAGCCATGGAGCAAGAAGGCATTGAAACAGCTGCCACTATCCGCAAATTGCGTGTTGCCACGCTCACTGGCGCCAGCAGCCATCCAACAATGCGCAACAATGCTGCATTGCGTATCGATCTTGCGGCAAGCCGCCTCAATTGCGCACAGCTCTATCTCAATAGATATATAGATCTGCCCTCCGATAAGCGCGACGATGAGGATTTGGCAACAGCACGCAAAATTACCCCTCTCGTGCAACCTTTAGTGCAGACTTTCATAAACAAAAATCCCTCCGATATCCGCGAGAGCGAGCTTATCGACGATGCGAAGGGCATCAATCGAGAACTAGGTGTTACGAACAAAGCGATTATTGCTATAGGGAAAAAGACCCCATTGGACACCGAGGGGCATAAGAGTTTGGGCGAATATGCATTCATCGAAAATAAATGGGAAAGCGCCTTATATCATCTGCGTCTTGGCCAAAGCCCCTTTATTAGGAAATACGACCCTGAAGTAGATCCGGCCACAGGAAAGAAAGTCGACGCTATCGGCGCTGACGGATTCTTTCAAGCTGGCCTGAAAGCATGGCAGGACGCGCAAGCAATGTCAGACTCTGCTTTGCAAAATAGCTTTAAGCTATTTGCTGGCCATATGTTTTCTGAGGCCAAAAAACACGGCCTTGGTGGCATCTCACTGGTAACAGTGAACGACATCTTTACCAAGAATCCACATATCGAACCAAGATCAGCAACACTCGATGTTGCCGGAGCCACGGCTGTGCCTCCTGTTGCTCCAACTGCCGCCAGCACTCCACCAGCAGCAGAGGTGGCACCCACAAACGATAACCAGGCAAAATTTGAACGCAAGTTCGCAGAACAACTCCTGCTTGCTGGAGTGAAAATTACAACATCAGGATCACCATCCGCTCCAGGAAGCGTGGGCAACGCAAAAGATCTTCCGCCCGGAGATTTTTCCATTACTAGCATTACGGCAAGTAAGAGCCAAAATTTGGCTTGGATGGCATATCTCGGACAATTGCGCGGACTCACATCTCTAAAAATAACCGATTGTGCAGCGGGTGACGCTGAATTTTCTTCAATCGCCCAATTACAGAACCTTGAGGTTCTGTCTATTTCCAATACAAATGCCGGATCAAGGACACTCGAGATTATTTCGAAGCTTCCTATTAAGGTTTTGCGACTTGATGGCGTCAAGGTTAATGACGAAATGGTCACGAACCTCAAAGCCATGAAGCTATCCTATTTATCCTTGGCAAAAACACTAATCTCCGACCGTTCAGTACCCACACTGAGTGCAATCGAGACGCTTTCCAGTCTTAATGTAACAAGCACACAACTGTCTCCAATGGGGCTCCAACAGTTGCAAAAAAACATGCCAAAATGCGTTATTAATAAATAAAAAGCTGCATGTTGTTTATCATTTTGTAATTTTGCAGCCAGGCAAACTCTGTTGAATCTTGATAATCCCAAAAGAAGAAATCTTTGTTTCTTTTATGTTTAATGATGTGAGTTGAGCCATGTTTTGGATTAAAGGAACACTATCATCAGAAACATTTGAGGCGGCAATATTTAGCTTTTGTAAAATCTGAAAATAATTTGCAATTAATTTAATATCCTCATCATTTATATCTAAAGAAGCTAGACTCAGTGTCTTGACGTAGGGACGCATTTGAATGAGGCCATGAGCTGTCACCTTCGTCATACTTACATCAAGGGATGCCAATTTCATGTTTTTCAGTGCGTAAAGTTCAGCATCCGTAAGATTCGTGTCTGCAAGATTTAATATCTGCAAATATGGCATTTTTGCTATGCCCGCAATACTTCCCTCTGATACTGTTAATCCCTTGATGCTGAGTGTTTTAAGAGCAGGAAAAGAAGTGCGGATCACCTCTATCAGCTCATCATTTACATCAATATCGGGCAGCTGCGACAGCTGCAACGAAGTAACAGACGCACTCGCTTGCTTAAGATAAGAAACCAAATTTGACTGACTAATTTCAACATTCGAGATTGTAAGATTGCGGAGGCTCCGAAGTTGATAAATCTCCTCTAAAACAGACGTGTCCGCATTTGTACCAAAGGAAACACCTGTGATGAGTAACGGATCAGGAGCCTCGGCTGCTTTGGTTACCTTCAAATCCTTACCATCGTCATTGACGATGGTCAATTCTGCTCCTGAAGCCAAAAAACGCGTTGCCAAACTATCTTTTGCTGCATCCGAAGAGCCGGAGTGATTTGGTCTAAAAAAAGATAACACTAAATACATAAATAGCATTCCCAGTACTAAAGCTGCGCAAGCAGCTGAAGTAAATTTCCATGGAGAAATGCAGGATTGTGATGATTTGATGTTGACCTCTGCCACCCCAAAATGATCACTTGCTATACTTAGCATAGCACTTTGCGGCACCACCACTTTGGCAGGTGAATCTGATAACGATCCACCTGTTGTATCTAAAAAAACAGGCGCATTTATATCAGGTGTTGAATTGATATTTTTTTCTTTCTCAAGATCTGCCATAATATATATTATAGCATATATAGATAAGAAGATCTAATGACGATTGCAATCGCCTACTCGTTTTTTACAGGTAAAGGGTCGATTATGTACAATAAATTAAATAGATGCTAGAGTTACATTAAATACATGAGTCACACTATGCCAATCGAAGTGGAATTAAATATTAAAAAAACATGCGAGTTGACATGTCAACACTACTCTACCGATACGTGGAAGCTTACTCGAATTACTCGTGTTACGCATGCATATTTTCCTGTGCTGACTACAGTCTGCATCCAAGCGTGTACCTTTTTACTTCTTGCATATTTTAGATCCATATTATGGATAGCAATAATTGTTTCGCAGTGGCTTGGAAAGCAGACAAAAACAAAACGCACTGCACTTATTTTACCGCCTTCATTTCCGGGCAGCTTAGGCGACGAAACAATGATGAGGGTAACAATCGATGAAATTCTAAAAATGAAAATCGATACTGTCAGATATTTATCCGCCGCAGACAAACATGAATGGGATTTTATGAACCCAAAACTAGCCAGCGCTGGGGTGTCATTAATGTTCCCTTGGCATGGCGCATTCTCGCCTTTGTCAATATTCAAAACCGTGCGAGCCATTCAGCTACACGACTACTTTTTCTGTATCGGCGCAGATGTCATTGATGGTGCCTATTCAGAAATAGGCTCACGTCTTCGGATTGCATTGACCAATGCAGCCGCTAAGTTCGGCAACAGCACAACAATATTGGGAAGCAGCTTTAATGCTCACCCCGTCTGTTCTGTAGTCCAAGACTTAAGGCGTCTATCCACTAATGTACGCATTTGTGCGCGCGATCCTATATCACATGAGAGATTGCAGATCTGCACCGGTCGGCATATTGAAGAAGTGGCAGATGTTGCATTTCTTCTGAAAAGCGAAGAACCTACGAACAATGACTTTCTAGATTGGCTACTGGAACAGAAGACAAATAACCAATTGGTAATTGGCATAAATCCAAGTATTCACAACGCAATGTCATACGAAGGCGGCAGTGATCGTATCATTAAAATGTATATTCAAACTATCACGGATTGCGCCGAAATGTACGAGCGTATCTGTTTTGTGTTGATACCGCACGACACGCGAAAGATTGACGCCAACAGTGACCGCACTATGGCTACCCTCATTCTCGAGGGACTGCCGGTGTCGCTAAAGAAAAAGGTTCAAATCGTGCCACCCGTTTTTTCCCAATCTGAGCTGCAATTCATTTGCTCAAAACTTGATTGCACAATCACAGGAAGAATGCATCTAGCAATCAAGTGTCTCAACACAGGGGTGCCCGTATTTTGCATTACATATCAAGACAAATTTGAGGGCTTACTTCAAATGTTTAAGCTTAGGGATTGCAGCATCCCGTCCGAAGAAGTCATGCATGTCCCCTCGCTGTCTTCACACATACAAAAAACCTTAAATACGAGCGATGCAACAAAACAGCAGATCGCTTCTTCGTTGCCCGATATCCGTCGACGCTCAAAGGCCAACTTCAGCAACCTGTAAATTTGAAATTAATAAACAGCATCTTAAATATGTGTTGATGCTATTCGATGTTATCGAATTCGATCGCCTTTTTAGACAAGCGAGTAAAGCAGCAGCGCCTATCATCCTGACCGCCAAAAAGTAGCAAACTATCGCCTTCGACGATAAGACTCGAAAAATATACACTGAGCCCTGAGGTCAAGCATTGTTTCGAGATTTTCACCGGCTCTAGAGTAGCACGATCGATTAGAATGACCCATGTGGAGAACAATGTCTTAAATATCCCATAACCGTGGGCTTTACGAGAGATAATTGTGACCAAATATTTATCATCAAGCACGACTGGATTTGTACTTAAGTGAATTTTTTGTTGATTATTTTTACCAAAAGACAAATTCAGCTCTTTATGAAGTACTGTTACGAAATTAGCATTAGGCCAATTTTGAGCTTTTAGCAAAATATAGGGACAAATTGAATACAGCAAATATAGATCTTCTTCGTGTTCAAAATACATGAAATTTTTCTCTCGGCCATGCATGGGAAAATCTATTTGCACTTCTTTTGCATAATTCAGACTCATACTTTGTAAGTCCAATTCAGCTAGAGCTTGACGATTGTAATTACCCGAATCAATGGCCGAAGGCCAAACTGAATTTGTATTTGGAATAAAAACACAAAGATTGGAAAAAATCTTATCTCGAAATCTAAATAATCTAAAATCTTCATAACGCTGAGTCCTTCTTTCGGGGAAGGCTGCCAGGGAGAGCTTAGTCAGTGGTTTTTTTAGCTGCATTTCTTGACTGTATGAAGCCAGAAGTGGGGTACATGAATTCAGAGCTTTCGTTGAATCTATATACAATTGGAATGGACGATACTGCTCGCCCCTTAAGACTGTCACAATAGCTCCATGAACTTCGATTGCACCCGGATTGTATATACCCCCAGGAAATTCGGCAGATTCGCGCAAGAACTCAACAAAATTACTGCCTCTCAATAGAGATGGCCGAACACGAAGCATAAATGCCCAATCTTGCAGGGATGCAGATACTCTCAAAATAATTTCTTTTGCCAATTTTGCCCAAAATAGTAATTTTGTTTTCATAACTTTTTAGTAGAGCTATACCTTCTTTCAATGTGCCAAGGTGAATCTTCTAGATGAAGAATCCTGTTTATATTATTCGTATCCCATGTGCGAGTCACCTTCCATAGTGAAGGCACTTCCTGAGTATTGACATGATATTTAAGCAAATCTTCTCGCAAGATATCTTCTCTCAGTCGATACACTGTAAATCCTTTGAGCTTAGTGGCGGGAACTGCAAGCACTTTTTCAAAGTACTTATTAAAATCATCGGAATACTTCATATCAACCAATAGACCAGATGTTTCTGTAGTTGGCAGAATGACCCACCGCAAAAATAGCCAAGGAAAACGAACTGCTTGGTCAAAATATGGATAGTTTGCAGTATAGATATAATTTTTTAGCGGGATCTGAGCATGATATTGCAAGATATCTGATGAGATACGAGAATAAATGATTAAACCATAATCGTAATTATTTTTTAAATATTCAGCAATTTGCAGATGAAAACGCATTTCAAATGCGGTTTGAGAACTTTTTTGAGCCGCAGGAAATGCTGCATTTTCAATTTTGAATAGACGCATGGATTGTGAGCCGATAAAAAATGTCACTACAACTATGACCAAAACTTGAACATACGAACGATTTAGCCTGGCTGCATATTTGAGAATTAGAGACAACCCCAAAAAAATACTTAAAAGTACAAACGGCGTTGAGCTCAATAGGAATCTAATTCCTGCAAAATATCCAATGGGTGGACCTGTGTTTATTCTTGGAAGCTCGGGAACCCAAAGTATTACTCCTGCCTTTGTATAAAGTGCATAAAAGACCACAATAAGTGGATTGATAAGGACAAAAAGCACGTACAATTCCTCTTTAAACGAACGCGCAAAAAATATAAGCACCAGGATGGCGCATATTGCGCCTATAAGAAGTTGAATGCCATGAATATGAAATAGTCCATGTGTAACAATTTGAAATGTAAACAACAATGTTTTTTGCTGCGCCACCTCAGAAGAAGACGCAAGTGACAAAAATGATAGTGGCCCATCCATATATGCCACTCCATAAATGACCAAATATGCCATCCCTAGCAAAGCTACGAGAAAAAATAATTGTAATAGTGCAAAAATTTCAGAAACCTTCTTATGAAGAAATTGGCCATGAATGACAATGACAATGCCAATCGCAAGCGCTAGTCCAAGGCTTTCAAAACGAGCCATACAGGAAAGCGCTGCAAAGAGGCCGCTGTACAACAAAAATTTCAAGCTAGATCTCTTCAGCCAAAGAGTTAAGAAATATGCAGAACCAAGATTGCATGTCATTTGCAACATCTCAGTCATCGGCACGACTGCAAAAAAGAGCGCATAAGGATGTAAAGCTAATAATAAACCGCCTGCTGATCCCAAAAGTTCATTGGTGGTCAATTCGACAATAATACGCCTAAGGAAGACGACACTGAGAAATAGACATGGGATAAGCAGACAAAAGCCAGCGACACCCGACGTGTAAAATGGCCACACCCAAATAAATGGCTGCAGTAATATATGCAACAGTGGATTCCAAATACCCAGCTGGTTGAACCCTGGCGTTAAATTATCGAGAGTCATGCGTGCAACGTTCAAATGTGAGCGTGTATCAAAGTCGAAATACATCATGTTATCGTCAATCACGTTCCAAAGAGTGCATATGCCTAAGGCTGCCACAACTAACATAAGCAAAAACTCATCACGTTCTGCGCCTTTGAGTAAAAAGGGGTTACGCATAGTTATGTATTAGCGATACTAGTCGATGCCATTGAATGCACTGTTTTATTCCAACGGCGCGGTGCAAAGAAAAACTCAAGAATGGATCGCACGGTAGCATAGCCAAGCATAATCCAATAGAATGGCGAAAAGTATGCCAAAAGCATGATGGCGTAGAGCCCCCGTGTGTAGAGTCCTAATATGTTAAAAAATGTAAAGAGATAATTCCCAACAATGAAGGTGAACATAGCTGCATAAATTGGCAAGCCCTCGTATGCGAGTTCGATATACAAAGAATGTGTTACAAACCACGCAAGCAGAAAAATAGACTGGAGAAGATTAAGCGCATTTACCAAGGTTGTCCCCGGAACAAGAATCAGGAACCACAGAAAATTACGCCATCCACCAACATCCTGCTTAAGCAGCAATGGGAAGCGTAAATGCACCATTGTGGTTTGCAAAAATCCCTTCAGCCAACGAGTACGCTGTGACACCCATGCGGGAATGGTTGTGGTGGATTGCTCCCAAGCAAAAGAATCGATCATAATTCCACACCCAAAACCATGGCGGAAAATACGAATACCAATGTCACAATCTTCTGCAACGTTATAGGGATCCCAACCTCCAACCTGCTCAATGACGTGGCGACGGAAATAAATGCTGTGACCGGAGATGGGAAGAGGAATGTTTAAGCTCACTAAACCATTAATGAATGAATCATAGTAAAAAGAGAATTCGGCCGTGTAGAGCTTTGTAAGCCAGTTATATTCAGCGTTATATACGTTCAATCGGGTATGCACGAACATTACCTCCGGATACTTCTTCAGGGCAAAGCAGGCCTTCTTGAGCTGATCCAACTCAGGCAACACCTCAGCATCGTAAATTACGACTACTTCACCGCGCGACTTTTGGAAGGCGACATTGAGAGCCTTTGGCTTTGTTTTTGGTAGCACATCAGGGGAAAGTAGCGCTTTGAAATGCGTCGGAGGCCTAGCTGTGAGGAACGCGTCGATGGTTTCTCGGTCGGTCGACTCTAAGATAAAAATTATATCAAGCTTATCGACAGGATAATCAAGATCCGCAAGGCGGCGGCAGATTTGAGGGATAATCTCGCGTTCGCGGTACAACGGAATGAGTATGGAAATGACGGGAAAATCCTGAGGACTTAATGTTGCGATTTCTGCGGGAGAAACGTGCAGATACGAATGTTTTGTGCTTCGAATTGTCACAAATAGCTTTATGAAAAGCAGCGCAAGATACAACATTGAAAACATCGTTAGAACAACTCGAAGACATGATTGTTGGAACAGCGCTGCTGCCCCTACGATACAGAGTGTAGTTAGCAAGATTACCCAAAAACACAAAGTAACTGTTTCCTTAGTGATGTGTTGCTTTGCACTCTCTGAGTCCGACAGAAAAAGAAAATCACGCACATTGGTAAATCCTGAAGCTGAATATTCAGCGCGTGTTGGCGGGAACAAGAACGGCATCGCGAACTCTGTCATCATGATTGCTCGCAACGCATAGATTGCACCCATGACAGTCAGCTGACGCGTCGTGCGTCGTGCAGTCCATCCAAAGAGAATGCCCGGCTCAAGAGTCTCCTCTACGTACCCAACGCGCAATCCTAGCCGTCTAGCAAAAAAGAGTGCTTGTGTATCGAATGCAGCTTGCGCCCGGAATCGACGAAACTGAGCAAGTTTACTAAGGGCATCCCTTCGATAAGCACGCTGGCCAGGCTGTGGCACTCCCGCAAAAAGCGAGGCGACAGGCAGAAGGAGAAGCCTGCTACACACTGTCTGAACTGCGCGGTACCATGGCATCCGTTTCAAGGGAACTCTACCCACAACGACATCTTGCTGCTCCAAAGCATGCAACATGTCCACAATCACATCGGGTGCGTGGTGCAAATCCGCATCGAATATCACGAGACGATCACCGTTTGCCTTTTCAAGATCGGCACTTGTCAAAGCCCCCTGCACGGCCGGTTTGATAACCTGCAGCGGCAACTGCTCTGCGATACCACGTAGATAATCCTGCGTGTTCAGATAAAAATTACCCTCATCGATCACTATCAACTCAAACTGCTCCCCTGCCTTGATCAGTACATCGCTCAGTCGTGAAATGATGTGGGGCAGATTCACATGTTCTGCATGTGTCAGCACAAAAACACTCGCCATTCTCTGCGCCACTTTCGGCTGCCCATCTAT
Source organism: uncultured Candidatus Peribacteria bacterium (assembly GCA_964649695.1). Taxonomy (GTDB): domain Bacteria; phylum Patescibacteriota; class Gracilibacteria; order Peribacterales; family Peribacteraceae; genus CAZHON01. The sequence continues at coordinate 81,524 of CAZYQO010000002.1, read as the reverse complement.
CGACTGTGACTGCAGAACATTTTGTGGCCTCACAAATGGCAAATGTGTGACATCTGGCCGCTCTAGCCAGCGCCATCCTTCGGTATCAGCCAATGGTGCGCTATTTGTATTTTCCATGGAAGTAGCCAATCTCTTGATTATAGCAGAAAAAGTGCATTTTTGCTCTAGAGGGAGCCCTAAAAAACGCTGTTACAGAATGGAGGAGAGTATGTGTTTTACGGTAAAATAGTATGTACAAATAGTATTAGAAATTATTATGTACTTTGTGTAAATTTTTAAGAACAAACGATAGCCCAACAGACACCGACTGAGGTGTGTGGCTCTCACTAGCCTCAAAAAATGAAAACAGGGTAGAATTCTTCTCGCACATGAAACCGAAGATCTACTGGAGTTATGGCGCGCTCATCATTGGAACTATTTGCAGCTTCACGATGTTCTTCCCCGATACTTGGAAAGCTCAAATTTCCAATACCACTGTAAACACTGCCTGCACACCCCCTCGCATACTGTATTTCAACGCACAGCCCAATTTGTACGGTCGTGACGGCGAAGTGCAAGAATTCCAGGACATCAAAGCGCTTGTGGGTACGGGCGTTGTCCTCGAAAATCACCTCTCGGTCAAAACAATCACCAAAGATGTGCTGTCCTCATATAACATACTTTGGATCCATGGAGGCTGCGGCGGGGAATCATACCCATTCAAATCAGGAGAAGTTGCCGTCATCAAAGACTTTTACCTGAAGGGCGGCAGCCTGATTCTCAGTGGTGGCGACGACTACGCCGGCGGGGATCTCGGCCCGGCTGGCGCCGATTGCCAGACACGCATCAATGATATTTCCGAAAATTTGGGCATCACATTCTCTGGGCGCGTGCGATACGAGAACAGCGCAAACTCCTGTCGGACGATACGAGGAAGTGGAAGTGTCTTGCTTAATAACATCGAGAAAATCTACCGTGAATCCAGTGGGAAAATGACCATTGGCTCTGTCGCCTGGGGCAAGACAAAGCCGGAATTCATCGGAGAAATACCCGAAAACAAGGAGCCTGCGCTTGCGATCATCCCGCCGGATGAGAATCACGGAGGTGCCGTGTTCAGCCCACAGGATCAGGGATTCTCAGCACAATGCTCGGGCAAGGACGGCCTGCTCTATAAACGAATCTTCGATTTTCTTGGTCATGCGGTCACCTGCAAGGATCCGGTCTCCGTGCCCATCACTACTGAAATTGCAGGCGGCAGCTGCACGTTTGTTCAACGTTCGCTCTATGGATCCGGTGCCGTGAAAGTGGCGTGTCCAAAAGGCACCGTCATTATGGGCGGCGGGTGGAACAATGGCGGTGGCGAAACCTTCGATCAATCCATGCCATTCGAAGAAGGTGGCGGCTGGCAATGCACAGGCAACCGCGACGATGCACTGGGTACTTGCACGGCTATCTGCTGCGATGCAAACCTGTATGACTCCACGATTGTGTACCGCGAAGGAGGGCTCAGTGACCATCTGACACCCACCTGCTCCCCTGACCGACAGTTGCTAGGGGGCGGATTCATCGACGGGACAACAGGAAAAGACGAAGACATCTTCGCACCACAAGATGAATCCAACGGCTGGACATGCTACGACGATGATTCCAAGCAACAAAGCGGCAGCCGGTGCTTTGCTCTTTGTGGTAAACGAAAAACATCCGACATCATGGTATGCAAAACGACATCGGTCATCGGCGCACAGGATCCGGAGTCCATCGCCTACTGCCCACCGGGAACCTTTGTAACCGGTGGAGGCTTTGAAGATAAGAGCACCAGCAATCATGACCAGGATAAAAGCATGCCTTTGCCGACAGCGGATGGCTGGGCATGCAGTAAAACCGGAAATCTTAAGAAAAGCGGCACAGGAGCGAATATCTGCTACGCACGATGCTGCACTCTTCCCGAGGACGTGCTTTCCGCAGGTCCGGTGATCCCCCTTGTTGTCCAATCAGCTTCATCCGCCGGAGTAACCGCATCATCATTGCCTTCGGTGCTTTCGTCGCAACAATCACTTTCATCCACCTCTTCGTCCCTCTCTCCATTCATGCTGCCGCCGCCGCAGCTCCCCTCCTCCGCCACATCCATACCGTCTTCCGCTCCTGCTCTATTGGGCAGCAGCTCCTCTGAACAGCAGATGGCAGCAACGGAATCCAGCACCAGCTCTGTGCAGGAAGTAGGAGTATCGGGGGAATCCTTAAGCAGCAGCATTTCCTCCACTGATTCGAGCACCTCGGCCAGTATAGAGTCTTCCACAGCGTCATCTGCAGCATCCTTCATACGTTCGTCTGCATCGATTGCAGTCGCTTCTTCGGTTAGCAACATCGCACGTGCAGAAAGTTCGTCATCAGCGGCAATAGCACAGCAATGCCCTGTCGACGCCTGCGCCATCGGCGGCCAGGCGTATTGCACCGGGTATGGGCTGCGATGCGCCCAGATTGCCGATGCCCCATGTTTCGTATGCCTATCTGCAGGTACGACAGCAAGTGTCACAGCCGTTTCTTCCATGCGCGCGCTGCCGACTGTCAGTGTGGAATCCCCCACTTCCGCGGGCAGCAGCAGAACCGCTTCCTCGGCCATGGTGTCGCCACTACGACCCCTTACTGCAGAGCTCCAACCGATGCAGCAGCAGCCACACCCTGCAGCCAGCCACGCCCCTGTGGGGGCTACCGGACCGGGCACCCTGGGAATCATGGCTGCAGGAGCAGCTTCGGGGATGGCATGGATCCGGCGAAAACACCGTCGAGGCTAGCGGCTTTCGGGCACGGAGTGCTGTAGAATGCCGACCGTGGTTCGCCGCAGTCCGCTGATCATGGGTTCGCTCCTGGCACTTGTGCTCTGTGTTGCCGTGTTCAGCAATACGCACTTGAGCGATTCCAGAAGGCTCACCGCCAATTTCATTGATCAAAATCTGCCCCCCGGCCCTCCATTCTATGCGCCGCTCACCATCCATTGGGACTTGAGCAGTTATGGCTATCCGAACGGGTATTGTCTGCTTTTCGTGGAGGGAGTGGGTGATGTGCGTATCGATGGCGTAAGCGGTTCGTATACCTTCACACAACCCAACAACTCGGAAACAGGAGTCTCATGTGCATTGTTGGACGCCAACAATAAACCAAAGATCAGCCTTTACGACCGCGCGCCGGTCGTACAGCAAAACCCCAACTCCACATCAAGCAGTGGAGGAGGTGGTGGGACAAGCAGTAGCAGAGCTACATCTTCATCGCGCAATAGCAGTAGCAGAGCTGCATCTTCTCCGCGGAGCAGTTCGGTCATTTCTTCGTCTTCATCCGTATGCACACCGGATCTGCGGTATACGGTGTATTCCTCGACGTCGCCACTGAGTTGGCAGCAGGCAGAAGCATCCTGCGTTTCGAAGGGAGGACACCTCGCCACCATCCTCTCAGACATTGAGAATAATATGGCGTATGCCGCACTGAACAACAAACCCAATGTATGGATTGGACTGAACGACATACAGAAGGAAGGCGAATACCGTTGGACTTCGGGCCTCCCCTTTGCGTACAGCAAATACGCATGGGGGCAACCCAATGGCAGATTCATCGACTATGGCGTTGCCGCGAACGATTGCACATTCATGAATCATCAGAGCGCAAGGGATACCTGGCACGATGTCGGCTGTAATGACCCGGCTTTCCCCGTGCAAAATTATCTGTGCGAAACAGGCAGTCGATGTGGTTTGCCGACGTCATCGGCCTCCTCTGTAACTCCGCAGGATCCGCGCTGCTCCACGTCGCAGGATGACCAACCTTCGATTTTGATCCTGAATCTTCAGCCTCTGCCTTTTGCCACGTCGGCGGATCCGATCGAAGTGTCAGATCTGAAAAACATGGGATACAGCGTGACCTATCACACACGCGTGTCGCTGCCGACGTTCAGCAGCGCATTCATCAACCAGTTCGACGCCCTCTGGGTTATGAACGGCTGCGGCGACCAGTCAGCCGCACTCAGCGCCACGGAATTGAGTGCGGTGCAGAACTTCTACCTGAACAACAAGCATCTTCTCCTCCTCTCCGGCGGGAATCTGAACGGCAAAAAACCGACCGACTGCCTCGACTGCGCCTCCAGAGTGAATCAGATCGGGGCACAGCTGGGATTGCAGTTCGAGGGTGTCACCAACCAGACCGACAACTGCGTTCCGGTGCAATCCACCGACACACTGATGACCGGCGTCACCAAGGTCTATCGCAAGAATTTCTCGACCATGACGCTCCTCTCGAGTGCGCCATGGGGAAACGACCGACCCGCATTCGTTGGCAGTGTGTTGGGTTCCCAACCGGCTTTTGCTCTTACTAAAGCCACTTCTTCGCATGGGGCGGCTGTGTTCCTGCCCCAGGACGGCGGCTTCCAACAGAGCTGCTCGGGGACAGAGTGGTACTACAACATCTTCAAAATGATGGGCTACAAACCAGGCTGTAACCTCTGCACCCAATGATCCGCCGGCCGCTCTTCTTTGCCGGGCTGTCATCGATCGCGTTTCTTATTGCGCTGGGGGTTACCGCACGTTGGAGGTCAACGAATCTGGGTGCAGCTGTGACCATTCATAATACTTTCGTCGCTTCCCCAACCTCCCTGCCGGCAGGAGGAGGGAACGTGACGTTTCAGTGGCAATATGATCAACCTACGTGGAATGGCAACGGAGCAGTCATCGAGTACGGACAATTTCACTGCAACCTTACCAATGGTGCCGGACAGACTGTGGCAGGAAGTGCAACGTCCCTCTCGGGAATAGCTTCCGTTTCAGTCCGAGCGAGCGACACCTTCAATCTCAGCTGTGGATATGCCTATTATGCAGCCGGCTCTTGGTCACAAGTGCCCGGCCCATCAGGATCCGTATCCATTTCGGTAGCAACGGCTCCGGCTAGCAGTTCCGCGTCACAAGGCAACTCGACAGGAGGAGGCGGTGGAGGGGGCGGAGGAGGATCAAGCACGATCGGTGGAGGTCGTTGCGGCGACGGCATTCATCAGAGCAATGAGATTTGCTTGGACTTGGCCATTTGTGACGCCGTGCCTGGTAAAATCTGCTGTCCGCAGGACTGCGCATCTGCCAGCAGATCGAGCCGCAGCAGTGCCGCTCCGCCGCCGCGGCCTGCCAACTGCAATATCTCCCAATGCAACGACAACATCGATAACGATGGTGATGGTCAGAAAGACCTAGCGGATTCGGGTTGCCAGGATACGTATGACACAACGGAGCAAGAAGTAATGAAGCCCCTGACCGGCGGCGCGTGTATGACGGTAGATCAAGATGCTAGTGGAGTTGGCAACATCGCCATCAACTGCCCTGCTGGATATTTAAGTGTAGGCGGAGGCTGGCGCGGATACGGCGTCACAGACGATAGTCTGGATGTTTCGCGACCATTAAGCGGCAATACCGGATGGGAATGCGCAAAAAATCCTCCAGGCAGTGATTCTATTTGCAGCGCTGTATGCTGCAGAACAGAAACAATAGACGTTATGACAATCACTGTTAAAAGTCCGCTGCAAAATCACCCACAACCACAATGTCCTGCGGGATTTACGATCACCGGTGGCGGGTTTGCCGATGGCACTCCTGCAAAAGACGAGGATATTTTGCGTCCGGAAGAAGGAAATGCATGGCATTGCTATGATGATGATTCTGTAAATGCAGATTCCTACTGCTATGCAGTGTGTGCGCGCAAAAAGAATGGAGATGCGCTTAATTGTGTATCGCAAGTTGTAGGATCAAATAATGGCGAATCCACAATAAAAACCAATTGCGTCACAGGAACAACTGTCACTGGCGGTGGGTTCTTGGACAACTCCACTGGCAATGATGATACCGATAGCAACAGTTTATACGGCAATGGCTGGCTATGTACTGATGATTTTGGAGACAGTACAGCCGCCCCCAGCCTTTGCTACGCCCGCTGCTGCACCATCCCCGCCCCCAAGGCTGCAGCCTGCATCCGTCCGACGAGCAGTTCATCCAGCAGCAGATCGTCTTCGTCGAAAAGCCCCTCATCAAGGAGCTCTTCTTCCCGAAGTTCATCTTCCCAATCATCATTGCCCGGCAGCACATCCTCATCAAGCGTGTCATCGACGATCTCCACATCGTCCACAACATCGTCGCGAAGCAGCATATCCTCATCAGTCGCATCCAGCGCTTCCAGCGCACTATCATCCACCCCGACAACAAGCAGTTCCGCAGTAACACTCGCCTGCGGCGGCAACGCCTGCGGCGAAGGGGGCACACAATTCTGCGCAGTGAGCGGACAAACCTGCCAAAACAGCGACACCGCGCCCTGCTTTGTCTGCAGTGCTTCGGCCTGCGACGGAAACGCCTGTGCAGGTGGCGGGACAGCCTACTGCGGCATTTCCGGCCAAACATGTCAGGAGTCTGCCGATGCGCCCTGTTTCGCCTGTGCGGGCGGCGCAATCTGCAGCGGACATGCCTGCGGGGATGGCGGGGCTGCCTACTGTGCAATCGCAGGAAAGAGCTGCCAAGAATCGAATGATTCACCCTGTTTCGCCTGTGGCGAAGCATCCACCGCTATCAGCTGGCTGCCGCTCTCTCTCGGCGGCAGCTCAACAAGCTCATCCCCTTTCGGCCTCGTACTGGGCATCAACGACATCACCGCTCCGGGTCTGTGTGGAGATAGTACGAAGGAAGGCGATGAAGAATGCGACGATGGCAACACCCAAAACGGCGACGGCTGCACGGCACAGTGCCTGCTGGAGCGCGGCTTCTGTGGGGACGGTGTGATCGAGCGGGCACTGGATGAACAGTGCGACGTGGGACAGCGACTGCCTGCCGGCATGAGTTGTACGACAACCTGCCGCCTGCTCTCCTCGAGCTGCGGCAACGGCCAGCGAGACGCGGGCGAGGAATGTGACGGTGGCCAAGGAAACAACGATCGCCCGGGAAGCCGCTGCAGAACCGACTGCAGCCTTGCACGCTGTGGAGACGGCATTCTGGATGCGCCCCAGGAGCAATGTGACGACCACAACCATATTGAAGGAGACGGTTGCAGCACGACCTGCGCGCGCGAGCTGCCCACCCAATCGCAGTTGCCCCCCAATGCGGCGGCACCGGCCATGCCTCAGCAATTGCAGACCGTCACGATGGCGCCTCCGAGCCATGCACCTGTCGGTTCCACGGGGCCGGGGTCGCTCGCAGCCATGGCGGCTGGCGCGGCATCGGGGCTGGCGCTCGTCCGACGCAGACGAGAACGAAAATCACTGTAACAGATCCGTTTTGATCCAATCTGGAAGCCAAAAAAACCGTGGCAGCACGGCGGAAAATGATCCAAAGGTGATTTGGCCATATTCACCGATGTTGTGATAGGTCACGGGTGTAGTCAGGAAGCCAAAAAACTGCTATAGTGTTGTGATTTCTCGCACACAAACACCAAACAATGTCCGTACATAGCCTCATGTTCGGCTGGGAATATCCTCCTCATCACTCGGGAGGATTGGGCGTCGCCTGCGAAGGCCTCGTGAAGGGCATGCTCCACAACGGCATGCAGGTCAGCCTGGTGCTGCCGATGGGCGCAACCGGAGAGATCATCAACGGCGACCCGCACGCAAGCCACACGGTCATCCAAGTGCCTTCACTGCTGCTGCCCTACGACACGGTGGAAACCTACGCCACACGCGTCTCCACCATCTCCGCCGGCATGAAGGATCTCTATGGGCCGAACATGGGAGAGGCTGTCGTGCGCTATGCCGAACGCGGCGCGGAAGTGACGGCGCATCTGGAACCCGACATCGTGCACACCCACGACTGGATGACCTATGGTGCGGGCATCACCGCGGCGAAGCACCACGGCGTGCCCCACGTCGCCCACATCCATGCCACCGAGCTCGACCGCACCAACTTCCAGCCCCATCCGTGGATCTTTGAACGCGAAATGCATGGCCTGCGATCCGCCGACCGCATCATTGCGGTCAGCAACTACACGAAGAACCTCATCGTGCAGCACTACGGCATCCCAGCGGACAAGATTTCCGTCGTACACAACGGGCACCATGTCCACGACCAGATCCTGCCGTCGCCCGTGGCACAACTCGGATCGAACAAGCCGCCCATGGTGCTCTTTTTGGGGCGCCTGACAGTGCAAAAGAACCCCTGGCAGTTTCTGGAAATCGCCTCGGTCATCCACACATTGCGACCCGACGTACAGTTCGTCATGGCCGGCGAAGGCGGCATGCTGCCCGAACTGCTAGATCGTACATGCGCGCTGGGGCTGCAAGACTGCATGCTGTTCACCGGCAAGGTGAACCGCAGGGAGGCAGACGCGTTGTATCGGAATGCGAGCTGCTTTGTGATGCCGTCCCTCAGCGAGCCGTTCGGCCTCGTGGCGCTCGAAGCCATCGGCCACGGCGTACCCGTGGTGGTCAGCAAACAATCGGGCGTCAGCGAAGTGCTGGATCATGCATTTGCCGTCGACTACTGGGACACCGGCAAAATGGCCGACTGCATCATGACCATCCTGCGCGAGCATGTGCTCTCGCAACAGCTGCGCATCGAAGCCCCCCGCGTCCTCAAGCGCCTGACCTGGCACAACCAGGCAAAACTTATCCGAGACATCTATCACCACTTGCTCTCCTCCCCCACCCGCTCATGACGAAGAAGCAACAGACCGGCGTCTGCCTGTACTTCCAGGTACACCAGCCATACCGCCTGACGGATCTCCGCGTGACGGACATCGGCAACGAAGACCTCGACTACTTCGACCATGTCAAAAACCGTGCGGTCTTCCGAAAAGTGGCTGAAAAGTGCTATTTGCCTGCGAATAAGGTCATCCTCAAGCTCCTGAAGCAGCACCCGGAATTCCGCGTGTCGTACTCGTTGTCCGGCGTGTTCCTCGACCAGTGCAAAGAATACGGGCCCGATGTGCTCGCCTCGTTCCGCAAACTCGCGAAGACGGGACGTGTGGAATTCCTCGCGGAGACGTATTACCACTCGCTCAGCAGCCTGCGTTCGCTGCCGGAATTCTGCGCACAGGTGAAACGCCACGTGGGCGAAATCCATCGCCTCTTCGGCCAAAAGCCCAAGGTGTTTCGCAATACCGAGCTCATTTATCGCAATGAAATCTCCCATATCGTCCGCCTCATGGGCTTTCAGGGCATCGTGGCCGAGGGCGTGGACGGCATCCTGGGAGACCGCTCGCCAACCGTGCCGTACGTCCCGCCGCATTTCCGTCTGCCCACCTGGATGGAGCGCATCATCAACAAGGAGCGCCCCTACAAACAGGCTGCGCGCGACATCCACATCCTGCTGAAGCACTACCGCCTCTCGGACGACATCGCCTTCCGTTTCAGTGCCAATCACCACAGCGGCAATCCGCTGCTTGCGGAGACGTTTGCCGACTGGGTGAAGGAAACGGGCGGACACAGCATCAATCTGTTCATGGACTACGAGACCTTCGGCGAACACCAGTGGGCGGATACCGGCATCTTCGACTTTCTTGCCGCCCTTCCCCGCATGCTCGAGGAACGCGGCATCGTCGTCCGCACGCCCTCGCAGGTGATCTCGCAATGGAAGACCGACCGCGAACATGTGTACGACGCCCATAACTACACGTCATGGGCGGACAGTGAGCGCGATCTCTCCGCGTGGCTCGGCAACAACATCCAGAACGCCGCACTTGAAGCGATCTACGCACTCGAAAAACCCGTGAAACTGAGCAATGACCCCGATCTGGTGGAGCACTGGCGCAAACTGCAGACCTCCGACCACTTCTACTACATGTCGACCAAATACTGGGCGGACGGTGACGTGCACAAATATTTCAGTCCGTACGACTCACCCTACGAAGCATTCCGACGTTTCAGCCATGCGCTGCAGGATCTGCGCATGCGCCTGGGCATCAGTGAGACATCCGTTCACCTTCCCCGCTAACCCATGCCCCGCTCCCTCGTCCTCGGCAACGGCTCCGTGCTTGCGGCATTCGATGACCGCCTGCAGCTGCGCGACCTGTACTTTCCCTATGTGGGAATGGAAGACCATACCACCTACGGCAACGTGCATCGCGTCGGCGTGTTTGTGGAGGGCAAAGGGTTTTCCTGGCTGGGCGACAGCGCATGGAAAATGCAGCCCGCCTACAAACTGGAAACGCTCGTCACACAGTCCAATGCAGAGCACGAGCAGCTGGGAATCAGCATGACCGTGGAAGACTGCGTCCACCCGGTGCACAACGTCTTGCTGCGCCGCTTTTTCATCAAAAGCAGTGCCAAGGAAACGCAGAAAGTGCGCCTCTTTTTCAATCACAATTTTCACATCTACGGCGACACGCAGAAAGACACCGCATTCTACGAACCGTACACGAATTCCCTCATCCACTTCCGTGGAAAACGGTACTTCCTGATCGGTGGACAAACGTCCAACGGTGAGGAGTGCACGATCGGTCACCGTGGCGGACCGTTCGCGTCGGTGTTGCACAGCATGACCGAAGTCGGCGGCTGCGGCATCAACTCGTTCACCACCGGCAAGGCCAACTATCGCGGGCTCGAAGGCACATGGAAGGATGCCGAAGACGGCGTGCTGAGCCAGCACCCCATCGAACAGGGATCGGTGGATTCCACCGCAGCCATCCATTGCATCGTGGAACCGGGAAAGGTCACGGAAGTGGCTCTGTGGCTCTGTCTTGGCACCACGCTGGACGAAGTCATCAAGCTGCAGCAGCTGGTGCTGAGCGAAACGCCCGAACGGCTGGAGCGCAACTGTGCGAACTACTGGAAAAGCTGGGTGAACAAGGCGCCGATCGGCGTCACCTCCCTCTCGCCCCATCTGATCGATCTGTACAAGCGCAGTCTGCTGACGATCCGCACACACGCCGACAATCACGGCGGCATCCTTGCGGCTGCCGACAGCGACATCATGGCCTTCAACCGCGACACATACACCTATGTGTGGCCGCGCGACGGCGCGCTGGTCTGTACGGCGCTCGACGACGCCGGATACGGGGAGATCTCCCGCCGCTTCTTCGATTTCTGCTGCCGAGTGCAAACCCCAGACGGCTACATGATGCACAAATACAACCCGGACGGCTCTTTGGGATCGTCGTGGCATGCCTGGTACAAAAACAACGAACCGCAGCTGCCGATCCAGGAAGACGAAACCGCTCTGGTGTTGCACGCCATGTGGCACCACTTCGAACTTACGCAGGACTTTGAATTCCTGCAGGAAACCTACGAAAAATTCATCCGTCATGCCGCTGAATTCCTTGCGGAATTCCGTGAGCCGGAAAGCGGTCTGCCGCTGGCCAGCTATGACCCGTGGGAGGAGCAGCGCGGCGTGGGCACCTACGCCACCGCGTGCACCATCGCCGGCCTGACGGCAGCCGCCCACATCGCACAGACCCTGGGGCATCTTCGCCATTCGCAGAAGTATTCGGAAGTGGCTGACCAGATGCGCCAGGCACTGGTCTTCCATCTGTTTGATGAGCAAAAGAAGCGTTTCATGAAGAAAATCGACCGCGAGAAGGGCGTAACCACCCACCGCGACGACACCATCGACGCGAGCCTCGCCTTCATCTGGAAGCTTGGCGTGCTGCCGCCCGATGACCCCCGCGTGGTCTCCACCATGGAACAGATGGCATCGACACTCGCCGTGCATACCGCCGTCGGCGGCCTGGCACGCTATACGGGTGATGTGTACCACTGCGTGGTATCTCCGTCCGCGGATGTGCCGGGCAACCCCTGGATCATCACGACACTGTGGCTCGCCCAATGGAATATCGCACGTGCCAAAACCCGCGGCGAACTCGCCAAGGCCCGCGACACGATCGAATGGGCGGCATCCAAGGCTTCCGCAGCAGGGCTGCTCCCGGAGCAGATGGATCCGCTGACGGGTGCGCCGCTTTCGGTCTCCCCGCTCACCTGGAGTCACGCCACATTTATCGAGACGATCCTGCAGTATCTGGCGCGTGAACGTGCCCTGCCCGCCTGAGCAGTGGTAGGATGAACGCCATGCACAGGACACTTTCAGGACTCGCCATCGCCGCAGTGGGCATCGCCGTCATTGTGGGCAGCAGGCTGGTCGGACAACTGGTCACCCCGCCCCGAGACATTCTTGCGACCGGTATTGCCTTGCTTCCCGCGGTTCCCGCAGCCGATGCGCTGCAGAAAGACACGACCGCATTGGCCGACATGCAGAAGCAGAAAAACGCGATGCATCTCAAGAAGCAGGAGCTCGCCGCGCGCTGCGATGATGATCTGCGCAGGGCAAACCGTGACGGAAAAACCGCCGTCCTCCTGCGCTGTTTTCGCGGGGATCTCACGACGGAACTGCAAACTTTGCGTGCAATAAAACAGGATCTGCGAGCCGCAATATCGACACCGGCAACACAGGAACTGACAACATCCACCGACGCGTTGACCGAGGCAATCGCCGCAATCGTCTCCGGCATCGACAATGATGTCTTCACCACGGAAGCTGACGCGGAAGAGAGCAAACGGAACCTGGGGAACCGTTACCGCACACCGGTCTGGATCGCCCAGACGCATGTGGACGCCGAGCGCCTGCAGTGGCGCCTGCGCGCGGCGATGGATGAGCTTGCAGCGATGGATGACCAGGCACTGGGATCGTATGCAGACGCAATCTCCTGCCTCGAGACCGCGCGCATCTCGCTCGATCGAGCGGGCACGGGCGATGATCTGCCCTCCGCACAGTCCAACCTGGCCGCAGCACATACCCAGTTGACCGCCTGTTTGCCTCTGCTTGCCCCGGCAGCGGACACGGGCAGCGGCGCACAGACGCCGGAAGCATGAGCACAATGTCTGTCACCGTCGAACGGACGACGAATCGCACGTCACGCGCCATTCTGACGGATGACGGCATTCTGATTCGTCTGGCGGGGCGCCTGCCGCGCTGGATGGAGGAGGAGCACATCGCCCTTCTGACAAAGCGCATGGGGGAAGCGGCCAAACGGCATGTCGCCAAAACCCCCATTGACCCTTTTCGTGAGGTAATTGCAGGAAAAGCCGAAAGTCGCGTGTGCCTTGGAGACGGTCGAACCTTCACCGTCAGGCGCCGCACAGGACATGCCACGCGTATCCGGATGTCGGACACCTGTTGGGAACTCACCGTGTCCCCAAAGCAGGAGCCACGGGCTTTGCATCGCCTGCTGTGGCGCACGCTGTGTGCCGCCGAGCTCCCGCGAATGACGGCAGAAGTCGCGCTGCAGAATGCCATGACATTCGGGTTTGCGGTCGGCACGGTCTCCCTCAAATACACTGCCACGCAATGGGGCAGCTGCTCCTCCCGGGGAGGCATCGCACTGTCGGGCGCACTACTCTTCGTTCCAGAACATCTGCAACGCTATGTGATCGTGCATGAGCTGGCACATCTGCAGCAGCGCAATCACGGCAAACGCTTTTGGGCGCTCGTCGCATCGGCACTGCCCGACTACAGGCAATCCATCGCCGCGCTGCGCGGGTACCGCATGGTGCGTCTACAGCAACGGTCGTCCCGCTGAGGCGGCAAGTTGTCCGAACAGATGCACCGGAAAGCCCACCACGCCCGGCCAATCCCCTTCGAGCTGCTCGATCATCAGCTGACCCGGGCCATCGATCTGGAATGATCCCGAGCGGTCGTTCCACAGGCCGGTCGACAGCCACCAGGAAATGTCACGGTCGGAAAGCGCGCGAAAATGCACCCGTGAAGTACTGATGCCGGTCAACAGCTGCCGCGTGGGCGTAACGACGGCAAGGCCGGAGTGCACGAGCGACACGCCGCCGGACTGCAGGCGAAGCATCCGTTCGGCATCTTTGTCATCCGTGGGCTTTTCAAGACGTGTGCCGTCGGGAGCAACCACGAGCGTATCGCACCCGATGACAAAACGGCCGGGCATCGCATCCGCCACCGTCTGCGCCTTGAGCGCGGCAAGCATGACCGCACGCTTCGCGGGATCGCGCTCCTCCAAAGCATCCTCATCGACATGACTCGGCAGCACCTCAAAAGACACGCCCAATCCCTCCAAAAGCTTCCTGCGCTGGGGGCTTGCCGATGCGAGAATCCACGGCTGCTCCATGGTTCAGCGTAGTCCTACTGCCTTTCGCACAGCATCCATCGTTTTGCCTGCAATGGCACGGGCACGGGTTGTTCCGTCGGCAATCACCGCCGAAAGATCCTGTTTGAGCAACGCGTCCCGCTTCGCGCGCATGGCCGAAAAGTGATCCATGTAGGCGGTCAGAAGCTTCTTTTTCGCATCGCCGTAGGCCATTCCGTTTTTGTACTCGTCTGCAAGCGTTTTGGCCTCCTCTTTTGTCAAAAACAGCTTGTGGATCTGATAGATGGGGCAGCTGTCGGGGTCTTTGGGATCCGTTGCCCCTTTGGAATCGGTCACGATGCCCATAATCGCCTTCTTGATGACGGATTCGTCACCGAACAGCGGGATGGTGTTGCCGTAACTCTTGCTCATCTTCTGGCCGTCGGTACCGCACACGACGGCGACGTCCGCGCGGATCGACGGTTCGGGGAGGGTGAAGGTGTCCCCAAAGGCATTGTTGAACTTCATCGCGATATCGCGCGCGATCTCGACATGCTGCTTTTGGTCTTTGCCCACCGGCACGACATCGGCGTTATAGAGCAGGATGTCGGCGGCCATCAGCACCGGATAGGTGAAGAGCCCCACCGATGCGGCAATCCCCTTTTCGACCTTGTCCTTGTAGCTGACCGCACGTTCCAAAAGCCCCATGGGCGTCACCGTGGAAAGGATCCACATCAATTCGGCATGCTCGGGCACATCGGATTGGTAGAAGATCACCGCCTTGGCGGGGTCAAACCCGCACGCCAGGTAATCAAGCAGGACATCGCGGCGAAAGCCGGCCAACTGCTTGGGATCCTGCACGGTCGTGAGCGCGTGGAGATCGGCGATGAAGAAGATGTTTTCCTGAGCCGTGCCCACCATCTCCAAATTCGGCCGGATGGAACCGAAGTAGTTGCCCACATGCAGCTGACCCGATGGCTGGATTCCGGAAAGCACACGCATGCCGCAAGCTTAGGGCTTAGCGTTCGCCGCGGCCAGTGCTCCTGAACTTTCCCCTGCGCTGACCCTTGAAACGGTCGGAACGCTTTTTCCAAAACGCCTGTTTTCCCTTCGGAGCAAGCTTTGCCTTGGGCACGGGAATCGACGGCTTCCCCTTGGACATGCGCTGCAACACATCCTGGAACGACATGGGCATGGGGGCGGCAATATGCAGCACCTTGCCCGTGATGGGATGCGGCAAGACCAGGCGCGCGGCATGCAAAAAGAAATAGTTGTAGCCGTAGCGCTTCGAGAAGATGGCATCGAGTTTGCGGTCGCCATACAGGGGGTCGCGCAGCAGCGGATGCCCGATTCCCGCAAAATGCTGACGGATCTGATGCTTGCGGCCGGTATCGATCGTCGCCTCCACCTCCGCACCGTCCGTAAACTGTCGCAATACCTTGTAATGCGTCACGGCATCCACCAATCCGTCATGCGTGCGTGCTTTCAGCTGGCGCTTGATCGTGCCGGTGGGGTGCTGCAGATGGCCTGCCAGGAGGGCGACGTAGGTTTTGACCCATCCTTCAAAATTGCATGCACGGATCGAACCGATGGCTTGCGCCGTTTTGGCAAACACCAACACGCCGGACGTCTGAAAATCGAGGCGATGCACCACACGCAGCCCCGGATAATCCTTCTTCAAAAAATCGAACAACGGCAATTTGCTGCTCTCGCCTGTGGCAGCCACAACAAGCTCTCCGGCGAGCTTATTGACGATAAGAAGATGTTCGTCTTCGTACAGGATGCGGCGCTTATCGATCGACATGCCCGCAGTGTACGGCATATGTCTTGATAACGACATAGAATGCCCACAATGCAAGATTGCACGGGGCAAAGAGGGGTATACTGGAGTTTGTTATCTCCTCCCCCTCCCCCTATGTCCTGCGGTAGCGGTTGCGGCCCCGGTTGCCTGGGCTGCAAAATCTTGAAAATTCTGGTGGCGCTCGTGCTCACCTACACCACCATCGGCGCACTACTCGGTGCATGGGCTGCCACGGGCGGCTTCAGCATGATGGCCTCGTCTTCGGCCACGCTGTCGCTGCTGACGCTCGCCATCTCCTCCACGCTGTGGCTGAAGGTGGTCAAGAAGCTCTGCCCCTGCAACAAGGGCTGCTCCTGCGCCCCTGGCCAGTGCCACTGCAAATAAGCGCGGTTCTCCCGGAGATCAACACCCCCAAACGGGGGTGTTTTTTTATCCGAAAAGCAATGGTAGACTGCCGGCTCCTTCGGGCAATTAGCTCAGCTGGTTAGAGCGTTCGATTCACATTCGAAAGGTCACTGGTTCGAGTCCAGTATTGCCCACCATCGCAAGAATACAAAAAGCGCTCCAGAATGCGGAATTAAGGCATTCTAGCGCATTGAAATCCCCCCGAAAAAACACTAGGATGGATCATCCCTTTATGGGCGAATCCGACTCTTCATCGTCCCTCGCACAGCAGTTTGAGCGCTTACAGGACAAAGTCCTGGCCAAGCGTCCCGTTTTGGCGGAGATCATCCGCAAGCGCGGGGACAAAACCCTGCTCGATTATGCAAACGACTATGTCGATGTGAACCTGAACCCGCCGATTCTCGAGCGTCAAAGCGAGCTGCTTTCCACCATCCACGAGGCGACCAAAGACCGTTTCGGCGAAGAAGTGGCCGACGGCGTGGTGGCACAGCTGCAAAAATACTACTTCGTGTCGACAGCCGACCACGTCGGACCCATCGTGAATCCGTTCTTCGTGAATGCGAACCTGCTGACCAGCCTGGCCATGCGCACGCACAACGACCCTGCATTGCAGTACGTCATCGTGTTGGCATGCGCCAATATCTCGCTCAACAACTCCACGTTCCCCCGCGGGCTGCTGTTCAATACGGCACAGGGCGACGACATCAAATTGAACCGCCTCTCGTTTTTGCCCAGCAACGCACATTCCTGCTCGGTCTACAATTTCCGCCCCTATACGGACAAGGAGATCATAAAGGTGAAAAAGCGTCTGCAGGAAATGGTGAAAGATGAAGGTGTGTCGAAGCAGATTGCCGATCCCTTGGATCAGCTCATCACCGAAATCTACGCCGATCCCGCCGTCCTGGCCTGCGACAGTTACAGGGAGCAAATCGGCCGCACCAATCTGCCGTTGTGGCAAAAGGTGTTCCGTTCCAGCGAAACAAAACTGCCGGATCTGATCTACCTCGATCAGGAAAACATCGTGGTGCGCCTGCTGGAAAAATATCACCTGCACCAGGACACCATCATCAACCACATCCTGTTCGACGACAGCTACGAGCACTTCATCACCGACTATTTTGAGGGCATTTTCGGCTCGTTCTCGCGCAAGGACGCCAGCGGCACCTACCTGTTTTGGGCTCTACCCAAGGGCGAGGAGCACAAAAAGCAGCTGTGGCGCAAAGGCAACAGACTGGTGACCAAGGACGAGGCCTTTTCCGTGGAACTGCAGCCCGAAGCCCTGCTTGCAGCCATGAAGAGCGGCGAGTTGATCCCGAGCCTGCTGCTCAACTTTGTCACATTGAGCTTCTACTACGGCCTGAAGTGTCTTGGCGGCTTCAACCAGGTCAACTATCTGACGCTCATGAAAAACGCCTACATCAAGATGAATGTGGATCTGGGCGATTACCGGAGCATCGAGGTGTGCGCCCGCGCGCAAACCAAGGAAATCGGCGAAGGCATGTCGATGGCGCTGCTGGGTTACGGCAACAAGCGCACCACCCTCGCCACGGGGCTGGATCTCTTCCTCCACGGCACCAAGGAGACCGTGCCCACCCTGCGCACCATCAGCCAGAACATCACCCTTGGACAGGCGCTTTCCCCGCTGATGCCCGAAATGTACCGCCTGTCATACGATGACAAGGAACTGGAACCCGATCTCGCCAATGTGACCGACGAGGACGTGTCGCGCCTCCTGGGTCTCACGGAAAAAATGACCCCTTGCACCCTTCTCCCCTGACCATGCCCACTCTGCAATACCACGTCCTTTGGCCCGGAGGAAACACCACCGCACTGGTGCAGGACATCTACCCGCGCGCGGAGCATGCAGGCCTCTCGAAAGCCATCATGACGCACGACACCCAGATCGAGCAGGTGGGATTCATCGAGCCCGCGAAGAACCCCGCTGCGGCATTCCGCCTGTCGATGATGGGCGACGAGTTTTGCGGCAATGCATCCCGTTCCGCCGCTTATCTCTGGAACCGCCAGACGGGTGCGCGTTCCTTTGCCCTCGAGGTGCCCATGACGACGGAATTGATCGCCTGCACGGTATCGGATGCCGAAACCGGCATCACCCTGCCGGGAGATTTTGTACAGGCAGTGCACGATGTACCCGAAGGACGAAAGGTCGATCTGCCCGGCATTGCCCACATCATCGTCATGGAATGCCCCACGCCGACGCGTGAGGAGGCGGAGCGCCGGTTGGCACCGTATCTTGAGGAAACGGCCATAGGCTGCATTTTTGTGACAAAGAAGGAGGATGGCTGGCACATCGAACCGTATGTGTGGGTCAAAGACACCCAAACCCTGATCCATGAGAGCGCCTGCGGATCGGGCACGATAGCCGTGGCCGTCGCCCTCGATTCGGATCACAAAACACCGGTCTCGGTGGTGCAGCCCAGCGGCGAGCGGTTCACCGTCGTGACACATGAAGACGGCGGCATCGAATTGCGCGGACCGGTCTCCGTGCTTGCCGACCGCAGCATCGAGGCATAATTCCCGTTTTACTCCAGCGCCGCCTTGGATGCGGAGAGTTCCGCGAGCTCGGCGGTGATATTGGCCTGGCGCGTCTGGTTGTAGGTCAGCGTCAGGTCATCGAGAATGCCCGATGCGTTATCCGTGGCGCTGCGCATGGCAATCATGCGGGCGGAATGCTCGGATGCGACGGATTCCAGCACTGCCTGGAACACCTGGATCTCGGTCAGCTGGGGCAGGATGACATCCAACACATCCTCGGCGGACGGTTCGAGCTTGTACTCCACGGACTCCGCTTCATGCACCAGCTCCTGTTCTTCCTTGGTCATGCGGCGGTGATCGATCACCTTGTCGGCCATCTCGCGCATCTCGGTCTTGGAGAACGGCAGAAGCACCTTGACGGCAGCCTGCTGCACCAAGGGGGAAATGAAGTCCGTATAGACGAGTGTCACGTGGTCATAGGTGCCGGCCAAAAACCCGTCCATGGCAAGGCGTGCAATGGGCAGCACATCCTTGATCGTGGGGTGGTTGCTGAGTGCCGGGAAGGTGGCGATCACGTTGCGGTTCTGGCGGGTCATCATCTGGTGCCCCTTGCGACCGACCGTGATGAAATCGACCGCCTGGAAGGTCGCCAGTCCCGACAGGCCGCGGACATACGTCTGCAACGCACGCAGCACCTGGGCATTCAGGCTGCCGCAGAGGCCACGGTCGGACGTGAAGACGATCGCCAGTGTCTTGGCGGCAGGCCGCTGTGTCAGGAAGGCGTGGTTTTCCATTTGGCCGCGCCCCAGCGAAAGAAGGATCTCCCAGGCATGCAGGGCATAGCGACGGAGCATCTGCGCATTCTGGACGGCTTTGCGCATCTTGGATGCCGCCACCAGCTCCATGGCCTTGGTGACCTGGCGGGTCGATTTGACCGCCTTCATCTTGCGCCGGATATCGCGGAGACTGCGTGCCATTACTTCTTCGGGGGGAACTTCTCATCGCGGAAGGCGACGATATAGCGCTTCAACTCTTCTTCGGCCTCCTTCGTCAGCTCCATGTCGAGCGTCTCCAGCACGCTGCCGTACTTGTCCTTGAGCATGCCGAGGAACTCGGTGACGAATGCGCGCACCTGTGCCACGGGCACCTCGTCGAGGTAGCCGTTGACGGCGATGTAGAGCATCGAGACCTGCTCACCCACGCTCATCGGCTCGAACTGGTTCTGCTTGAGAATTTCGGTGAGGCGGGCGCCGCGGTCGAGCTGCTTTTTGGTGGCGGCATCGAGGTCGGAACCGAACTGGGCGAACACCGCGAGCTCACGGTACTGGGCGAGATCGAGGCGCAGCTTGCCGGCCACCTTCTTCATCGATTTGCGCTGGGCTGCCGATCCCACGCGGGACACGGACGTACCCACGTTCACAGCCGGGCGGATGCCCTTATAGAACAGATCGGATTCCAAGAAGATCTGACCGTCGGTAATGGAGATCACGTTGGTCGGGATGTAGGCGGCAATGTCACCGGCCTGCGTTTCGATGATCGGCAGAGCCGTCAGGGAGCCGCCGCCGTGCTTTTCGTCGAGACACACGGCGCGCTCGAGCAGGCGGGAGTGGAGATAAAACACATCACCCGGATACGCCTCGCGACCCGGCGGGCGGCGCAGAAGCAGCGAGATCTGGCGGTACGCCCAGGCCTGGCGGGAGAGGTCGTCGTACACGACAAGGACATCCTTGCCCTGATCGACGAAGTACTCGCCCATCGCCGTGCCCGAGAAGGGCGCGATGTAGGAAAGGGCTGCGGGCTCGGATGCCGAGGCGGACACCACGATGGTGTACTCCATCGCGCCGTGCTTCTTCAGGTCGGACACGATCTTTGCCACCTTCGACTCCTTCTGTCCCACGGCCACATAGATGCAGATCACGGGGCGATCGGTCTTCTGGGTCTTCTTCTGGTTAAGAATCGTATCGATGGCCACCGCCGTCTTTCCTGTCTGGCGGTCGCCGATGATCAGCTCACGCTGGCCGCGGCCGACCGGAATCATGGAGTCGATGGCGGCGATACCCGTCTGCATCGGCACGCCGACAGACTTGCGCTCGATGACACCGGGGGCGATTTTTTCGATCGGATAGTTCTTCTTGCTCTTGATGGGCGCACCGCCGTCCTTGACCTCTCCCAGCGGCGAGACCACGCGGCCGATCAGATCCTCGCCCACCGGCACCGAGAGGATCTTGCCCATGGCCTTGGCCGTGTCCCCTTCGTTCACCTTTGTGAAATCACCGAAGATCACCGCACCGACCAACCCGTCTTCCAGGTTGAGCGCGCTGCCGATCACCCCGTTGCCGAAGTCGATCATTTCCCCCGCTCCGATCGTGGAGAGGCCGGAAATCTTGGCGATACCATCACCCACCTGGACAACGGTACCGACATGCTCGCTTCCCACATCGGGCTGGAACTGCGCGATGCGCTCTTCGAGCGTCTTGATAATGGTGTGGCTCAACGTCGTCATACGAAAGGGAGAAAGGAAACGGGAATCAGGAAACGGGTTTGGAATAAAGCTCGTGCAGATCTTCAAGAGCGCGCTTCACGCTGGCATCGATGCGTGTGTCGTTCACGTCCAAAATGGCGCCTCCGATGAGCGATGCGTCGGTCTTGGCTTCGAGATCGACAGCCTTGCCGAACGCCTGCTGCAGCTCTTGCTGCATGCTTTTGGGGGCTTCGGATACCGTTGCCGTGCGCAGAACGCCGGCGTGGGCATCCCTGCGCTTGCGAAGCACCCTGACCACGAGCGCCAGGAAGGCGCCCGGGGAGGCGGAAGGACAATCTCGGTGCAGCATCTGCAGCGCGGTATCGCAGGCCTCCTCGGCCGAAACGGCCTTGGATTCGAGGAGGTCGATGAGTGCCTCGGCGATGTCGGCGGGGGTCAACTTCATGAGAGGAGGGACGGAAGGGACTTCTGCAATTCGGCCATGATGCGCTTCTGGTCTTCGGGGGAGAACTCGCGGCTGAGGATCTTCTCGGTCGACGCCACGATCACCTTTGCCAGGGTCTGCTGGACATCGCTCATGACCTGGTTGCGCTCGTTTTCGAGCTGTTTACGACCCTTGTCGAGGATCTGCTGTGCTTCGGCGTGTGCAGCAGTCTCGATTTCGGTCTGGAGTGCCGTGGCCTGCGCCTTGGCGCGCTCCACGATGGCGCCGGCCTCCTGGTCTGCCTTCTTAAGGAGCTCCTGCCTCTCTTTCTCGCTGCGTTCATGCATGCGATCCACCTCTTCCGCCTTTTCCATCGACGTCTTTTCAATCTCGCGGCGGCGGTCGATCACTCCAAGAATGGGGCGATAGACATACTTTGCGAGAAGGAACAGCAGGATGGCAAAGTTGATCACCTGCGCAATGAGCAAGGACCATTGAATGCCGAGAGCGTGGAGGATTTCCATGACCGAAACGGGAAAGGAAGAAAAAGGCTTAGACGAACTTCATGATGAGAGCCACGACAAGGCCGTAGATGGCGATGGCCTCGGCGAAGGCGATGGCAAGGATGGCGAAGGTCTGGATGCGGGCGCCGGCTTCGGGGTTGCGGCCGATGGCCTCAACAGCCTTTGCGCCGACGAGACCGATGGCGAGAGCGGGGCCGAGGGAGCCGAGACCGATCGTGATGGCGACCGGGAAGTTCTGATCCGCCAGGATCGCTGCTGCCGTTGATGTTGCTGCTACTGGGTCCATAAAAGAGAAGAAAAAGAAATAAGACAGTGTTATGCGGCCACGGCCGCGGCGGGATGCTCTTCCTCATGCGTATCGTGCCCCGTCACCGCCATCTTGATGAAGACGGTGGTGAGCAGCGCGAACACAAACCCCTGAATGACACCGACAAACAGCTCCATGCCAAGGAACGGCACGGGGGCGATGTAGGGGGCGAGGGAAGACATGACAATGAGCAGGACTTCTCCTGCAAAGATGTTGCCGAAGAGACGGAACGAGAACGAGACGATCTTGGAGAACTCGCTGACCACCTCCAGCAGACCCACGAACGACTGCATGGGGCTCTTCCACGGGGCGACGAAGAACTTGCCCATATACGGCACAAAGCCCAGCTCGCGGATACCGAAGAGCTGCACGGACACCATGGAGATGAGCGCAACAGCGAGGGTCATGTTCACGTCGGCGTTCATGGAGCGGAACAGCGGGATGGCCATCGTATGGCCGTCATGCTCGCCCATGATGGTGATGCTGCCGACACCGGGCAGGATGCCCATCCAGTTGCCCATCACGATAAAGAGCACCATCGTGGTCAGCATCGGGAAGAATTTCCTCGAGAGGCGGTCGTTTTGCACAATGCTGGAGAACAGCTCGAACAGACCGCCGATCACGATTTCGACCAATGTCTGGAAGCGGCCGGGCTTGAGCTTGTAGCCCGTTGCGCGGACGCTCAGGGCAAAGACGATCAGTGCCGCCATCGCCAGCCAGGCCATCAGCAAGGTGTTGCGGATGGCGAAACTGCCGACATGCGTGACGGTCTCGGAAGCCAGTGAGATAGCAAGCGGTTGCATTAGGAACGGGGGCGGAATTGTTCATGGAAATGTTCTGCTTCTGCCGCGTGGTGATCGACGGGATCCGGCGGCTTGGGCAGGGTCTTGGGCATGCGGCCGATGATCTCGCGGATCTTGCGGAAGACCGAGATGAACGAAATCACAAAGGCGAACAGCAGGCCGCCAAGCGTGAAAAACGGCGACATGTGCAGGTAACGGTCGAGGGCGGCACCGCCGAAGCCAAACAGCACGGCCGGCACGGCGATCATGTATCCCAGCTCCCAGGCGAACCCGAACCCGAGCATCGTGCTCTCGTCCGGCGTGTAATCGCGGATGTGCTCGGCCATCGGTGTGTGCTTGGGATCGGTCATGATCACATGGAGGGTGAGCGGCGGCGGGAACGCAGGCGGCGGACGGAGGTGAGGCGGGCCAGCTCGCGGTCGAGCACGGCCGTGGCCTCTGCGAAGCCTTCCGCGTCGTTGCGGCGCTGGGACTTCAGCTCTTCGGCACGCGCTTTGGCCTGCTCGATTGCGGCTTCCTCGAGGCTTTCGGCGCGGTCGGCGATGTCGGAGAGGATGCGGATGTTGGGGGTCACCACCTGCACCACGCCGCGGGAGACGGCAAACAGCAGCTCCTCCTTTTCCGTGCGGATGATGACCGTGCCGGGCAGCACCGTGCTCAGCAGCGGGATGTGATGCTCCAGCACCGTGATTTCACCATCACCGCTGGGCAACGTGACGCTGATGGCGTCTCCGCTGTAGGCGGCTCCCTCTGGTGTGATGAGCTCAACGTGCATGGAAGGAATCAGGAAGCGGCTTTGACCTCGTCGATACCACCCTTCATGTAAAACTCCTGCTCGGGAACGTTGTCGAGTTCGCCGTCGAGGATGGCCTTGAAGCCACGGATGGTGTCCTTAAGCGATACGAATTTGCCGGGTGCGCCGGTAAACACCTCGGCCACGAAGAACGGCTGGCTGAGGAATTTCTGGATCTTGCGGGCGCGCTGCACGGCCTTCTTGTCATCCTCGGAAAGCTCTTCCATACCGAGAATGGCGATGATGTCCTGCAGCTCACGGTAGCGCTGGAGCACCTTCTGCACGCCGCGTGCGACGTCGTAGTGCTCCTGACCAACCACGGCGGGCGTCAGCACGGTCGAGGTGGACTCGAGCGGATCGACTGCCGGGTAAATGCCGAGTTCTGCGAGGGAACGCGTGAGCACGATGGTGGAGTCGAGGTGGGCGAAGGTCGTGGCGGGTGCCGGATCGGTGAAGTCATCGGCAGGCACATAGACGGCCTGGACGGACGTGACCGAACCCTTGTTGGTCGAGGCGATGCGCTCCTGCACCTGTCCCATCTCCGTGGCCAGCGTCGGCTGGTAACCCACGGCGGAGGGAATGCGGCCAAGCAGAGCGGAAAGCTCGGCACCGGCCTGGGTGAAGCGGAAGATGTTGTCGATGAAGAGAAGCACATCCTTACCCTCCTGGTCGCGGAAGTACTCGGCCATGGAGAGACCGGTGAGCGCCACACGGAGACGGGGTCCCGGCGGCTCGTTCATTTGGCCGAAGACGAGGGCGGTCTTGTCGAGCACGCCCGATTCCTTCATTTCATAGTAGAGATCGTTTCCTTCGCGGCTGCGCTCCCCCACTCCGGCAAAGACGGAGAAGCCGCCGTGCGCGGTGGCCACGGAATAGATGAGCTCCTTCACGATCACGGTCTTGCCCACGCCGGCTCCACCGAACAGACCCACCTTTCCTCCTTTCAGAATCGGGCAGATAAGATCGATGACCTTGATGCCCGTCTCCAGCACCTGCGTCTCCGTGGACTGATCCATGAAGGTGGGTGCGGGGCGGTGGATCGGGAACTCATGGTCATGCTTGAACGACGGAAGGCCGTCAATCGGCTCTCCAAGGACGTTAAACATGCGTCCGAGCGTCTGGGGGCCGACCGGAACCATGATCGGAGCACCCGTGTTGTGGACGGGCGTGCCGCGCTTGAGACCGTCGGTGGAACCCATCGCCACGGCGCGCACCAACCCCTGCTCCAGGTGCTGCTGCACCTCGAGGGTGAGCTTCTGCCCGCCGTTGTCCACGGTAAGAGCGGAATAGATGGGTGGGATCACGTCGTCCTTGTCGAACCGACAGTCGACGACCGCACCGATAACCTGTTTGACGACACCTGACATAAGAGAGAAGAGAAAGTACCAGAAAGAAGCGTCACGGCCGCGGCCGCTTGCTTTGCAAATCGATACCTGATCGGAAGGAAAAAAGCAATGGTGGCGTTTTTTGAAATCACCTGAAAATGCCAAGTCGGCACGACCAAGACGCCGCTGTGGCGGCAATCCGAGGAACACGGAACAGCGAGATCCGCACTGCCATTAAATCATCCCCGCAAACTCGATATCGGCGTTGAGGCGGCTTTCCTCGGGCAGGATCTGCCCCAGGTATTTACTGCCCTGCTTGCGGTTGTAGGGGGTTTCAGCGGGGCTGGTCATCATTTCAAAGGCCAGCTGACACACGCGCATGCCCGGATACAGCGCCACGGGCAGACGGTTGAGGTTGCTGATTTCGAGCGTGATCGTGCCCTCGAACCCCGGATCCACAAACCCTGCGGTGGAATGGACGATGATGCCCAGGCGGCCAAGGGAACTGCGACCTTCCACACGCACCACCAGATCATCGGGAACCTTGATGCTCTCGCGCGTGACACCGAGCACGAATTCACCCGGCTGCACAATGAAGGAATCCCCGTCGGCCACATTCACCACGCGCATGTTGCCCGCAAAGGTCTCGGGCTGCTTGGGGTCGAGGATCGCATATTTGCTGTGCTCGTAGAGCTTGAACGTGTTGCCCAGACGCAGATCCATGCTGCTGGCATGGATATGTCGGAAGAGCTCGGGCTGGTCGGAATCAATCACCACGCGCCCGCTTTCGATGGCCATCTTGATGTCGCGATCGGAGAGGATCATGGGGCAAGGCTACCACACCACACTCTCCCGGGTCGACACTTGTTGAACACCTCCTGTGACTGTAGAACGAAGAGCCCATGCCAGCGCAAAAGGAAGCATCGGCCGCACTTGATCAGGGGGTCGATACCCTGTCGTCCTCCCCCGAACGCGAGGCCTCGTTACAGGAGCGCCGGCAACAGATCATCGACCGGGTGCACAGCTACATGCACTACACCTTCAACGAGTTGGGGGCGGCTTCCAAACAGCAGACCGAGGAACTGCGCTCCGGCTTGGTCTACATCAAGACGGAAGACGACATCCGCGGATGGGAGCGCATGTGCGAAACCACGTTGCCACGCCTCGAACAAAGCGCCCACAAGCTGTATCACAACGAAATGATGGATAAGCTTCTGGATGCCTATAACGGTACGCCGCGCGCAATTTCGTTGTCGGGCATCGCCCGCTGGGATCGGCGCTTCCGCGACCCCACGGTCGATTACAAGAAAAAGGAGGCCTTTATCCGCAGCACCCTGCCGGGCTATATGGCCAACTGGAAAGCGGTGGCCGGCGACCGGCGCCATGCGCTTGCAGCGGCAAAGCGCAAAGGACTGGATCTCAAAAGCATCGAAGGCCTGGCGCCCCTGCTCGATGAAACCGCGTTTTTGGACGCGGACTACGACGTGCGCAAGGGGCTCGTGGCCAAGCTGCAAAGTTACCTGTCCTCCAAGGACACGGGCATGGAAGGGCTATGGAAAAACACGCAGCAATATCTTGTCAGCCTGACGGCCGGCGACGAGCGCTGCCTGCATCGCAGCAAGGTCGGCACGTGGCTCAAAAGGATTTTCACCGGCGCAACGACACCCAAGGAAGTGGATGCCTACATGCAACACGTCGTGGAACCCGCCGTCTCCAACTGGAAGGAGGTCAGCGCCAAATACGATGTGCTGTTTGCTGCAGGGCTGCCGCCGAGTTTCAACGCCGTCAGCAAAGATCGGTTTTTGGGATGGCACTACGACAAACGGGTGGCCTATGTGGAGGCGTTGGAGCACGCGCAGCAGGCCGCGGAAGAGAAGGAAAACACCGCATTCAACGATCAGAAGAAGGAGATCCGCTACGACCTGAGCGCGGAAGATTTTGACGAAGCGGAAACCAAGCTGCTGCCCCTGTTGAAGGAATTCCCCGCCGACCCCGACCTGCGCTCGATGGAGCGCTACCTCACACACCATCGCCCGATGGTGGAAATCCACGAGGAGCAGGAGGAAAAAGAAACGGAAGCCGCCAAGTTGCAGGAGGAATTAGGGATGTTTTTGGGCATGGTGCCGGCATCCATGCGCTGGATGTACCTCGAAGCCATGCAGGACGGTCCGGTCATGCTGCGCCGCCTGCAACAGATCATCTACAACCGCAAATGGGCAAACGACAGCGGCTACACCAACCGCAACGACGAAACGAAACAGGCGACGTCCGAAGTGAACAAACAGGACACCCAGACCTATGTGAAAGAAGGCCACACCGACGGCTTTGAACGCATCGTCATGGACGGCGACACGGCCAGGCACACCGCCATCCGCGACGAGTGCAAACAGGCACAGGTGCTGTATGTCTCGGCCGGAGAATGCCGGGCAGTCGTCGACAAAGTGCGCGCCAACAAGGAAAGTGGCAACTTCGGATACTGGACAACGCTGGTACTGACCGATGTCGCCTACGACGTGCAGGCCAACGTGATCACCAATCTGCACTATCCGCTGATCAGCAGGCTGCGCAAACTGCATGCGTTGGGCGAACGGTTCAACCCTGCGGGCGCCTGACCCCCTTGCGGGCGGCGCGGGTGGCCGTACAATGCGTGGCCTATGCGCACCCTCCGCCTTCTCCCCTGTCTTTTGCTTCTCGCAGCGTGTTCCGGCAATACGCCGTCCCTGAGCAAGAACCTCGAAAATCCGCTGTACGCCGAGTACTACTACAACGACCTTGCCTCCACGCTTGCCAACATCGAGATCCTGAAGGATCGCAAGGACAACGCGGAACTTCTGAAGGACACAGCCGTGGTCGATGTGATGCACGAAGCCAAGGACAGCGCCACCGCTGCTGCGGCGGCGGCACGCAAGATCCGCGACAAGGCAGCCGTGGGCGATTTCATTCCTGCGTCGGAGAGCGAACAGGGTCTCATCATGCTTTTGGGAGACATGTTTTACACGGGTCCTTCATTCAACTCGCCTCCCGGCCCCTCCCTGCATTTCTACATCAGCAACGTGCTTGATCCGCGCGAAGGCGTGTTCCCGGATCCCACCGCAATCGACATCGGTGCCGTCGAACAGCCCTATGGCGCGGCAGCCTACCCGCTGCCGAGCAGCGTGAAAGGCCGCTACAAGACCGTGGTGCTCTACGACACGGTGCTCAAGCGCGTCTTCGGCTTCGCCCAGCTCGACTACGGTCCGGACGCGGCAAACTAAAGGTGGCTGATCTGGTCTTGCAGCGCGCTCTGGATCGCCTTGGATAAGGCATCCATCGTGGCTTCGACGGGTTTGCCGTTGACCGTGTAGGTCGGCGTGCCGCGTACTCCGAGTGCGCTGGCCGCATCGTATTCGGCAAGGATGGCTTTGCGCTTGATGTGGGACTTGGTGCAGCGGTCGAAGGTGTCCATGTCGAGCTTCAGCTGCTGTGCCCATTGGCGCAGATGATCGCTGTCGAGATCGGCCTGGTTTTTGTAGGTGAGATCGAGAAACTCCCAGAACTTGCCCTGATCCGCCGCACACTCCGATGCCTCGGCGGCAGTCAGCGCCCACGGGTGCAGCGATTGGATGGGGAAATGCACAAATTCAAACCGAATCTGCTTGCCGAACGCCTGCAGCAACTGAGGATTGAGCATCTCATACGCCCCCTTGCATGACGGACACTGCAGATCGCCATACTCGCGCACGATCACCGCACCGGAGGCGTTGCTCTGGGGATCGGGTCCACGCTGCAGCTCGGAACTAAGACCTGTGGTGTCGACACAGCCGACGAGGGCAAGAGACAGGGCGAGGGTAGAGGTCAGTGTGATGGGGCGCATAGGTGGAGGATAAAGAGATTCGCCTGCGGAAACCAGCCCATCATGCAGAGGAAAGATAAAGAACACCTAAAGACCCGCCCCATCCCTCACCCCAACCTCCTTTCGGTGTATACTGTCGCCCTCATGTCGCTCTACCGAGACTACCGGCCAAAAACCTTTGCCGATGTGGTGGGGCAGGATCACATCGTCAGCACGCTTTTGCAGGCGCAGAAGCAAGGCAAGCTCAGCCACGCGTACCTGTTTTCCGGTCCGCGCGGCACGGGCAAAACCTCCATCGCCCGCATCCTCGCACGCACGCTGCTGACCGACGGCATCGAAGACCCCGTGCTACGCCGCCAGATCGATGACGCCGTGGACGATGGAACGCTTGTGGATCTCATCGAGATCGATGCGGCGAGCAACCGCGGCATCGATGACATGCGCGGACTGCTCGAAAAACTGCAATTCACGCCCGCAGTGTCCCACGCAAAGGTGCACATCATCGACGAGGTGCACATGCTCACCAAGGAATCGTTCAATGCCCTGCTCAAAACACTCGAGGAGCCGCCGTCCTACGCATTCTTCATTCTGGCAACCACAGAGCTGCACAAGGTGCCCGGCACCATCCAATCGCGCTGCCAGCGCTTTCAGTTCCACCAGATCCCCGAGGAAGAAATCGTGCAGCGCCTGCAGTGGGTGGCCGATCAGGAGAAGATCGTTGCCGACCGCGCGGCACTCCGCGCCATCGCCCATCATGTCGGCGGAGGAATGCGTGACGCACTCTCGCTGCTTGATCAGGTGCGTTCACTCCCGCAGATCACCCTCGCCGAGGTGGAGGAGCGCATCGGCGGCAACGGCGAGGAATTCGCCGAGGCACTCGCACAGGCTCTCGACACCGGGGACGACGCGGCAATCCTGGCCACGGTCGCCCGCATCGAAGAGCGGGCACTGCCCATGGAACAGATCGTCCGTTCACTCCTGAACCGCGAACGCACCGCCTTGCACACCGCCGTCATCGAGAAAACCGACACCGCAATCCATTTGCAACGCCTGGAAACCCTGATCCAAGCACTGCGCGACATGCGCAGCGCGCCCGTGCAGGCACTCGTCCTCGAGACTTCGCTGCTTTCCCTGTTGCCCGGCGCCACGCAGAAGCAACATGCGCCGTCCCCCGCCCCTGCGGTGATCCGCTCACAGCCTGCCGCACAGAAAACGATCGCGGAAAAACCTCAGGACAAGGCACCGGAGCCGCCGAAAGCGCAGCCGGAACCGACCCCCGAAAGAACCGCAACCGTGGATGCGCCCGAGCTCAGCCTCGCGGCAATTCAAAAGGAGTGGATACAGGTCACCCGCGAGCTCAATGCACCGTCGGTTCGCATGTCGCTGAAGGACGGCACGGTTCGCGCACTCGACGGCAGCGTGATCACGCTCGCGTTCTCCTCCAACTTCCACAAGAGCAAGGTTGCCGCAGTCGATGCCTCACGCCTTGTCGAAGAGCGCCTGCAGGCCTTCTTCCATCATCCGTTGAAGATCAAATGCGTGCTGGAGGCCGAGGAGGCGAAGCCGGCTGCGAGCGACGAAAGCATGGTCAGCCTGGCCGAGGCTGCTGCGGAAATCTTCTGACACCTGCATCCCGATGCACATCGCCGATGAAAAAGCCCAGGCACGAGCATCCATCCGGGAACGGATCGGCCATCTTGCCCCGCACGAGCGCGACGCCGAAAGCCGCAGCATTTGTCGAAGGGTGTTGGAGTACCTGCCGCCTGCGCCGCTCCACATCTGCCTCTATCACGCGATCCCCTCGGAAGCGTCGCTCGATGCCCTGCTGCCCGCCCTGTGGGAACGCGGCGATACGGTGTTTCTCCCGCGGTTTGCAGGAGGGACACTCACCTTCGGGCAACTGGATGCGGATACCATCTTGATCAAGGGGCAGCTCAACATTCTGGAGCCTCCGCCGTCGTCCCCAAGCCCGCGACTGGACGCACTCGACATCGTGCTGACACCGGGCATGGCCTTCGACCGGCTGGGTCATCGCCTCGGCCGCGGCAACGGGGGCTACGACCGATGGCTGCAACAGTTGCGGGCGGCAAACAGCCATGTACAGGTGTGGGGCACGGCGCTGGACTGTCAGCTGTTGCCCACCGTCCCGAGCGAACCGCATGACCAGCTGATGGATGCCATCGTCACACCGCGGGAAATCGTGCAATGCAAAAGGAACTGAGGTCTGTTCTGTCTTTTCGGTTCCTTCAGTCCTACAATGGCGTCCCATGCCTTCTTTTGATGCCCTCAAAGCACAGGATTCCACGGTCTATGAAGCCTTGATGGGCGAAATGAAACGTCAGACCGACGGCGTGGAACTCATCGCGTCGGAGAACTACATCTCCCCCGCGGTGATGGAGGCGATGGGCAACGTGTTCAACAACAAGTATGCCGAGGGCTACCCCGGTGCGCGCTACTACGGCGGGCAGGAATACACCGACATCGTGGAGCGCCTGGCCATAGAACGCGCCAAGCAACTGTTTGGCTGCAACTTTGCCAACGTTCAGCCGCATGCAGGCTGCCCGGCTAACATCGCCACCTACTTCGCGCTGCTGGAACCCGGCGACTGCGTGATGGGCATGGATCTGGGACACGGCGGTCACCTGTCCCACGGTCATCCGGTCACCTATATCACGAAAATCTTCAAGTTCGTGCGGTACGGAATCAAGGATGTGGAGACCGGAGAAATCGACTACGAGGAGATGCGCCAGACGGCGCTGCGCGAGAAACCCAAGATCATCCTTGCGGGCTTCTCCGCTTTCCCCCGCGAGGTGGACTACGCCAAGATGAAGGCCATCGCCGACGAAGTGGGCGCCTACACCATGGCCGACATGGCGCATATCGCCGGCCTGATCGTAGGCAAACAGCTGCGCAACCCCTTCGATGACGGCTTCGACATCGTGACCACCACCACCCACAAGACGCTGCGAGGTCCGCGCGGCGGCATGATCCTGTCGCAGAACCCCGACATCGCCAAGAAGATCGACAAATCCATCTTTCCGGGCTTCCAGGGCGGCCCCATCATGCAAATGATCGCCGCCAAGGCCGTCGCCTTTGGTGAGGCGCTGCAGCCGGAATTCCGCGACTATGCGGCGCAGGTGATTCGCAACAGCAAGCACCTGGCCGAGTTCTTCATGAAGAAGGGGGCAAAGCTGGTGACCAACGGCACCAGTAACCACCTGCTGCTCATCGATTGTGTCACTTCGTGGGGCATCGGCGGCAAAGAGGCCGAAATGGTGCTCGACCGCGTGGGCATCACGCTCAACAAAAACATGATTCCCAACGACCAGCGCAAACCCATGGATCCCTCGGGCATCCGCATCGGCACCCCCGCCATCACGACGCGCGGCATGACCGAAGCGGATATGGAGATTCTCGGCAACTTCATGCTGCGTGCCATCGAACATCGCACCGATGAAACGGCGCTTACGACACTGCATGCCGAGGTGAAGGACTTCTGCCACCGTTTCCCGGTGCCGGGCATCGCGGCATAAAAGCCAAAAAACGCGTTCCCCTGCCGCCACGGTATGATAGCCTAGGCCTCCTTTCGCCATGCTTCACCTGCCCCCCAGTATCAACGGCCACACGGAACTGGAAACCAAAATCCTGGCCGTCCGCGACCCCAAGGAACTGGAGGCGAAACTCCGGGATATGGGTGCCGTGTCCGAGGGCACCTTTGAAATCACTGAGCAGCGGTACAAAGCGAAGAAAGTCATGGAGCGCGAACATAAAAGCCTGCGTCTGCGGCGGTTGCAGAGTGACACGCGGCATTTTGTCGAAATCGTTTCCAAGCACAAACACCCCCATCAGGTGATTCCAGGCCATGAACATCTCGGCCCGCTGCTCAAGCATCGCACGGAATATGAGATTCCTTTCGAAAACGGCGCTTCCGATGAATGCCGCTTCCAGGTGGCCAGGGGAATCTTGCTCGATATCGGCATGAAGGAGCGCGACCGCATCGTCACGTCACGGGTGAAATACAGCAGGGAAGGCGTGCACTACGAACTGGAGAGCGTGCTGTCCTACAACGACGAGACACATGACCTCCCGCCCACCTTCCTGGAAATCGAAGGATTGTCCGCCGCCCAGATCGTCGAGGCAGCCGCAGCACTGGGCTACTCCCCCAAGGACATGAGCCCCCTGACCAAGCGTGGGGTCATTGAAGAGTTCCGGAATGTACACTCTTCTTAACATCTGAGGTTCTTCGCAAAAGGTCTGCAAACGCGAAACCTGATCATTTTTTGGATAACAAATGTATTCAAAACATGAATACATTATTGCATCAATGACTGTTTATTGCGCGAATTCCTGCCAGGCGTACGATGGCGTGATTTGCCGAGAGCAAGTCACCCACAGACACCGAAACAAACATTCCCTCTTTTACACCACCGACATCAACAGAGAGAGGTGGAGTCTCAGTCGCATTCGCGCTGGCTCCTCCTAGGCACACTTCCTCTATCCTCTTGGAACCATACTGGGTACAGGAACCTGATCGTGGTCACTGTGGCTCCACCCCTCTCTGCTCTGCAATGCTCGTATCGGGAAAACGAGAGAGATTCCCGATGCGCGATCCCCTTCCTCCCCAGTGTTCCCCTTCGTCCCTTGTGACGTTGTCGGTGAACCGGCACGGGGACTTCGTTCGGTCACGAGGAGAAACAAGAGACCAGAGCAAGGCTGAGAGTCGTGGGCTCCTCCCCACAAGCCCCTTCCAATCATTCACGGCCGCCGCGGACGCTAACTCCCTGGTCGCCACGGAAACGGGCAAAACAAACACAAACGGTCGGCAACGACCGTTTTGTTTTATGTGGGCTTTTTGCGGCGCTCCTGCTCCAGACACTCGATGCGCTTGAGCAGATGCAGCACATGCTCCTGCGTCGCCCGACAGGCGATCGGCTGCTGTTCGAGACGATGGCTGCAATTGTGATGATTGAGGCCAAGTTCGAAGAACACCACCTTCCCCGCACTGGTCTGGCAGTAATCCGTACAGTCTGAGGTGGGCACAGAAATGCCATACTCAAACAACCGCTCTGCCAGCAGCCAGGCCTTTTTCTGCAGATCCTGCGACTCATGGAAGGCGCGGTGACGCGCGCACTGCTCACAGGAGCAGGACGAGTGTTTTGCGCGCATCGGCAGGGCGACGATGTCATTGCAGTACGTCGCGTGCTCTTCGGGCACATCGGCACGACGGGAATACAGCTGCGTGGCGCCCCCTTGCATCCGGGCGCCGGTGACATCGATGAAATGTCCCGGAAACAGCAGACCGGCCACACGGTGTGCATAGAACAGCAGCTTTGCATCGACCTGTTTCGACCAGCTGGAGCACTCTTCGCGCACCAGATCGGCCGTCGGGAAATGCCTGCGCCACTCATGACGGTCGTGCATGGCGTAGACATCCGCATTGCTGCCGCTGGCGTAGGAACGTGGCATAAAGACTCAGCGGTTAGAGGGCGGCAGGCTTGATCATCACCACACGCCCCTGCTGCTCGGCGCGCACCTGCGCGGGCTGATACCCCCACTTTTCATAGATTCCCACGGCAGGATTTTGCAGATGCACCGTCAGCGCCTGATGAAGCTGGGCTCCGGTTGCCTCAACGACCGAAGGGACAAATGTCCGCTCGTAGGCTTGGTGCAGTTTGCTGGAGATGCGTTTGCCTCGCACGGCGGGATCGGTCATCAGCCAGATGATGTATGCCGACTGCGCGTCGCCGACCGGGCGCACATCGCATTCCAGCAGACCGATCACGCGTTCATGGGTGTCATGCGCCAGGAGAATGGTGCGGTCATGCAGAAGTTTGCGATAGGCATGCCCATCCTTGCGCGCCTCGATCATCTTGGGGTTGTGTATGGCGTTGATGTCGTCAAACACGGGAATGGTCGCACGGAACAATGCCGATGCATCATCCAGCGCCTCGCGAGAGGGCTGATTTGCATGATCGTAGAGCTCAATACGTGCTTCCACATGGCTAGAATGAAGCATTTTACGCATGTTTGCAAGTATCATATTTTTATTGTAAAATGCCATTTAGCAGATTTCGTTCTTTGTCAGCCCCTCTTTCGCGAAAGGATTCGCCATGAAGAAGGTTCTGTTTTGGATCGCCGTTGTCAGCTGTCTCATGTTCGCAGGATGCGCACAGAGCAGGTCACAGGTGAACGTGGTCATTGAATCACGTCTCCCCGATTCCGTCGGTGCGCCCACCGTGGCTCGCATCGAATGGAACGCCGTCGGAGTCCGATAGTCTGCCGTGGCCGCCTCTCCATCTCTTTTTCTCACAAACCCCCGGGAGAAAAAGCCCCCGACATCGTCGGGGAGGAGAGGCGGTCTTTTATGCGTGAAAGAAAGCCTGCGGTTTTCTCTCACGGGCTCTCTTTCCCTAAAAGGAGTTACTCCAGCCGGGCAAAGCCCGGCTTCGCAACAAGGTGTTTTACAAAAATTGTTCCGAAGCGGAGCTTTGCTTCGCTAAGGAACTCCGCTGCAGGGAGGTGAGTACTGAGAGGAATCGTCGTAGGTTCCTCTCAGATTTCTTGCTTGTTTTTCGGCACGTAGGTGCCGTTCTTCTTGGCCACGGCATCGAGCAGCGTCTTGCTGGGTGCGGGGATTCCGCCGGTGGCCTCCAGCTTCTTGGTCAGCTCGGGGTACTGCTGCTTGTCGAGCTCCGTCAGCTCTTCGCCAAGCATCTCCTTTTTGCGGATGGCGTTGTATTCGTTCAGCCACATCTCCCGGTCGCGCCAGGCGCGGTACTGCTCGAGGGTCATCTTCTTTTCCTTGGCCTTCTTCATCTCTTCCTCCTCTTTTTCCTTGCTCTTGGCGGTTACACGCCCGGTTTTGGTGGCCTCGAGACCGGCGGATGTCCAAGCGGAAATCTTCTGCTCCACCACCGCGCGCTTTTCGCTGTACCGCTCGCGGGAAAGCTTGAGCAGGGTTTCCACTTTCTGGGAATCGTCGGACGTCCTGGGCGGAGGCAGCGTGGACACCGAGAACGGCTTGCTCGGGATACCGTCGATCATCAGGCGGACGTATGCGTGGTACTTGGGCAGGCTCAGGATATCCTTGGGGGTCACCGCCTCTTCGAACTGCATGCTCATTTCCTCGGCATCGTCGCTACCGATCTGGAAACTGATCATGGAACCCACGTTGCCGAAGATGGCGTCCTTCAACTGCGTGGAATTGTCGATCAGCAGCTGTCCGATGTACTGATTGGCCATCGTGAGCGCGAGGCGGTATTTGCGTGCCTCGGAGAGGATGGTGGCAAAGCTCGGTGTCACGAAGTTCTGGAACTCATCCACATAGAGGTAGAAATCCCTGCGCTCGTGCTCGGGGATGTCCGCGCGGCTCATGGCGTCGATCTGGAACTTGGTGACCAACATGGAACCGATGAACGACGAGGTATCCTCGCCGATCAGACCCTTGGACAGCTTCACCAAAATAATCTTGCCGCTGTCCATCGCCTCGCGGATGTCGAGCGTCGAGGCCACCTGCCCCACGATGTTGCGGATCAGCGGCGTACTGAGCAGCTGCCCCACCTTGTTTTGGAGCGCGGCCACGGCCTCGGTGCGGTACTTGTCCGTCCAGCCGGCATACTCCACTTCCCAGAAGCTCTTCACGAGCGGATCGGTGACATGGCTCACCACCTTGGCACGGTAGGCATCGTCGCCGTACATGCGCAGGATGCCAAGCATGGTAGAGCCTTCGGATTCAAGAAGGGCGAGCAGCGTGTTGCGCAGAATATGCTCCATGCGCCCGGAAAACGCCTCAGGCCAAAGCTTGGTAAACACACTCATCAGTCCGCTGCAGATCAGCGGGCGCTGCTCGGGATCGCGGCACTCCAGAATGTTGAAGGAGATGGGATACTCGCGGTCGGCAGGATCGAAGATCACCACGTCGTTGCTGCGCTCACTGGGGATCAGCTCCAAAATCTTGTCGACCAGGTCGCCGTGGGGATCGATCACACCCACGCCCTTGCCGCTCACGATGTCGCTGTAGATCATGTTCATCAGCAGCACCGATTTGCCCATACCCGTCTTGCCGATCGCATAGACATGGCGACGGCGATCATCGGGACGGATGCCGAAACGGGTGCGGTGGCCGTGGAACACGGCCTCGCCCAGCACGGTCAGGTTGGCCTCGTCATCGGTGATGCCGACCGCGGGCAGGTTGACCGGCGGCTCGAGCTTCTTGCTGATCACCCAATCGAGGTTCGGCGTTTTGACCAGCAGGTTGGGCAGATGCCAGATGGTGGCCACCTCCTCGGACGACAGGAGGAAGGGGTTTTTGCGAATGCCAAGGGCAATCGCCTCCTCCACACGCAGAGACTGGGTCTCAAACGCGTTGCACTGCGGCAGGCTGAACTGACGGAAGCTGGAGGTGATCTCGGCAAGCTTGGTGGCCGCTTCCATCTGCACGCCCTTGGGAGCAATCACGCTGATACGGATATTCACATAGAACAGGAGGTGGTCGACCTTATCGATGGCGGCGGCCAGGGAATCTTCACGTTCATGACTGCGCATGCCTCCGCGACCCTCGGCGATGTCATCGAGTGATTCGGACGGCCCGTGATCGCCGCCGGATGAGGCGGCAAGGGGCTTGATGATCCACGTGCGCAGCCCGACAAAGAACCAATCCAACGGGAAGGTGAAGAAGCGCTTCCAGCCATGGGCAAAGTGGATGTCGGTCAGGAACTTGGCATAGGCAGGCCAGTGCTTGGGCAGCCCCTTCTGGATCGAGGGGATGAACTTGAGCGCCTTGCGGCGGATGGAATGCG
Organism: uncultured Candidatus Peribacteria bacterium; assembly: GCA_964649695.1. Lineage (GTDB taxonomy): Bacteria > Patescibacteriota > Gracilibacteria > Peribacterales > Peribacteraceae > CAZHON01. Next base: position 43,539 of record CAZYQO010000002.1, on the reverse strand, counting down.
GGGCGGGGCGGATGGCCACCTGGATATGTCCGCGCATCCCGGGTTTGGGATAGCGTACGAGCGCCGAGGTCATGCCGGCGAGGGTGTCGACAAACTGTCGGCTCACCAGATCGGTGAACTGCGGATGACGCTTGATAGGGAACAATTCCGGCTCGGTCAGCATGAGATCTGCGCTCACGACGATCTCGTCTTCCTTCACGCCAAACAGATCCCCTTCCGTCTGCTCGATTTCCGCATCGGGATATTGGCCGTAGAACTGGCTTTGGACGAGCCCGGCTGCATGGGGGGTGCAACGGGCGAACAGGCCGATCTTCCCTTCGGCAAAGCCGATTTCCAGACCGATGTCGTGGTCTTTCTTGGGCAGCGAGTGCAACGCGGCAAGCACGGACTCCATGGAGAGCGGCCCCTTGAGGGTGCCGGCCTGATCGGGATCGGGCATCGCAGGACGGATGCGCAGTAACACTGTTTTCTTGTCTTGAGACATGAACGGGGAGGAAGGCCAAGCCGGGAGGGCCTGACGGAGGGCTTTCACGAAGCGTGAGAGCGCAAAAGATCGGAAACCAACTCCATCGCGACGGTATTGTAGGCGTAGTCCATACGCATGGGACCGAGAATGCCGATGGCACCCACGGCGTCGCGCACCTTGTAGCCCGTCACCATCATGCTGCAACTTTGGATTTGGGGCAGGAGGTGTTCATCGCCGATGTAGTAACGCACCTTCTCATCGATTTCGGTACGGCTCAGCACATCGGTCAGGCGCTGTTCCAGCACCTCGACCACACCCGATGCCAGGAGCGGGTTTTGCTGGAACTCCGGCTGGCGCAGGGTGTTGGCCAACCCCAGGAAATACACCTGCTCTTTGTGGGGCACCGTGGCAAAGGCCACATAGGGAATCATGTGCGAGAGCAGCGCCACCGCCTCGTATACGCGCTCCTGATCCTTCTTCTTGAAATACTGCTCCTTCAGCGTATCAAACTTGGCACGCACCTTTTTGACCTGGGTGCTGGGCTCCATGTATTCCTGCACATAGAGCTGATAGCCCTTGGCAGTGGGCACGCGGCCGGCGGAAATATGGGGCTGATCCAAAAAGCCGTCTTCGCCGAGCGCCCGCATCTCATTGCGGATCGTGGCGCACGACAGGTCAAAATGACCATGGGCAATGATCTGCTTGCTGCCGACGGGCTCCGCCGTGCGGATAAACTCATCGATAATGGCCGTTAAGAGCTTCGCCTGGCGGATATTCATCTATTCTTGATTATAGCACTTCCCTACGGGGAGTGACAGGCCTGGAAGATCGAACTGCGCCCCTCTGCAAAGACGGTATGACATTCTTCTACTGAATAATAAAGCACCCGATATGCCATTTGCAGGGAATTTATAATAAGAACACAATCGCCCCCAATGCCAAAACACGAGGCAACACCGGCCATTTCATTGCACCCTCGGGACAAACGCATCCTGGAGTCGCTGGGCGAGCCGCTGGGCATAAGTGAAATTGAGCGACGGGTGGGCGCCGACCGCGCCGTCATCCGCAAGACACTGCAGGCCTTGGTAGAACTGGGTTTTGTGCAACGGACGGGAGACCGACGCTTCACCACCTATGTAGCCACTCTGAACGAGAAGGCCGTCAAACTGTTTGGCCTCACGTTCGACAATACGCAGTCGACACCAAAGCCCGTCTCTCCCCCTGCTGCATTGATCGCACCTGCCGCGACAGCAGAGCCACTGCGGAAAGAAACGCCTCAGGTGGAAATCGCACAACCCGTCGAACCGCAACGCCAGCATATCGGGGTGATGATTGGCGCCCTGTTTGTGGGAATGCTGGGCAGACCTGTATCGCAGTCATCGCCACGCCCCCTGGTGGATCCGGCGCCGGCCGACACCATCCCCACTCCTGCACCGACGGTCACTATGGATCGTGTAGAGGCTGAACCGATCATCGAGCAGCATGATGCACCCGCTGAAGCGCGTGTACCGAAGCCATCTGCAGAACAGCCTGAAACCGGCAGCGATGCACTTTTGGCGATCCGCAGTGTCAAAGTACGAGAACGCGTGCGTGCCGTATTGGAATTTTTCGACAGCGAACCAAAACGCTCCCGGGCGTTCCGCAAAGCGACAGGTATGGAGAACGGTGCAACCGTCTATGCCTTGAGGCAGGCGGAAGCCCAAGGCTGGATCACGGTCTCCGGGGTACGTGCCGGCACGCGCTACGCACGCACGCCTGCAGGGGCACAGGTCATCAACGCCGCTGTATCTCCCGCGTTGCCCACATCCGCCGCTCCTGAAGCCGAGGCACTGCCAGAGACCGAAACACCGCCGCCCCTCGACACCGATCCGCTGTGGGCGGCGCTCAAAACACCGATGGGCATGTCCGCCATCGAACAACAACTGGGGCAGCAACGTGATGTGTTCCGCGACCGCCTGCTGCGATGGATGAACAGCGGCCTGATCAAACGTGAGGGGCAGAAACGCTGGGCAACCTACGTGCGCACGGATGTGGCAATCCCTGCAAAACCGCCCGTGTGCAAACCCGATGCTGACAGCAGCCGACAGGTCTCCATACTTACCCCTTCGAAGTTGCCGGAGGCACACACCATGGGGTCGTCTTCGACACCGATCCTTCGCCATAAGGAGCCGAAGACCGCGACTCCCAACGATATGGAACGGCTGGTACACAGCCTCAGCGATGTGCCGCAAACTTCCAGGCAACTCCAGCGCATTCTCGACCGCACCGGCGACCAGGTCGCGCTGCTGATGAGCAGGGCTCTGCATCACGGCTGGGCGCACAAGCAAGGTCAGGGTCGATCCACGCGATACACAAAAGGATCTGTCATGAAACAGTTGCCCCCGGCACCTCAACCGCGGGCGGTAGCCTCACATTTGACGGCCATACAACACGCACAGCAGGAAGAGGTGGATGCCCACGCACGCGAACTCATGCATAGGAAGATGAACACCATGACCCAGGCGCACCAACGCACGCTTGATGCATGCTCCGATATCCCCAGATCAACCGAAGAGATCGCTGATTCCCTGCACATGGAGCCGGATGCCGTCGGCAAACTGCTCTTGGATCTCCAATTCATGGGCAAGCTAATGCGCGCACCAGGCTCAGGACGCTTCTGCCTTGCCGTGGAACCGCAAGCGCAAGAGCACAATGAGCAGAAGCCCAAAAAAGAGCAGGCGACACGGAAAGACACGCCGGAAGAGGCCGTGCTGAGGGAAGTGTTGCACGTGTTGCAGCTGCTGGAACAACCGCGACACCCCCTGCATATCGGCCACGCGCTCCACATGACGATCGACGAAGCCCATCGGATGGTCGAGTCGCTTGTGCAACGCGGATGGGTATCGCAGACCGGCACAGACCTTTACCGGCGCACGGATGCAGCCCTGCCCGTCCTGGAGCAGCTCAAAAACCGACTGCCACACCAGACCGTCGAACCGAAGGAAGCACCACTCGACGAGAACGACCGTACCCCGGAACCCTCCGCTGCGGAAACGACTGCGGCACCGGCTCCCATCCCCTCCACTCCCCAGCCGATCGATCAGCGGGAAGAGCGCAGAGCGACTGCCACCCTGACGAAGCTGCAAATCGATCTTGGTCGCCATGTCCTCAAGCCCGACCAGATCGAAAGCGCCCTTGAGGCGATCAGCATCCTCACAGCCGGCGGCACCATTCAACTCATCGAAACGCTCCGCCGCTTCAGCCTGAACAGTAACGACTACGCATGGCTCAACGAAGAGGCAGCCAAAATCCATCAGCAGCGCAGACAGAAAGAATCGCCTCCTGCACACGCCACAGTGCCGGCACACACAGCCAACGGCGCCCCCTCAACGACGCGTGAAATCCGCACCGACCAGGAGCTGAAGGCACATATTCTTCGGGCGTGCAGGGGCATCCCGCTGTGGGGATGGCAGGTGCAATCAGCGCTGCAGCTGCAAGACCGTACCCGGCTTATGCTCCTGTTGGATGATCTGGTAAAGGATGGTGAACTGGAGGTGGGCGGCCTGGCACGCAAGCCGAACTATCTGACCGTGCACATCCCCGAGGAGGAGGATGACGCGGCGCTGTCCTTTGCAGCCCGGGCGCGACTGCCCCTTACGCCACAGCGCAGGAAGGCGCTTCTGCACGCGGTACAAACCGCCTGCAAAACCCCCGAAGACATCCCTCTTTTCTTGCGCAGGCACGGCATCCCCTCCTTCCACTACGCCATGTGGACGGAAGACGCGACATTGCCGATCGTGCCCACCTACCTGCCGTCGGCACACAACGACGAGAATGCCGACCTTCGTTTCCCTGCAATGTACGGTCAAAACCCCGTTCTTGGCGACTACACCCTCGGACAAATACGCGGCTTGTATGCGTATGCCAAAGACCGCCTTGTCGCATGCAGCAAGAAGCATGGCGAACGGCTGACGGCTGCCCATCTGCCGGCCGACCTACGAACATACTGCCGGGAACAGAACATCACCCCCGAGGAGCTGCTGCACTGGCATGCCGATTTTGCCCTGGAAGCCCCTCCCCTTCGTTGGGTGCCGGTTCGCACGCACTACGCCCCAGGCTGCATGACCCCCGTCATCGCACGCCCTGTGGCCGCCCAGCCAGAAACAGCACCTGAACCCGCAGAAGACTCACCCATGGATGAGGAAGAGCCGGCAGACGAGCCAGAAGGGCAACTCGCCTGAGCGCAGATACGACAAAAAGACACACAGGCTCTTCGTGCGCCTTATTTCTTGGCTGCTTCTGCGCGCTTCTTGAAGCGGTCGATGCGGCCGCCACGCGTCGTGGTCTGCTTCTTGCCAGTGTAAATCGGGTGGCAGGCGCGACACGTTTCCACGGTCTGTTCTTTCACCGTCGAGGGGATCAGATACACCGCCTGGCAGTTACTGCAGGTGGTCTTGGCGTCGGCGAAGATCTCGGGGTGAATGGCAGCTTTCATAGCCGGGAAAGTGTAAACGAAAAATGACGGATGACAAGGGCAAAAACAGCCTTATTTACTTCTTCGCGGCAGGTTTTGCTGCTTTGCGCTGGCTCTTTTTGGTCGCCTTTTCAATGGCCTCGGCTTCCTCGAAGAGTGCCTCTGCCTCGCCCTCGCGCTGCTCTTTGGCAGCCTCGAGAATCGCGGCTTCGGCCTCGGGGTCGTGACGGATGAAGCTCATGGTGGCCACCTTGTCGCCCTGATCCAGGCGCATGACGATCACGCCCTGCGTGGCGCGTCCGCGGCTGGGGATGTCCTTGAGCGACATGCGGATCGTCTGACCCTGTTTGCTGATGCACAGCACATCGCCGTCGTCCCCTTCCTCTACGATGCAGGCACCCACGATGTCTCCGGTCTTTGCCGTCAGCTGTGCAGCCTTCACGCCGCTGCCTCCGCGACCCTGGAAGCGGTACTCGGTCACCGGGGTCATCTTTCCGAGGCCGTTTTCCATCACCACGAGAAGATTGGATTTTTCGGGGTTCGGCACGACTGCGGCCTCCACCACGATGTCGTTGTCTTTCAGCTTGATGCCGCGCACACCGGCCGCGGGGCGACCCATCTGGCGCACATCATCCTCGGGGAAGTGAATGGCCATGCCCTTTTTGGTCAAAATGAAGATATCGTCCTTGCCGCTTGTGGCGACCACCCAACGCAGTTCATCGCCCTCCAGCTTCTGGGCGATCAGACCGCTGCGGCGAATGTTGTCGAATTCGGAAAGCTCGGTGCGCTTCACGGTGCCCTGCTCGGTGACCATGAAGAGGTTCTTCTTGCCTTCGAGCAATGCCGGAAGGATGGCAGTGACGCGCTCCTCGGGCTTGAGCTGGAGCAGGTTGACGATTGCCTGACCGCGAGCCGTGCGGGATGCCTGGGGCAGCTCGTACACCGGCATCTTGAACACGCGACCGGTGTTCGTGAAGAACAGCATGTCGTCGTGGTTCATGGCATGGAGCATGCTCATCACCTCGTCGTCATCGCGCATGTCCACACCCTTGATGCCCTTGCCGCCGCGGTGCTGCGCGCGGAACTGGATCGGTGACAGGCGCTTCACGTAGCCGCTGCGGGTGAGCGACACGATCATCGGGGCGTTCGGAATGGTGTCCTTGGCGGAGAACTCGCCGGCGGCCTGCGGCACCACTGCGGTGCGGCGCTTGTCGGCGTAGGCGGCGCGGATCTGCGTCAGCTCGTCTTTGATGATGCCATCGAGACGCTTCTGGCTCTTGAGGATCTCCTCGCACTCCTTGATGAAGGCCTTCTTCTCCTTCAACTCATCTTCGATCTTCTTGCGCTCGAGACCGGCAAGGGTCTGCAGACGCATGTCGAGAATGGCCTGTGCCTGGATCTCGCTGAGCTTGAATTTCTTGATGAGCTGCTCCTTGGCGATCTCCTTGGTTTCGCTGGCGCGGATCGTCTTCACCACGGCATCGATATTGTCCAAGGCGATCGACAATCCCTCAAGGATGTGTGCGCGCTCCTTGGCACGGTCGCGGTCGAAGGTCACGCGGCGGCGCACCACCACGCGGCGGTGCTCGATGAACACGGCCAGCAGTTCCTGCAGGTTCATCAGGCGCGGCTGGATGCCGTCGGCCAAGGCAATCATGTTGTAGCCAAAGCTCGTCTGCAGCTGCGTGGACTGGTACAGCTGGTTCAAAATCTTCTGCGGATAGGCGTCCTTTTTGAGTTCAATGATGATGCGGATGCCTTCGCGATCGGACTCATCGCGGATATCGCTAATACCCACGATCACCTTCTCGTTCACGAGATCGGCCATCTGCTCGATCATCGTGCTCTTGTTCACCTGGTACGGAATCTCACTGATACGGATGTGGTAGCGGCCGGACGTGCCCATCTCCTCGATCTCGGCCTTGCCACGCATGACCACGCTGCCGCGACCCGTAAGGTAGGCCTGCTTGATCGCCTCTTTGTCATACACAATGCCGCCGGTCGGGAAGTCGGGACCCTGCACGAACTTGAGCAGGTCGAGCACGGATGCCTCGGGGTTCTCGAGCAAATGGAGTGATGCATCGGCCAGCTCACCGAGATGATGCGGCGGGATGTTGGTCGCCATACCCACGGCGATACCCACCGAACCGTTCAAAAGAAGACTCGGCACCTTGGCAGGCAGCACGATCGGCTCCTTGCGCGATGCATCGTAGTTGGGGCGGAAGTCGACGGTGTCCTTCTCGATATCCATGAGCATCTCCTCGGCCATCTTGGCCATTTTTGCCTCGGTGTAGCGGTAGGCGGCTGCGGAGTCGCCGTCGATGGAACCGAAGTTTCCCTGTCCATGGATCAGCGGATAGCGCATGGAGAAGTCCTGTGCCATACGCACAAGAGCCTCATACACGGACGAGTCGCCGTGCGGGTGATACTTACCCAGCACATCTCCTACCACGTTGGCGCACTTGCGGAACTTGGCACCCGGGCGCAGACCGGCCTCCTGCATGGCGTAGAGGATGCGGCGGTGCACCGGCTTCATACCGTCGCGGGCATCGGGAAGCGCGCGGCTCACGATCACGCTCATGGCGTACTCGAGGTAGCTCTTCTCCATTTCCGTCACGATGGGGCGTGCCTGGATGCGACCGATGGAGGAAAGCGTTTCGCCTCCTGCTGCAAGCGGCTGCTGCTGGTTGTCGTCGGGGGGGGTGGTGTTCTTTGCCATAGGGAAAAACGGGCGGGGAGATGATAGCCGAAACTGAGGTCATGAAAAGACCAACCGTAGAGCAGTGCGCTTTCGCATTTCAGGGAATATGCCTTCCTCCTATGGATATGCCCTTTCTTTGGCTGGAGCCCAAAGAAAGGGCGAAAGAAAACCCAGTGCCGCAGCTCCCCACTCCGCCTGCCCCTTCACCCCCTCAGGTGCGGCACGGCCCCCCCCCGCAAAGCGGATGGAAAGATTGCTGTTTGCCACTCTCATACCCTTGGAGGCTCCGCTGCCGTGGCAGGGGGCGCGGGAGTGCTCCTACACTTGTCTACTCATCCCTCTACCCACTCAAAAGAAGGAGCCGGTGCGTCAGGCAGCGGTGGATTCTTCTTTGCTTCTTTCTTCTGGGCGGCTGCCAGAAGAAAGAAGGAATAGAGGCGATACATAGATCAAAAATGTATACTCCCCCTCGTGCTTTCCATCGTCGCCACCCCCATCGGCAACCTGGGCGATATGACCCTGCGCGCCATCGACACGCTCAAAGCGTGCGATGCGATCGTCTGCGAGGACACGCGTGTGACGGGCATGCTCCTCAAACACCTGGGGCTGGAAAAGAAGGAGTTGATTTCCTTCCATGGTTTTTCCGATCAGCGCAAAGTCGATCTGATCCTCGAGCGGCTGCAGCAAGACCAGCATCTCGTCTTGGTCAGCGATGCCGGCACGCCGGGCATCAGCGACCCCGGCTACGCCATCGTGTCGAGGGCGGCACAGGCGGGAGTGAAGATTGAGGGCATTCCCGGTCCGTCGGCATTCCTGACGGCGTTGAGCGTGAGCGGGTTGCCCATCCACAATTTCGTGTACCTGGGTTTTCTTCCCCTGAAGAAGGGGCGACAGACGCTGCTGCAGTCGCTGAAAGAAGAAGAGCGCACCATCGTGTTCTATGAATCGGTGCATCGTATCGAAAAGACCCTGTGTGAACTGGCCGATGCACTCGCCACCCAGGCCGAACGACCGGTGGTGGTCTGTCGCGAATTGACCAAGATGCACGAAGAAGTGGTGCGCACCACGGTAAGCGCATTGCCCGATCTGGCAAAACGGATCATGAAGAAAGGTGAGTTTGTCTTAATCATCGGGGCGCTGTGAACAGCGAAGCGTCAAGAACCTCTGGTTGTGCGCTGCACTCCAAAGCGTAGGCTCGGGGAATCTTCCCTCTTTTCCTATGATGTCTCGTTCCGTCATTGCCGCAGGTGCGGTCACGGCAATTTCCCTGTCGGGTTTCGCGCTCCCCGCCCTTGCCCGTGATGCCGCGTCGTTCAGCCAGCACAGTGAGCAGCGCAGTTCCGTACACTCGGTCATGAGCAGCATGCGCAGCTCGGCACGCAGCGTGCGCTCCAGCAACCGTTCTTCCGTGCAGAGCGTACGATCGAGCGCCCGCAGCTCCGCACATTCCGTACTCAGCAGCGCCTGCGCCGACGGCAAAGATTCCTCTGCATGTTCCTCCGCCAAAAGCTCTCTGAAGAGCGAGCGATCATCTGCACACTCCTCCATCCGAAGCGAACGCTCGTCTACCCGCAGTTCTCTGCGTAGCGAACGCTCCAGTGCACGCAGCTCTCTGCGCGGAGATCGATAATCCTTGTTCGGCTGTCCATGCGAAAAAAGAGGGGGCTGTAAGTCTGCACGACGGCACACGTCGTAAGGCTATCTTCCCCCCTTTTCTATGCGTATGTCTTCACGCGCACTTCTCGCCACCGGGCTCCTGATGAGCCAGCTGCTCACCACAGCCGCCTTCGCACAGCAGGTGCCGTTCTCAGCCAAAGCCTTCACCGATGTGAAGACGACCGATGCCCACTACGAGGCGATCGAGTTCCTGCGCACCAACAACATCCTCAAGGGCTACCCCGACGGCACGTTCCGCGGCAACCAACGCATCAGCCGTGCGGAATTCACCATGCTCTTCACCAACCCCTTCTTCCTGCAGGGTGACCGCGTCAACGATTGTCTGCGCACGCAGATCGGATCGGGCGCCACCGTCTTCTTCCCCGACGTGAAAAGTGATGAGTGGTACGCCAACGCCGTCTGTGCGGCCAAAGTGAATGGCATCATCGACGGATACCCCGACGGCACCTTCATGCCCGGCCACACAATCATTGTCGCCGAAGCCGCCAAGATCGCCGCGAATGTCTTCTCCCTGAGCGTGCGTCGCGACAACGACGGTGTGGATGAGCGCTGGTTCACAGCCTACGTACAGACGATCGGCGGCAAAAATGCCATTCCTTCCTCGGTCACCAAGCTCACGCAACCGATGACCCGCGGCGAAATGGCCGAGATGCTCTACCGCCTCAAGGAGCAGGTCACCGACAAACCCGCCACGTCGTGGCAGACCCTGCTCGCGCAGTAACACCGACGACCAACGGCACTCCCTCCCCCGTCTTCGGATGCGGGAGGGTTTTCGCTACGGCAGCACACTGAGCGGGTCGATGTTCACGCCGTCCCGGATCACTTCGAAGTGCAGGTGCGCCGCGGTGGTCATCGGACCTGCGCCCTGCGTACCGGGCGTGCCGCCGCTGCGGCCGATCTCCTGCCCGGCCTCGACGCGCTGACCCGCCGACACGGATGTCTGCGACAGGTGGCCGTAGAGCGTGGCGAGCCCGTCTTTATGGCCGATGAGAATGTACGTATAGCCGGTAGCTCCGCCGTCACGGACAAGGAACACGATGCCCGCTTCTGCGCTGTGCACCGGCGTGCCCTGGGGCACGACAATATCCGCACCCAGATGTGGCACACCGAAATGTGCCTGATAGGCGGCATTGCGGAAGCCCGCGGACACCGACCCCTGCACAGGCCACTGCACCGTCACGGCTGACGCATGCTCACTGTCATGACGGGCGCTGAGCAGCCCCTTCTCGATCAGGGCGCGCTCGGCGCGTGAGCGGAGCTGCGCATCGATGCGCGCCAGGTTGCCCTGCAACAGCAGCACCTGCTCGTGCACATCGCGCGTGATGGCCTTCACGCTCGTCAGTTCGTTTTCTGCGCGTGCGGCGATTTCTTCCGTGGTCTTGATCTGCTCATCGAGTGCCAGTGATTGGCTCTGCAACGTGTCGAGGCGCGCCTGCGCGGCAAGCAATTGCGGCAGCAGCGTACGCGCCACGGCGACGGCATCGGTCATGCCGGCGGCATGGGCACTCCACAGATCCGCATAGGCATCGTGCGCCCCAAACAACAGCGGCGTCTGCAGCTCCGCCAGGTACCGCTCGCGGGCAAGGGTCAGGACAATGCGCTGCTGCGAGCGCAGCACGGCGGTCGACCGCTTCACCTGTGCCTCACCGATACCGGTGCCGTCCTGCACCGCAACCCACGCCTCCTGCAGTTGGGCGATATGCAGACGGAGATCGTGTTTTTCCGACTGCAGTGCCGCACTCTGTTTTCGCAGCTCCTCCAGCGACGCCTTCGCGCGATCTCCCCTCTGTTGAAGCACCTGGCGCGTACGATAGCTCTGTGCCGCGCGGCTGATCTGATCAAACAGATCCGCATTCGCCGCCAAGCGGTCATCGGTGGAAACCGAAGCCAGATACGACGAGCCGCCAAGCACGAGCAACGCTGCCGGAACGAGGGTCCAAAGACGGATGTGCATTTCTTAGTATTTTACCATATTTACAACTAAAAGTTAAGTGGGAGCCACGCCTCAAAGGTAGGGAAAAATAGACAGACCGCCGCCCTCCCCCCTGCTATCATCCGAGCCATGATTGCTAGCCTCCGCGGTATCATCAACAAACGCGACCTGGGGGAGGTGGAGGTCGATGTGCACGGCGTGGGATATCGCGTACGTGTATCACCCCCGACATGGGAGCAGCTGATCGAGGGACGCGAGGCGACGGTCTATGTCTCCGCCTACATCCGCGAAGATCGGTTCGATCTGTTCGGCTTCACCGACCGACAGACCAAAACGCTGTTTGAGGAGCTCATCGACCGCCAGGGTATCGGCCCCAAACTCGGCCTGGAGCTGAGTGCCGTTTCCAAGGCGTTGCTGAAGCAGGCTTTGGAGGAAAACGATCCGAGCATCCTGCGCTCCATCAAGGGCATCGGCGGAAAAACCGCCGAAAAGCTGCTGATCGAGCTCAAATCCCTCGACGAAAAACATCCGCAGATCTTTGCCTCCGCTCCCCATGCCACGGGCGGCAAATATGATGGCGACGCGGTGGCGGCACTCGTGCAGCTGGGCTTCGCCCGCAGCGATGTGATGGACGCCCTCGCCGCCCTGCCCAAAGACATCAAGAACACCGAAGAGCGTGTCACTGCCGCACTCCGTTCCCTCTAACCTCCATGCTTCAGCTCGATATCCAAGGCGCACTCGGCAAGACCATCACCCCGCAATACGGCATCCCCCAGCAGGAACTGACGGAACTGCGCACCCCCATGCGCCGCATCGTCGAGGAATTCCTACGTGAACGCGAGCACACACAGCTGCATGAATGGTCGATGGATCCCTATCGCAAGGATGTGGTGGCCAAGGTGCAAGCGGTGGCGGAAGGGCTGAAGGCTGAAGGCGTGCAGACGGTGGTATGGATCGGCATCGGCGGCTCGGGGCTCGGCCCGCAGGTGATCCAGGAGGCATTCGAAAGCCCTCAAACCATGGAGATGGTCGTGGTCGACACCATCGACCCCGCCGTACTGCAGCTCTATCGGGACATGATCGATTGGAAGCGCGCCGCAATCGTCGTGGTGAGCAAATCGGGCACGACACTCGAAACCATGAGTGCATTTTTCCTGTTGTGGGAAGATCTGAAGCGCGCCGTCCGCGGCAAGGCCGCCAAGCGCACCATCGCCATCACCGATCCGGAAAAAGGTCCGCTCCATGACTTCTGTGAGCGCGAGGAAATCACCCTGCTGCCCATCCCGCCTGCCGTCGGAGGTCGCTACTCCATCTTCACGCCGGTGGGGCTGTTGCCCGTGGCTCTGCTTGGCGCCAACCTGACAAGCTTTTTGCGCGGCGCAAAGGAAATGGATACGCGCTGCCAATCGACTGTCTTGGAAGAGAATCCGGCGGCACTGCTGGCGGCAACGCAGTTCCTGCTCCAAACCAAACGCGGCTACCCCATCCGCGTGATCATGCCCTACAGCCAGCGCCTCGCGAAGATTGCCCGCTGGGAGGAGCAGCTGCTGGCCGAGAGCCTGGGCAAACGTGATCTCAATAACCCGCTTCCGCATGCGGCCGTGGGCACGCAGGATCAGCACTCACTGCTTCAGCAGTGGATGGAGGGTCCGCGCATGAGCTGGCACCTGTTCATCCGCGAAGAGCAGAAGGCCGAGCTCAAACTCCCGCGCGAGCTGCCCGGCCCCTTCAACAAGCTCAGCGGCAAACCATTCGGCGAGCTGCTCGACGCCTGTCTCACCGGCACCGCCAAAGGTCTGACATCGGCAAAACGGGCACACGCCGAAATCACCATCACGCGTCTCGACGAGTTCCACCTCGGGCAGCTCTTCTTCTGCTTCCTTACGGAGGTCGTGTTCTTGGGAAAGCTGCTGCGCATCGACCCCTACGGTCAGCCCGGCGTGGAAATCGGCAAGAAATTCACCAAAGAAATTCTCGGCGCGTGACCTCCGGTCGCGCCCGCGCTATACTGTATTTCCGTTCCCCTTTCCTCTCATGGCACAGCCTGTCACCGACGCCCAATTCGCAGATGAAGTCCTTAAGTCACCTTTGCCCGTGCTCATCGACTTTTGGGCTCCCTGGTGCGGTCCGTGTAAGGCCATGCTCCCCATCGTCGAAGAGCTGGAAACCGAGTACGCCGGCAAGGTGAAAGTGGTGAAAATGAACGTGGATGAGAACACCGAAATCCCCGGGCAGTTCAACGTGATGAGCATTCCCACTTTCGTCATGATGAAGGGCGGTCAGCCCGTGGGCTCGTTCATCGGCGCACGCAGCAAACAGGAAATGAAATCCGAGCTCGACCGCATCATCGGCGCATGACATGGATCGCTTCCATCGCCGGCATGGTCTTTTCCTTCTATCTGGTCTACAAGCGCCAGATGTTCGGCGACATGATCGGTGAGGCCGACTGGATGCTCAAGGTCGGCGGTGTCTACAACCTCATGGTCATCGTGGGCGTGTTCATCTTTCTGTGGAGCATCGCCACCCTTACCGGCACCACGCAGATCCTGTTCCTGCCGATCATCTGGATGATCCCGGGGGCACATATGCCGCAATAAAAAGGAGGGAATGGCATCCGTGCCACTCCCCCCGGGTTCCTGACACAACGGTGTTACGAAGAAGAAATCACCTCTTTTTGGACATCCCACACGAGACCGCATTTCTCGAGTGACCAAATGAGCCAGTAGGTGGGATCGAGTTCCCACCACCGGTGCTGTCCATGGAACGCCGTCGTCTGGGAATGATGGTGGTTGTTGTGCCACCCCTCCCCGAACGCCAGCAGACCCACCCACCACAGGTTGCGGCTTTGATCCGTCGTGGAGTAGTTGCGGTACCCCCACAGGTGCGTCGCGGAATTCACGCACCAGGTGACGTGATACACATACACCAGACGGACAAAGCCACCCCAGGCGAGCAGCGACATGCCGCACCGCCAGCCGCCCCACCACCATCCCCCCAGTGTCAGCAACGCCAACACAGCGAGGTTGATGGGGATATAGGCACGGTTCAGCGCCACGAGCACGGGATCCCTGCACAGGTCGCGGACGTTCGCATACAGCCGCATCCGTTGCTCCGGTGTGATCCCGAGTGCCGTCCATAGCACATGGGAATGCCAGAAGCCGTAGACCACGGGCGAATGCGGATCGCCTTCGTGGTCGGAATGCTGGTGATGCACCCGATGGTCTGCCACCCATTTGAACACCGGACCCTGCCCGGCAACGGTTCCCGCAAATGCAAAGAACCAGCGCACCGGACGGAAGGTCTTGAAGCTCTTATGCGTCAACAGCCGGTGGTACCCGGTCGTGACACCGAGCATGCCCGTAAACGGAGCAAGCACGAGAAACGCCACAACGCCCGGCCAGGAAAAAAACAGGATGCCGAGCACAGCGGCGAGGACATGAATCACGACGATGCCACAGGCGATCGGGTAATCCATTCCCTGTCGCTGAAACAGCGCTGCAGATTTGGTGTGCATGCGCACCCCCTTTCGAAAAAGTAGAACGGAAGAACGTGTGAAAAAACGATCAGGAACGGGAAAATGGTACGGTAACTTGGCAAATAGGCCAACCGCCTTGTAACGCAAAGCGGCGTATTTTATCGCTCAAAACACCCTCTCACATGCACCTGACATCATGAGAGTGGTGGAGCTGAGGGGACTCGAACCCCTAACCCCCTGCTTGCAAAGCAGGTGCTCTACCAATTGAGCTACAGCCCCAAGACCGCGAGAGGATAGCGTGTGAAACGCGCTGCGTCACCATCACTTTGGGTACTCCTCTCTTTCGCGCAGCAAGGCCAGCTCTTTGTCGCTCAGCTGAAGATCTTCACCCGCGAGCACGCGGCTGATTCTGCTGCGCTGTGCCAGCTGCCTAGTATCCGTAGGGGCAACATTCTTGCGAGGTGGGTCGACATGCAGCAGAGGCACCGATCCCAAGCCATCCAATTTTGATTCAGTAATCATATGGCCATATAAAATATTATTTCCAAAAAAAGTCAATCACCCTGTGAGGATGTTGGAGGTGCCGGTGGGAATTGCACCCACGTATGGGGGTTTTGCAGACCCCTGCCTTACTACTTGGCTACGGCACCAGATTGATGACCGGGGCAGCATACAAACTGCCGCCCGCGGATGGAAGGTCACTCTTGGGGTTCTACAAACGTCACGTGTGTGAGCAATGTAAGCATCTTCGCCTCATCCTCCTTGCTCACAGAGAGCGGCAACACTCCGGTAAACGTGTATCCCATGTCCTTCCCGGGCGCACTGAGCTGGTAGAACCGTTGGACGGGCTGTTCGCCGATCGGCTGCGCCGTAAAGATATGGAGCTTGAGGGGCTGCTTGTCGACTTTCACGTCGCGTTCATCCACCAACGAGTATCCCGGCAACGTCTTCACCGATTGGCGGCTTTGGGTATCGAACGTCGCTGCGTCCATGCCCGAGGGCAGAGGTTGTGATGTGACCGTCACCAACGGGAAGCGGCCGGACACCGCGGTGTCGGCCTGGAAGGCAATCACCACCTCGCGCGGTGCACCGCGCGACTGGAGATCCGCACTGCTGATCACATGCCAACCGACCGGCAGACAGGTGCCCATCGTGCCGTCCCAGTACTGCTGATCGCAGCTGGAAGCGGTTGTAGAGGACGATCCTCCACAGGAGGTGAGAAGCACTACAGAGAGGAGAAGGAGGGTGCGGCGCATGCGCGAACTGTACTACCGGCGGGCGAAATCGCTATGCGGAGCCTCGCAGACACGTGTAGACAGCAAGCAAAACTATGGTTTGCTCCTGATGCGCAAATTGAGCAAATACGGTATTTCTGCTATACTTAGAGGAATTTATGCGCACGCTCACTTCCTTTGCGGCACTGTTGGTCTCGTTGAGCGCCTCCCCGGCGCTGGCCGCCACCATCCAAACGCAAGACACGATTGCCGGTTTGCAGACCCAGCTGACGCTGAACGGATTTTCCGCAGGAGCTGCGGCAGACGTGACCATCCAGACACCGGGCGGATATCCCGTCGAACAGACCGTGCGCCTCGACGGACGCGGCCAGGGCATCGTGGTGATTGATGCCGGTGACACCGAACGCGCTGGCACCTACAGCGTGAGTGCCGTTGCCGGCGGTCAGACCGCCCAAGCACTGTTCCGCGTGTTGCCCGATCGCATCGATCCCGATCTCTCCACGGTCATCGCACAGGACAAAGGCCTCCTCAGTGACGGGCGCGACACCGCCGTTGTGGAAGTACAGCTCTATGACCGCTTCCAAAACCCGCTGACCGACCGTCCGGTCACGCTGATCCCCAGCCGAACCACGGACATCGTGGAGGCACAGGGTGACGCCACCGATCAGACCGGCCGTCAGCGCTTTGCCGTGTCGACCACGCAGCCCGGCAGCATCGGCTTGCGTGCCATGGATCTGCTCAGCGGCATGGTGCTCGAAAGTTCGGCACAGATTTCGGCGGGCTACAACGCCTATGGCAACAGCGACCCGTGGTCGGCAGCCATGGCGCCCGCCCAGCAGCTCTACTCCCCCTTCGCGGCGCAGGTGACGGGCAGTGTCACAAGCCTCATTGATCACTTCGAGGTGACCGTGCCGGCAACCATGGAAGTCTCCAAAGAAGCATCCAGCATCACCGTCCGTGCGGTCGACCGCGGTGGCAACACCGTTGTGGACTACGCGGGCACGGTGCGCTTCACCTCGACGGATCAAAACGCCACGCTCCCCAACTTTGGCACCTACACCTTCAAACCCCGCGACCTGGGCGAAAAGAAATTCCCTCTTGTGCTGAAATTCCGCACCCCCGGTCAGCAGAAACTGCACGTCGAAGACACCCAGGACAGCCGCATCGCCGGTGACTCGCAGCCCATTACCGTCACCGGCACATCCGGCGGCAACGAAGGCACGTTGCTCATCACCTCGCCCAAGGCCGGTCAGGTGCTCGGCGGCAGCGAAGTGCTGGTCGAAGGCACCGCACCTGCGCTCATCAATATCGTCGTGAAGGGGGGCGCACAGTCCGTGCATGGTGACAGTGACCAAAGCGGCCGCTTCTCCGTGTCTGTGCCGATCGACCCATCGGCCGACAGCGCCACCTTTACTGTCGAGGACGACGAAGGCCGCTATCCCGCCTCGCAGGCCGTGACCGTGCGCATCGACGCCGCCGAGCCGAATGTCGACAGCGTGGTGTTCACCCCCGCGTCCCCCGAAACCGGCGTACAGACGCTGGTGGTCGTAAAAGCGGAACCGAAGCTGCGCAGCGTCACCGTCTCGCTGACCAAGGATGCCGACGGCCAGCCGCAGATCCTGCAGCTGCTGGAGAACGCCAACAGCCCGGGCTCCTACCAGACCTTCTTCACGGCGCCCGCTCCGGGCATGTACCAGCCCACCATCCAGACGACCGACACCGTGGGCAACGTGGGAAAATATCTCACCACCCTGAGCGTGAATGAAAAATCGCTGCCCACCGTGCAGAACTTGGCCGGCGATCCCAAGGCCGACTCGGTGCAGCTCCAGTGGAATCCGGTCGATGCCGACGTGGACGGCTATCGCATCTACATTGGCGAGTCGCCCGACAACTTCCTCTACACACTCGACACCGGCGTCCCCCAGACCAAGGCCACCGTGCGCGGCCTGTTGGCCGGCCATCGCTACTACTTCGCGGTCACCGCATTGCGCGGCAACCTCGAAAGCAAACAGCGCAGTGACACGCTTGCGCTGGACACCATCGGCATCCGTCTCGACGTGGTGCCGGGCGACACCACGCTGACCCTCAATTGGTCGGGCGTCCCCCAGTCGCTGACGCTGCAGTCCTACATCCTGGAGTACGGCATCGCAAAGGACTCCTACACGGAAAAACGCCTGATCAACGGAGATGCGGACTCCTACGCCATCCGTGACCTGATCAACGCAGTCCCCTACTACCTGCGCCTCACCCCCCTGCTGGTGACGGGCGAGAAGCGCGATGACCTTGCGGTATCCGTCACGGGCACACCGACCGGCGACCCGAACTTCCACCCGTCCGCTGGCGATCCGATCCCCGGCGACATCACCCCCGTCATCGGCGAGAACCACGAAGGAGCGCCCCCTGAGGTGACCACCGTGGGTCTCGAAGGCCGCATCTGGATCCCCGCCGCGGCGATCTCGATGTTGCTGGCCGGCGGCTACTTCTACCGTCGTTTCCGCCTGCAGCAGACTGCGGCATTCCTCCGCGCACTGGAGCAGCACAATCGTCTATGAAGACGCCCGCACACACACTCAAAACAATGTCGATCGGCGGAGCAACCTATGACCTGTTCGTTCACACGGATCACTCCGTGGTGCATGAGCTCGACGGCAAACCTGCCTTTACGCTGCCGCTGGGCACCAAGACCCGTGTGAAGAGCGTGCAGGGACAAAGCGGCGGCGGAGCCTGCAACACGGCCACGGGGCTTGCACGCCTCGGTTTTCAGGCGCATTTCTGCGGAGTGCTGGGCAGCGACCAGTGGGGACAGGAGCTGATGGTCGCCATGGAAAAAGAGAAGGTGTGCCGCGACTATGTGACGATCGTGGAAAATGAAACCACCAGCTTTTCCATCCTGCTGATGGCCAACACCGGTGAACGCGTGACGCTCTACGAGCCGGGCACCAACGCCCACCTCGACGACGTGACATTTGACCGCGAGGCTGCCGCGCAGATGGACTGGATCATCCTGAACCATCTGAACCGCGAGAGCTGCGAAATCCAGGATGACGTGGTCAACATGCTGGTCGAAATCGACGGCCCCGGCCTCACCTGGAACCCTGGCGGCTGCCAGATCGAAAAGGGTCTTCATGAGCACCAAAACCAGCAATTGCTCGCACACACGACGATCCTGCTGGTCAACACCGATGAGGCCATGCGTCTGACAGGCGTGACCACCATGGACGAGGCGCTCTATCGCCTCTCGGCGGCAGGCCCCCGCATCGTCTGCATCACCGACGGAGCAAAAGGCGCCTACGCCACCGACGGTGAGCAGAAGTATTTCTGCCCTTCGCTGCCTTGTGATGTGGTCGACACCACGGGTGCCGGTGACGCGTTCGGTACGGGCTTCACATGGGCGATTGCGACCGGCCAAGACTTGCCAACAGCCCTAAAGGCGGGTACGATAAATGCGAAGAGTGTCGTGAGCGCCATTGGCGCTCAGGCGGGGCTCCTCACTCACACCGAGATGCAATCCCAGATCGCGCAGAACCCTCTCGTTGTGGACGTGACCCCTCTGTAATTTCTCCGACACCAATACCCCTACCCGTTATGTCGGAAGACAAACTGATCCACATCCAGGAGCTCTTGGACTCCGCCCAGAACTCGCTCAAGACCGCGACGTCCCTGTTGCGTGAGCTGACGGGTGTCGCCGATCCGTCGCACGAGCGCATTGCCATGCGTGCCCGCGATGTGAGCACGGGTCCCGTGAACGGACGCATGATCGAAGGCATTTTCGACGGCCAGAACATGGTCGACAGCGCCGGTCAGACCTATCCCGTGCCTGCCAACTACGCCAGCAAGAGCAAGCTCGTGGAAGGTGACGGCATGAAGCTGACGATCACCGACGAAGGCAAATTCATCTACAAGCAGATTGCCCCGATCGAGCGCAAAGTCGCCAAGGGACTCCTGATTCAGGAAGACGGCCAGTACAAAGTCTTAAGCGACGGCAAAACCTTCCGTGTGTTGCTTGCGTCGGTCACGTTCTACCGCGCCGAAGTGGGTGATCAGGTCACCGTCTTGCTGCCCGAGGGGCAGGAGGCACACTGGGCGGCCATCGAAGCCGTGCTGCCCAAGCACATCGCCGACGCCGCAGCCCGCGAAGTGGTGGCACAGGATGCCATCCGCCAGTCGGACGGCGAGCTGACTCCCGCTGTGGAGAAGAAGAGCCGCAAGAAGGCGATCAGCGACGAGGAGTAAAAGAAATCCGAGGACGCAGAAGACAACTCTGTGTCCTTTTTCGTATGGTTCTGAATCCTGTAACTCTTCTTCATCTTCCCAATTCTCTGTATCCTTCTTCCCGTGTCGCCCACCCGCCGCTCCCGCCGCTTTCTGCTTTTGCCCATTATGCTGGCTGCAGTCTGCGCGGCAGCGCTCATCCTGACGCTGTGGTGGCAGGTCATGCAGGGCAAACTGGCGCTGCGCCGCACCATCTCGCAACAGAGCAAACAGGACACCCTTCTGCAGGCCACGCTCCCCGATCTTGTGCTTTCCGATGACGGCTCCGATACCGCAGCCCTGCACATGCGTCGCGGCGATCTTCTGCTGTTGCAGGGGGAATTTGCCGCGGCACAGACCGAGTACCAGCAGGCGGTCGACAAAAGCGGCGGCCTTTCGGCGCTGCGCAAGCTTGCGCAGGTGCAGCTTCAACGACGTGACCTTGAAGCGGTGACCAAAACCATCGACGCCCTCAAGCGCGCCGGCGCCCGCAGCGAAGACCTGCTGCTCATCCAGTCGGTGGTGCTGCTGCAGAAGGCCGAGCTGAGCCAGGCCGAACAGCTGCTGACCCCCGCACCCGACTCCCCGCAAAAACATTTCGGCCTCGCATTGCTGGCCATCATCCAGGGGCAGCACGACAAGGCGCGGCAGGAGCTCAAACAGGTGCAGGACGGCTGGGAACCCATCCTTCGCACCCAGGCACGCACATTGCAGGCCGCGTACGACGAATATGCCCTGTTCCCCGACAGTCCGGAGATCCACCGCACCACGCTGCTCGCACGAGCACTGGCCGATGTGTCGCAGTGTGAGCTGTCGCTCCCCATGCTCGCACAAGTGACCGCCCAAAAGGATGACTACCGCGATGCTTGGATCGTGCAGGGCTTCTGCGAGCTGGTGACCGAGCGCCCCAAGGAAGCCCTCGCATCGTTGGAACGTGCCTACAACCTCGACCCCCAAAAGCCCGAAGTGCAGTACTTCCTTGCCCGCGCCTACGCCGCGCAGCAGGATCACCAAAACGCGGTCACCTTCCTGCAGTATGCCCTGCGAAACGGCTTTGAGCCCCAGCGCGATGCCCGCGTGCTCCTTGGCCGCGAGGCCGCTTTGGAAGGCAACTCCCCCCTCGCCCTTGAGCAGTTCGACGCACTCACCAAGCTGTCCGATGCCACGCTCGACGACTACCGCACCTATGTAAAGACGTCACTGAGCCTTGCCAGCAACGACACGGCGGTTGCCAAGGCGAAGGAAGCCACCGACAAATGGCAGGACGATGCCGCCGCCTGGGAACTCCTGGGTTTTGCCAACAAAGGCGCCGACAAAAAGGATGATGCCAAGAAGGCGCTGCAAAAGGCGCTGGAGATCGACCCGGGCAGGCAATCGGCCAAAGATATGCTGGAAGGAATTTGACAGAGAGGGACAAAAAGACACAATGCGGCATCGGTCATTTCCCTCTCGGCAAAAGGAGTGCATGTCATGCGCAACGTCATGGTCGTTCTTGGACTGCTCTTGTTCTCCGCAGGGCTCTTCGTCTACGCCTTCTGGCAACAACTCGGTCTATCGTGTCCGTGCCCCGGGTCAGGTCTCATCATGCTGGGTGCGATCGCCCTCATCAGCCGTCGCTTCTTCCCCAGGGCAGAAGCATCGAAACCCGATACCCCCGCCTCTTCATGAGGCGGGTCGTTTTGACAAACGGACTTGGCACCACATGAATGGAGCCATGGTCTACCTCAAATCCCAACTCAATGGCTTCGCCGATACGATTGCCGACCCCACGCAACAGGCCGAGTTCCGGCAGTTTGTGGGGCAAATCCCCTTCGATGCCGAAGGAGTGTGCGGCGGCGCTTCGCTGGATGCCCTCGTGGGCACGCGTCTCGGTGGCCTCGCAGCGGAATTCCACGAAAAGCACCTGCAGTTTCTGACACCTGAAGCCTTTGAGAAGTTGGCAACGGGGAAAACAGGTGAAGAAAGCTAAGCACAAAAACAAAAACGGTCATCGCTGACCGTTTTGGTTTTTGTATTGTCGCGCATCGTTGCGACCGTGGAACGACGTCCATGGCGGCAGTGGTGATACGGGACTGCGGGGAGGAGCCCGCGACTCTCTTGCCTTGCTCTGGTCTCTTGTTTCTCCTCGTGACCGAACGAAGTCCCCGGACCGGTTCGCCACAAAGTCCAAAAGGACGAAGGGGAACACTGGGGAGTGAAGGGATCGCGCATCGGGAAGCTCTCTCGTCTTCCTGATACGAGCATTGCAGAGCAGAGAGGGAGATGACCAAGGCTAGCGTGCGTTGCCTCGACCGTGATAGCGCAAGAAGCGATGGGGTGGGCGGGAGGAACGCGTGCAGACGCACGATGGTCATCTCCCTATCTGCGGCGGTGATGTGAAAGAAGGAATGTTTGTGTCGGTGTCTGTGGGTGACTTGCTCTCGGCAAATCACGTCAGCATATGCGCTTAAATTTATTCAGCAATCTTTCGAGATGGAGAGTTATCCACAGTTGTTATATGAATACAAAAGATGATCATGCTCGCTTTTGGCTGCAGAATGCATCAGAATGGCCGCCATGACGCTTCCGAAGGGAAAGATCCTCTGGGCAATCGCAGGTGCTGCCACCCTCCTTCTTTTGATGATTGTGGGGGTGATGTGGTGGTTTTTGACCTACGGCAACATCTTCAAAACCTCCCGTTTGCCGCGGGTATCCATGCAGTCCACCGCCCTTGTATTCCAGGGGATGGACGCTGCCGCGTGGCAACGCACGGCACTCCTCTTCCCCACGTTGCCCGCCCTCCCGTCACCCGTACCGGTGGACGGAGCCGTGGTGGTGCTTCCTTCCAAGAAGCTTGAGTGGATCGTGATGGATCCCCTCACCCACAAGCCAGTCGGGTCAGCCGAAGCCATGGCATTGCTGCAAAAACCGACGCAGCCCGTGCAGCGTGAACCGCTGATTGCCGATGCCCCAGCCGAAGGAACCTGGCTCGCCGTCACTCCGTTGCTCGCCCCGATGCCGGAACTGCAGGGTCGGACTCCTTCCCTCATGCGCATTGATCTGAGCAAACAGGTGGCCATCTCCTGGAACGGCATGGCGTTGCCGGCGCGCTCACACACGTCTCTTGCGGTCCCTGGAGCCACATCGCAGGTGTTTGTCGCCGATCCCTCCATGCTGTGGAAGGCCGTCGCGGGCATCCTGCCGCGTGACCGCGTGCTTGTGCTTGAGACACTGCTGAAGACCGAAAGCGACAACCTTCTCCCCGGCATCAGCGCCCGCGAAGAGCTGTTGCCCCTGCTCTCCCAAAGCCTGACCGTGGTGCAACGGGGATCCGCCCTGCTGCTGTTTGCCGAGGGTGAGCGCACGCTGACCGCCGCCGCCATGGATGCGCTCCACAAGCGCATCAGTGATGCCACCCCCGCCATCGAACGCCTGCAGGCCAAAACCAAAGAAGGCTTTCAGGTGGATGTCGTGACACCCGCCGCCAGTGCCACCACAACGGTTCGTAGTGCAAAAAACGGCTGGGACATCGTGACAACGAAAGCGGGCGACACCCCGTTGCTGCTCACCGCCTCACAGGGCAACCAACTGATCATCACGGCCGATCCCGCATTGTTCGAGAGTGCGCTGGGCGGCGTGCGCACCACACAGGCCGTTTTGGCGGGTGGATTCTTGGATCCCTCGCTGCTCTCCCCACTTGTCACCAAGCTGCTGCCGGAGCTGCCGCTGTATAAGGTGCTGGGTCTGCTGCCGAAGCAAAGCGGCGCATTGCCCTGGAGCCTGATGCAGCATGACGGCATGTGGATGCTGAACGTGGGCGAAGGGGCGCTGTAGGGATATTCCTAAAAAACACAAAATATGATATAATATCCATATGTCTGAAACACCAAAAATACACAGTCCCGAACGCAAAACTACAGACAGTGTATACCTCTACGATTTCGGTCAGGCTCTCCTCTACAACGACCCAGCGGTACACAGTCTCCTCGACCGCATCACACGTGCACATATCGAACGATGGAAATGGCTTGGCCGGGGCGGTTTTACGCTCAAGACTGCCATCGGTGCCGATGGCTCCTCAGTCAATTTTGCCGACCTGAAGATCCCCCATAACGCGCCGCGTGAATCCGTCGAAGGAATCTTCCGCGATCTCAATGCCTCCGGCCTTGTCAGGGTGGAGCTGACTGATGAGGTCTACCCCCGTGTCATCGACTCGGTGCAGGCAGGTGTCCGCGAGGACATTTTGAGCAATTTGTCGTAAAAGGAGGGGTTTTCCTTGGAGAAGGGATCCGCTAGGCTGCCGCAGCTATGCGCTACTCCACCCTCTCCAAGATCTTCTTGAGCCTGTCGGGCGTCCTTGTTGTGGCAGCCGTCTTCGTGCTGTTCAACCCGGGTCCCAAGCTCTCCATCGAGTTCACCGGCGGCACGTTGATGGAGCTGTCGCTCCCCGAAGGCAAGACCGTCGACGACCTGCAAAAGGCGCTCGAAAAGACCACGATTTCCGGATCATTACTGACCAACGTGTCGCTCTCGCTCACCAAGACCAAGACGGTGTTCGCCCGTGTCCCCACGCTGAGCAACGACGACCACCAGAAACTGCTCGATTCGCTCACCAAGCAGCTTGGAAAAGTGCAGCAGCTGCAATACACCACCATCGGACCCACGGTCGGCGGCAACCTGAAGCGCCACGCCATGGAAGCACTGCTCATGGCATCTCTCGCCATCATCATCTATCTGGCCTTTGCCTTCCGCAAAATGCCGGGCGGCATGAGTTCTTGGAGCTACGGCACCTGTGCGGTGGCCGCCCTCATCCACGACATTCTTCTGACGGTCGGCATCTTCACGATTCTCAGCCACGAGACCACCTTCCAGATCGACACGCTCTTTGTTACGGCGCTCCTGTCGATCATGGGTCACTCCGTAAGCGACACGATCGTGATCTTCGACCGCGCACGCGCCATCCTGCTCGACAGCGGCCGCAAGGTGGAGTTCGAAGACGCCGTGGTGCAGAGCCTCAAGCAGTCGGTCACCCGCACGCTGAACATGGGTATCGCCGTGCTCATCATGCTCTTCGCCCTGTTCCTCCTCGGCTCCGAATCCATCCGCTGGTTCATCCTCGCACTGATCACCGGAACGATCATCGGCAGCTACTCCTCCTACTTCGTCGCCACCCCTCTCCTCCTGATGTGGAGAAGGAAGCGGCTCGCCCGCTCCTAAGCCATGGCTCCCTACACCGCAACAGTTGAACGCCAGAAAAAGAACCGTGTCGAAGTGACGGTCACCTTTGATCCGTCCCTGTCGTCGCCCGCAGAGGAAACCGCACTGCAGCGCCTCGGTCAGAACGTGAAGATCGAAGGCTTCCGCCCGGGCAAGGCTCCGGTCGACATGCTGCGCAAGCAGATCGACAGCCAGCGTCTGTTCGAAGAAACCGTGCGCATCCTGTTGCAGCAACACCTGGGCGCCATTTTGGAGGAGCACAAAGTACAGCCCATCATCCCCCCGCGCGTGGAGGCGGTAAGCCGCGAACCGGTGACCATGAAGGTGATCTTTGTGGAGCGCCCCGTGGCCAAGGTGAAGGGTGCCGACAAGATCAAGATCGCCAAGAAGGAGATGCCCATTGAGCAGAAATACGTCGACGGCATCATGGAGCAGGTGCGCGATCAGCATGCAGTCAAAAAGACCGTCGACCGCCCCGTGCAGGACGGCGATGAAGTCGTGATGAGCTTCCACGGCACCGATGCCGCAGGCAAAGACATACCCGGCGCCTCTGCAGACAACTACGAAATCCGTGTCGGCAGCCATCAGCTGGTTCCCGGATTCGAAGAAGCGCTGATCGGCGTGGCTCCCGGAGGGGCGAAAACCTTCACGGTCACCATGCCCGAGAAGTATCACGCGGAGGAACTGGCAGGAAAGCCCATGACCTTCGCGGTCAGCATCAAGGAAGTGCGCGAAGTGGAGCGCCCCGAGCTCAACGACGCCTTTGTGAAGGCCAAACTTGGGCAGGAATCGATGGCGAAGTGGAAGGAAGAGATCGAGGGCAACATCCGCGCCCAGGACGAGCGTTTCAGCCAGATGCAGCGCGAGCAGGAGCTGATGGAAGCGATCCGCAAGAACACCCAGGTGGAGCTTGCCGATGAGCTGATCGACGAAGAGATGCGCGTGATCATCGAGGAGTTTGCCGGCCGCCTGCAGCAGCGCGGACAGACCCTCCAGGACTGGCTTACCCAGACCAAGAAAAAGGCCGAAGACGCCGAAAAGGAGTTCCGTTCCCAGGCCGAAGAACGCCTGACCGTGCGCCTGGGCATCGCCGCCCTCATCGAGGACAAGAAGATCGAATTGTCACAGGAGGAAATGGATCAGCTGGCCAAGGATGTGGTGGGCGGAGGCAAGGTCTCCCAGGAGGAAGTGACCGATCGCATGAACAATGCGATTTGGCGCACCAAGGTGGAGAAACTGGTGAAGATGATGCTGGAGCAATAAGCAGATGTTTGCCACTTTTGGCGACCACTCAAAAGTGGCGCAAAAAGTCGCCGCTGCCGACGCACCGGCTCCTTCTTTTGGGCGGGTAGAGGGAGAAGTAGACAAGTGTAGGGGCTCTCACGACCCCCTGCCTTCGGCAGCGGAACCTGCGAGGTGTTGAGAGTGTTGGGTATCCGGACAGCCACACTCATACCCTTGGCGGGGCGCGACGCCAGCGGGCCTGCCTGCCGGTAGGCAGGGGTGAAGGGGTGATGCAGATTTGGGAATAGTAAAACAGCCGTAGACCTGATCGGGCAGGGCGAGGGCATGGCGGCGCACGCGTTTTCTTTCTCTCTTTCTTTGCCGCTCGGGCAAAGAAAGAGAACTGCCAGCCAGAAGAAAGAATGAATAACTGCAAAAGCAGAGAATCGAGCCCTATGCCCACATCGCCTTAATCCTCCTCTCCGGATTCCCACCCTTGAGCATTTTGCAGGTCTTCCCGTGCACACGCACTTCGCCATCGCGACCCACAATGCCGACCAGATCCTTTGCCCCCTTCTCATCGGGTTTGCAGCAACGGGCGAAACGCGTAGGCATCTTCAGCCCGCCTTCAAGCACCACCGTATGGCTGCCCACCGCCACGGGCTTTGCCGGCGTTTTGTTCCTGTTTTCCAGACGCCGTGCCTCGGCCGGCAGCTCCTGCAGATGCGGGAACAGCGACGCTGCGTTTTGCGACCCTTGCGCCACCTTCATCAACAGATCCTCGCGGTCGGCAATCGAGAGAATCGTATCTTCAAAACGGCGGAGGATCGACAGATCGCTGTCGAGCGGAGGCAGGTTGCGACGCTGCAATTCCAGATTCATCAGCTCGCGCCCGCGTGCGACAAGCAGCGGACGCTGCTTCTCCGACAGGAAGTGCTTGAGGTGCGAGCGGGCGGACGCCGTCTTGAGCAGCGACATCCACTTGGGTGACGGCTGAGGCTCCTTGTGCTTGATGATTTCCACGATGTCCCCGTTTTCCAGTTCGTGCTCCAGGGGGGTGATGACACCGTTCACGCGGGCTGCGCGGAAGGACAATCCCACCGTGGTGTGCACATGGAAGGCGAAGTCGAGCGGCGTGGCGCCTTCGGGCAGCTCGATGATGTCGCCTTTGGGCGTCAGCACAAAGATATGCTCGTGCGAGAGCGTGGGATTGCGCTTGGTGCCGTCGAGCAGCTGCGGGCCGGCGAACGCCTTGCTCAGCTCCACCCGGCGCAACATGTGCTCGTGACCGCCGCCCTCTTTGTAGCTCCAGTGCGCCGCCACACCGAATTCCGCACGACGGTGCATCTCTCCGGTGCGGATCTGCACTTCGGCATGCAGCCCGTCGGGCAGCTCCGGCAGACGGGAAAGCGTGGTGTGCAGGCTTTGGTAGCCGTTGGGCTTGGCAAAGGCGATGTAATCCTTGAAACGGTTTTGCACGGGGCGCCCGATGCTGTGCAGCACGCCAAGCGCGCGGTAGCAGGCCGACTCATCATCCACGATCACGCGGATGGCATAGAGATCAAACAGCTGCTCCACACGGGAGATGCCCTTGCCTTCCATTTTGCGAAACAGGCTGTAGGGCTGTTTCTGGCGGCCTTCCACACGGGCATCGATCCCCTGCTTACCCAGTTCGCGCTCAAGTGCGCTGCAGACCTTCGGTAGAAAATCACCGTGCTGTTTTTGCAGATCCGCGAGCTGCGCATTGATGCGCTCCGCATCGACCGGGTAGGCAATGGGGAAGGCGCCCGCCTCCATCGCATGCTTGATGCTGTACATACCCAGGCGCGCGGCAACCGGCGAAAACAGCTGCAGAATGTCGCGTGCGAGCCATTTGCGATCCTGCGGATCCATCTGCTCCAGATGCTCGAGCGCGAGTTGGCGCTTGAGAAAGAGCAACAGCACGATGCGCACGTCATCCGACACGCGCAGGAACATCAGGCGCATGTTCTCCAGCGTCATCCTGTTGCTCTCGCGCGTGACATGCGACAGCAGGTGCACGCCGCTGACGATGCTGCGCACCACCGACCCGAAGCGTTCTTCGATCTCTTCGATGGAAATCGCCTTGGCACGCAGGTTGTGGCGCAGGCTGTGCAGCAAGAGACAGGAAATCACCGCATCTTCATCGGGTTCATAGGGCAGCAACCTCTCCAAAATGGAGAGCGTGTGCGACAGCAACGACACCCCCGTCCAATGCATGCGCTCTCCATACAGTTCTTCGGCAAGCTCAAAGGCCTCCTGCACCTTTGCAGTGCCCTGCACACCCCGGGTCTTCTCGATCCTCTTGAGCAAAGGGGTGAATGCCGTTGGCAGCGACAGCGGACGCATACCTCAGTGCCGAAGCATACCACAATGCATCCCTCTATTGCCGTGAATCCAGCCACAATGTGACAGGGCCGTCGTTGACCAGCGACACCTCCATATGGGCACCAAACACCCCCTCCTCGACTGTGTTGACCCCGGCAATGCGCAACCTGCGCGCCAATTCCCCCAACAGCAACTTGGCAACATCCGGCTTTGCGGCAGCCGTATAGTCCGGCCGACGGCCTTTGCGGGTATCTCCCGCCAATGTGAACTGGGACACCGCCAATATCCCCCCTCCGGTTTCCACAAGAGAGCGATCATTAATTTTGCCATCATGGCCATTCCATAGTCGTAAACCGGCAATTCTTTCGGCCAACTGAACGGCATCGGTTTCGCTGTCGCCCTCCATCACGCACGTCAGCAACAGATAGCCGTTGCCGATGGCTCCAACCGTTTGCCCGTCGACGGAAACGGAGGCGTTTTTGACCTTCTGAAGCAACACACGCATAGGGCAATTTTGCCTGCCCTCTGAGGCAAATGCCACTTTCTCTTGACTCCCCGGGCAGATGGGATAGGATGGGGGTCGACCGAAGACCGAGGGCATTAGGACGCAGTCCGAAGGTAAGCCCCTCCGAGGTATACAGCATCGCCCACCCGGCTCCGGCTTGGTGAATCGTGCCGTGTACCTCGCTGGTCTCCCGGTCCTCACGGACAGGGAGCTTTGCGTTGGTGCGCACATTCCCAGACCCCCGTGCCACCCATTCCCCAGCCCTAACCCTCCTCCCCCATGGCACTCACCAAGCAACAGAAGGCAGATCAGCTCGCGGAGCTGAAGGAACAGATGGGTAAGACCCAGTCCCTGCTCTTCGCCCACTATATCGGCCTCAAGGTGTCCGAAGTCTCCGAACTGCGCGCCAAACTGCGCAAAGAGAACGCCGAAATGAAGGTCGCCAAGAAGACCCTGATGCAGATTGCCGCAAAGGAGCTCAGCTGGCCTGAGCTGCCCGATGCCACCCTCGAGGGTGCCGTCGCCTGCATCTTCAGCTTTGTTGATCCCCTCTCCGGCGGCCAGGTCGCCTTCAAGTTCGCCAAGACCCACCCCCAGGTGGAGCTCATCGGCGGTGTGTTCGAAGGCAAGCTGCTCACGAAGAAGGAAGCCATGGCTCTCGCCCAGATCCCGGGCAAGCTCCAGCTGCTCTCCATGTTCGCATCCATGTGCAACGGACCGCTTACGTCCTTCGCCCGAGGCCTCTCCGAGTTGGCCAAGCAGAAGGAAGCGCCCGTCGCCCCCAAAACCGAAGCTCCTGTGGAAACTCCTGCACCCGTTGCAGAGGCTCCCGCAGCCGCTCCCGAGGCCGCAGCACCCGCTGAAGCCCCTGCCGCAGAGGCGCCGGCAGAAACCCCTGCAGCCTAACCCTATTTCTTTTTTTCTACCCCCTCGTTTATGTCCGATACCGCAACTGCAGAGCTGACTGCCAAGGAGAAGGCTGTCATTGACGCTCTCGAAAAGCTCAACGTCATTGAGCTCAACAACGTCGTGAAATTCATGGAAACGACCTACGGCATCTCCGCCGCTCCCGTGATGGGCGCCATGATGGCTCCCGCTGAAGGTGGCGCTGCAGCCGAAGAGAAGAGCGCCTTCTCCGTGGAACTCACGGAAGCAGGTGCCCAGAAGATCGGCGTGATCAAGGTGGTCAAGGAAATCACCGGTCTCGGTCTCGGTGAGGCCAAGGCTCTCGTCGACGGCGCTCCCAAGGTGATCAAGGAGAACGTGGCCAAGGCCGACGCCGAAGAGATGAAGAAGAAGCTCGAGGAAGCAGGTGCAAAGGTCACGTTGAAGTAAGCGTCTCCCGCATCGAAAGAAAAAGGGCTCCTTCGGGAGCCTTTTTTGTGTGTTTTGAGGATGTTGCTCTGGACAGATATGTACCTATACATCGTAATGACGTGTCTGCAGTTTCCTCTCATTGCTGCGGTTTGTTAGGCTACTTTGCATAGAGAAACTTTCCTTCCCGCGTTCAAGGCTGCTTGGCATCACGGCAATCGTGGTGA
This sequence comes from uncultured Candidatus Peribacteria bacterium, assembly GCA_964649695.1. Classification (GTDB taxonomy): domain Bacteria; phylum Patescibacteriota; class Gracilibacteria; order Peribacterales; family Peribacteraceae; genus CAZHON01. Next base: position 12,536 of record CAZYQO010000002.1, on the reverse strand, counting down.
CGGTTGCGGGGCTTGCCGGCTGGCTACATAGCAAGAACCAAACGGCATCGGTCATACCGGTCTTCGGCAATTGCACCCAAGGGAATCGATGCAGCTGTGGCGACGGTATTTGCAATCAATCTGCCTCCCCTCCGGAAACCTGCACCAACTGCCCCCAGGACTGCGGGCAGTATGATGCGCGATTTTACGCACAAGGTGCTGCCGATTACGAAACTCCCTTCTGCACGGATAACAACATCTGTGAACCCGGGGAATGCGTCGGTCCATTTTTTGCGAACGGAAATTCGAATGACTGTGGACGATGGGATACGTATCAGCAGTCTTGGTGGGGTCAGGGAGGTGGCATGATCGAACAGCGCAACAATGAGTACCGTTATCACGACATTACATTTGAGGGACCGAATACGATCGATACACCCGGCGAATGGCAAGAAGGCATCTATGGCCTGCCGCAAGCCTGTGAAACAGCGAATGATGCCGGTGGATGCAGGACACAATGCTCCCCGGAGGCATGCGCGGGTGGAGCCTGCAGTTCCTCGTCTTCTTCGTCTTCCTCCTCGCACGGCAACGAGTGCGACGACACAGAAGACCAGTTCCAAGACGGATTTCAAAACGAGCATGCTGCCTTCTCCTGCACGGATCTCCTGACTGCCACGTCGATCGACTCCGTCAAACACACCCCCACACATGCGGAGACGAAATGGCCGAACCCCTGGAAGAGCACGGCCGATGTCCCCGCCATCGCCAAGGCGGATGCCGACAGGATCGCGCCCTATCTCGTCTCCTCCATCAAGGAGGTGCCCGAGAGCCTGCAGGAAGGGTATGCGGATTGTTATCTCGGCAATATGCCCGAGATCGGCGAACCGGATACCTCCGGCATCCCGGAAAAAACCACTGTCACCGTGCAGGGCAAAGGAGATGTGACCGTCTATACCTGCGACCGCGAACGCCCGAATGCCGACCAATCTGCGCTGGTCACATCGCTGATCAAGAACTCCGCCGATGCCTATGCCGCCTCGGCACCGTCGCTCGCGGAACAGCCCCCCGCTTCGTCATGGCTCGCCAGCGTATGGCACTCACTGCTCGCAGCCAGCCCCAGCAACCCCGGTCCGGGAGCGGATGCCGTTACGGCACGCACCGCGCTCTCGCAGGGGTGTTATGCGGCATCCTACAAGGCGTTCCCGGCGGACAGAGTGAAATTGGAAGAGGCACAGACAGCCTGTGTCTGCGGCGGCACAAGCCCCTACTCCACCTTCAACATTCAAAAACAAGGTGAGCTGAGGGCAAAAAACAAACAGCAGCTGATTGACCAGGCAAACGCAGAAAAAGCAGCGATCGATGCGGATGCTTCGAAAGACGGTCCGAAGAAAATCGCCGACAAAGCGGATGTGGATCTTCGACTCAAAACGGCAACGGGAGCCCTGGATGCGCAAACCCCTGACCTGCGCACAATCGTCATCACGCTCTTGAAAGAGCAAAAAACCAAACGCGATACTGAGCTGGCCATCGCCACAGGCGTGCAGAAAAATTATCTGCAGCAGCAGCGTGACGGCCTGCAGGAGCAGATCACCAAATTCACCAATTGGACGAACGAAGAGTATGTCGCAAATGCAGAAGAACTTGCGGGCGTCTACGCAAACCTCGCCCGCTCCGAAAGCAGTTGCCACACGGATTGCATGAAAGGCACGCAGATCGGAGGTTCACCTACGTCCTCGACCAAGGCTCAGGCATGCCGCGCGAAATGCGTGCAGGAGCTGTGCCCTCTCATCCGCCCTTCATTTACACCGCAGAAGCTCCAAAACACTCCTCCACTCGGCGGAGGAGGCGGTGATGACGGAGGAGGCGGAGGCACCGATGGCTCTACAGGAGGGTCTTCTGCGGGTGGCACCACCGTTGCCACAGCCGGCGGAGGCACGCCCGACGACCCCACCGCCACCACCGCAGGAACCACACCCGGCCGAGGCGGAGGCAGCACATCGTCAAAAACGACCATCATCTCCCCCACCACCCATACACCACCCACGAAAACGGACGTCGCCACTCCCGCCGGCGCCTGCACGACCAAAGGCATGTGTGCCGTCCCGAATACGCAATGCATCGATGCACGGAGATTTTTGGATTCGATCTATACCGTGGTAAGCGGCGGCAAGGATCCCTACTCCCTGAATCAGGACAAGACGACGGCCTTCTGCCGCGAGAACGATTCCCTCTTCTCGGGCGCAGGTGCGGGTCCGTCGTGTGATGCCATCAACCCCGCCTGCGATGTGCAGATCCACAACGAATACAACGGCGTTGCACTGGAGGGCAGCAAGTCCGGATGGAAGGTGAACATCTCGACCCAGGGTGATGCGACCTACGACACCGTGCGCACACAGGTGATCTGTGCACCTAAAACACCCGCTTCCCTCTCCCTGTTGACCACCTACACACGGGTCGCCACCAAAACGGTGGATCCCTATACGGCGAACCAACAGAAAACGACCGCCTGGTGCGACGACGGGGATCTTGCCATTTCGGGCGGCGGAACCAATGTGTTCTGTGACCGCGAGGGCGACCCGGGCTGCGCCACACAGATGCTTGAATACAACGGACGCGTAGTGCAGGGCAACAAGGAAGGATGGGCATCGGAATTCTCGGTACCGGGAGATGCCTTCTACGACACAGTGCAGACCACTGTCGTCTGCCTGAAAAAATCTTCGACCTTCGATCAGTATCTGCGCGTGTATCATGTAGTGAATCAGGGCGGCAGCGGTGCCACGATTCTCGATCAGAACCGCAACGAGGCACTGTGCGACGTGGGAGATATCGCCATTGGCGGCGGTGGCAGCCCCACATTCTGTGACAATGGCCTGACTGATGCCGCCTGCGGACACCTGGAATATCTCGAGGCAAACCAGAGCTTCGCCATCGGCGGCCGCAGCGGATGGCGCACCAACTACGATCAGGGCAGCGGAGGCAACTATGACACCCAGCGTGTGGAAGTAACCTGTATCGGCCTACGGCAGGACAGCTGTGCCACATGCGGCGCCTGTCCCAATACCCCTCCTCCATCGACACCCACACCACCAACCACTCCTCCAGGCACCCCACCCGAAACGCCTCCGTCCGTTCCGCCGAATCTTCCCCCGGAAACGCCACCGAGTGTGCCTCCGCTCACTCCTCCCGGAACGCCGCCCACAGTGCCCCCTGGCACCCCTCCCGCCACACCGCCGATAACACCCCCGACTGTTCCACCAAAAACACCTCCGAGTGTCCCTCCCACCATTCCTCCGACAACCCCTCCAGCGGTCACGCCAACTGTTCCTCCGATCGTCATCACGCAGAATCCACAAGGTAATCTGCCCAACAGCTCTGCACCGTCTGCGGCCAGCAGCCTGATGCCCCGCCCGCTGCTGGATGCCGAATCGATTGACCCTGATGCCCTGCGCGAGCTGGAAGCCGCACGTGCGGTCGCAATGGCTGCCAACATGTCATCGGCAAAGGCAGCCGCTCCCACGGCTGTTTGTGGAAACGGCAAACAGGAAGACGGCGAGGAATGTGACGATCGCAACATGCGTGACTTCGACGGTTGCAGCGCCGATTGCCTCCTGGAAACGGGCTACTGCGGCGACGGCATCGTGCAGCAGTTGCTCGGCGAGCAGTGCGAACAATCCACCGTGCCTGCGGGGCTGACCTACACCTGCGACGGGCGCTGCCATTTCCTTTCTTCGCTGTGCGGCAACGGCACGGTAGACCCCGGCGAACAATGTGACCTGGGCACCCAGAACAGCGATTCTCCCAATGCGGCATGCCGTACGAACTGCGGTTATGGGCGTTGCGGAGACGGCATTGTCGATGTGCTGGCCGAATTCTGCGATGACGGCAACCGTCGCAAGGGTGACGGCTGCAGTGACAACTGCACCTTGGAACATGGGGCGAACGGAGGACAGGTGTTCACGTTGGATTCGGGCTACGGCAACGCACAGGTGGCACTGCTCACTGCAGAGTCTCATGCGCCCGTGGGGCAGACCGGTCCCGCATCGGCCATCGTGATGGCAGCAGGGGCGGCTGCGGGAATGGGCTACATGCGTCGTAAACGCAGATAGGAAGTTTCCCTCTCAGGACAGCACCTCACCTTCTTTTGCGCATCCACCCGATGCCGGCGGCGGCTCCTGCGGCCATGACCGCGATAGAACCCGGACCCGACGATGCGGTTTGCGGTGCGGCCGCATAGTGCGGGAGGAGCGGCAGAAGATCTGCCGTGGCCTGCGGCATCTGCGGAGCAAAGCCGTTGAGCGGCGTCAGCACCATCGGCGCAATAACGGTGTTGGCTGCGAGCGTCTGGCCATTGCGGTGACAGGCTGTCGTGCAATCCGCGGACGGCGCATTGCTGTTGCCGGCACCGAGATCACACTGCTCCTGTGGGGTATCCGTCACGCCGTCGCCGCACCGCGCAAACGAACAATCATTGCGGCAGAAGGCACCGGGCGCATTGCTGTTTTTCTTTCCGAGATCACAGGCCTCACCCACGTCCAATCGGCCATTGCCGCAACCCGCAACATCCAACTGCAACGCCAATGGCGAAGGTGTCACAGGGGCTACCATCTCCTGCCGGAATGCAGTCACAGGCGAGGCGGCGGATGACACTGCCGTCGGCACAGAAGATGCAGACACAGGCAGGCGATACAGGGCATCCGTCACCAAAGGCAGTCCGCCGATGGGAACGACCGCGGTGGGCTCTGCGGGGGCGGCCGGATTCAACGGCGGCGGAGGCTGCTGTCCGATGGCTGTCGGCTGTCGCTGTTGCGATACCGAAGACTGTGCCTGCTGCTGGGCAGGAAGACAGATGAAGCAGGGATACGCCGCGGTCGACACGCAGGATGCCCCCGTTTGGGCGCAGTAACCGCGGGTGGCATCGGTACAGCCATTCGCGGGGCATGTGGATGTCGGCTGCACGGCAACCGGCGTTGTGGGAACGACGGGCGCAACGGGAGGGGTGGGCAGGGGGGTTGTAACGGTCTTGGGCGCGGACGACACCGTTGCAGGGCGAGGAGCGGAAACTGTTGTCGCAGGAGAAACCACCGTGGTTGTCGTGACGGCATTGCGAGCGCATGTGCTGGGCGTGCCGGCGCACACATAGCCTGATTCCGTGCGACACACACCGTCACAACCGTCGTTGCCCGTGCTGTTGCCGTCATCACATTGCTCCCCACCCTTCATTTTGCCGTCGCCACAGATGGTTGTGCATTTGTTGCTCCCGCAGCTGAACCCTTCCTCTTCCTTGCAGGAGGCGCTGCAGCCGTCGCCGGCCGTGGCATTGCCGTCATCGCAGGTTTCAGTATTGCCCACAATGCTGTCTCCACACTTGGCGTTCTTGCAGGTGTTGGTGCAGGCATCGGCGTTTTCCTGGTTCCCGTCGTCACACTCTTCCGTGGCACTCTTGATGCCATCCCCGCAGCCGGCCACCTTGCAGGCATTGGTGCAGGCATCGGCATCGTTGGTATTGCCGTCGTCACACCCTTCGCCCGTCTGCACATGGCCATCGCCGCATTTGGCAGTCTTGCAGGCATTCGTGCAGGCATCCGCATCGTTGGTGTTGCCGTCGTCACACTCTTCCGTAGCCATCTTGATGCCGTCCCCGCACTTGGCGTTTTTGCAGGTATTGGTGCAGCTGTCGGTATCCACCGCATTGCCGTCGTCACATTCTTCGTTGGGCTGCTTGTAGTTGTCCCCGCAAACGGGGGTCGTGCAGGTGTTGGTACAACTATCGGTATTGCTCTGATTGCCGTCATCACACTGCTCCGTGCCCTGCTTCCTGCCGTTGCCACAGACTGCTTTTTCGGAACACGCATAAGACACCGTGGGAGGCGTGACCGTGATGGCAGAGAGAACGCAGCGGCCGCGAAGATTCCCAATCATGTCACGCGCACGCGCCTGATCCGCATCGTTGAGATACAAAAACAGTGGAGCAATGCCCCCATCACTGACCTTGGCTCCGCCGACAAAATTGCTTAATGGTATTTGCGTGAGACTTGAATCGTACAGATCATCTGGAAGACTCATACCTTCGCTGAGTTGATCAAATTGACCCGGCAAATACTCACTTGTCACCACAACCATGAAATTCTGGCAGGCAAACAGCACGTTGTTGGACACCGTGGAAAGCAGTCCGCCGGACAGCGTCAGTTTTATCGTGGATCCGGGCGGCACATTGGCCATAAACGGAACATGTGGGGCATCCAACATGGGTATCAGATCCACGGGCGTCAGCGACAGATCGGGGCGTTTTTGCACGGTATTCCCCGTGCAGGTGAAGTTAGCTTCCGACTGACAGGAGGCGCTGCAGCCGTCGCCCGCCGTCGTGTTGCCATCATCACATTGCTCAGGCGCAAGCAAGATGCCGTCACCGCAGATGCGGGAGCACGATGTTCCGCTGCAACTGTAGCCAGCCTCGATGCGGCATTCCCCCGGGAAACACCCGTCATCGAGGTTGGTGTTGCCGTCATCGCACTGCTCACCGGGGCTCCTGACCCCGTTGCCGCAGATCGGAAGGCACAGGCTGCTGCTTTCAAACCCCGGATAGTGCTCCTCACTCATCATGTCCACGGTCAGATTGTTGGTGCAGGCATAGCCCGTCTCGGTGCGGCATGTCGAGCTGCAGCCGTCACCGCTGACCTTGTTGTTATCGTCACACTGCTCGCTGCCCACGGTCACCCCGTCGCCGCAGGCGGTGGTGCAAAGCTGCCCGGCGGTGGGGCAGGAATAGCCGACCTCCATGACACAAGTCGCGCTGCAGCCATCGCCGCTGACCGTGTTATGGTCATCACACTCTTCCGCTGGAAAACTGAGAGTGCCGTTGCCACAGATGGCCGAGGCTGCGACAGACGAGGAGGATGTCGCCGTGCCGTTTGTGCAGATGCTCGGAAAGGTCATGCGAACCACCGAGGTTGCCGTCGTGATCCACAGCGAACCGTCCGCTGCGACGGCGGAGTCGTAGGTGTACCCAAGCGTCGAAGCCAGGTTGAATGAGGTCACCGCACCGGTTGTCACGTTGATGCGGCCAATTTTTGGGGGGCTGTTGTTGGACGCAAACCAGGCATTCCCATCGGAGGCAAAGGTAAGGAAGCCCGGGGCATATGCCGGCGACGATGTGGGCGCATCATACGTATTGAGGATGGAGCCATTGGACGGATCCATGCGGAAAATCTTGTTGAGATAGCTGGCGGAAAACCATAGCTTTCCGTCGGAACTGACCGTGATGCGACTGACACCGGCCCCCAAGGGAGCCGTTGCTCCGGGGATGGGATATTCCTGCAGAATCACGCCGGTGCCCGGATGAATCTTCAGGATTTTTGTCCCCCTGAGCGTGCCCACCCACACATTGCCATCCGGCCCCCCGACGATGGCATGGGGATTCACCTTGGTGGCAAGCACGGGGGTGTAGAGCGGAAATTCCTGGATCGCCCCAGTGGAGGGATTGATGTTGGCGATCTTGTCCACCGCGCTTTCCGTAAACCAGACTTTGGCACCGATGCTGGCCAGATAAGCAGGCGCCGCTGCGGGCGTCGGCAGCGCATAGGGCGTGGCTACACCGGCAGGGGTGATGCGAAACAGCTTGTTGACCGATGTGCTCGAATCGACACCCCAGACATTGCCGTCGGGACCGGCCACCAGGCCGATGGGCGTAGAATACGGCGTGTAGGAGGTGGGTGCTCCAGATGCATCCATCTTCACAAATGCGGCGTTCGAAATGTTGGAGAACCACATGTTGTTATCGGGCCCCTTGATGATCTCTCGAAGATTCGGCGTTGCCGATAGGATGCTGAACTGCGGCGTCACGCCGTTGGTGCAGGTGTAGCCGGCTTCGATACCGCACAGGGCGGTGCATCCATCCCCTCCCACACCGTTGCCATCGTCGCATTGCTCAACCCCTGCCTTGATGCCGTCTCCGCAACCCGGAAGAGGGGCGGAGGCTGTGAGGCGGCGATCAAAACCGGCATAAAAAACTGTCAGCGTTCCCACTCCGAACAATGCCATCAGCAACGAAGCCGCCGCCAAGCGCGATGAAGGTGAGCCGGCTGGTGTCTGCTGCGGCAAATCGATGGCTCACAGGATACCAGAGCCCGCTTGGCACAGCGAAAAGGATCTTTTTAACGGGAACGCTTCCTCCTCATGAATCCCACGCCCGCTGCGGCGCCGGCAGCCATCACGGCGATGGAACCCGGACCGGATGATGTCGTCTGCGGAGGATAGGAATACTGGGGCAAAGGAGGGAGGAACGCCGCAGTCGTCTGGGGCACCTGCGGAACCAATGCCTGCTGTGCGACCTGCAACGGAACCATGGGCAGAGGCGCCACCACCGTATTGGCTGCCAATGTCTGGGTGCCCACTCTGCAGGCACTCGTGCACGATGCGCCCGGCGCATCGCTGTTGGCCGCACCACGGTCACACTGTTCCTGAGGATCATCGGCAATGCCGTCACCACAGCGTGCGAGACTGCAGTTGCTGCGGCATATTGCGCCGGGACGATCGCTGTTTTGTGCGCCGACATCACACGCCTCCCCTATCTCCACACGTCCGTTGCCGCATACGGGTTTCCATGCCTGCGGTGCCAGGGACGCTTGGGACTGGGCGGAGGCAACGGGTGGGGGCGTCAGCTGCAGGCTCAACACGGGATTGGCAACCGACGAGACCGCCGATGCCTGCTGCCACTGCGGCGCTGTCCAATTCACCTGCGGCTGTTCCAGAGCGGCCGACGACGACGAGACCGTCGGGCTGACCGGCGGCACCGACGAGAAGACCGATGACGCCATGGGGGCGGCCGTATGTGTATCAAGAGAAGATGCCTGCTGGGTCACTGCCGCCACCGATGACGCTGCAGGCAATTTTGCGCAAAGCGACGGGGTGCCTGCACAGATCCACCCCACCTCAAACTGGCAGGACGATGAACAACCGTCGCCGGCTGCCGCATTCCTGTCATCACACGCTTCGCCGCTCTCTTTGATTCCGTTGCCACATGACGCCGCGGGAGCAGCCGATGCAACGGCAACCGCAACGGACGACTGCTGCTTGGGGGCGGAAGACACCGACATCGTCACCTTGGGTGCCACAGACAATACCGAAGCGGGCGCGGAAGAAGCCGGCCTGGGAACAGACGACACCGAAGACACCACAGGCGCGGCAACCGACGATGCCGCTCCCCCGTTTCGGGTGCACTGACTGGGCGCTCCCGCACACGTCCAACCGCTGTCGATGGCGCAACTTGCACTGCAACCGTCGCTGTTGGCCGTGTTGCCGTCGTCACAGGCCTCATTGCCCTTTCGCTGACCATCGCCACACTGCGGCACGCAGGAGGTGCTGCCGCATGTCCATCCCGCTTCCTGCTGGCAACTGCTGCAGCCATCCCCGCTGGCGGCGTTGCCGTCGTCACACTGCTCGTTGCCCGTGCGCACACGGTCACCGCATGTCGGAGCGCAGGTCGTCCCGTTGCACGAGTAGCCGGCCTCTACCGTGCAGGTGGAGCTGCAGCCGTCGCCCCCGTTGGGGTTGCCGTCGTCACAGGCCTCATTGCCCTTTTTTTGCCCGTCGCCGCAAACAGGCACGCAGGATGTACTGCCGCAATTGAAGCCCGGTTCGGGTTGGCAGGTCGCACTGCAGCCGTCACCGTTTTGTTTGTTGCTGTCGTCACACGCCTCGCTGCCGGTACGGATGCCGTCGCCACATACGGGGGCACAGGCCTGGCCGGCAGTGGGGCACGCATACCCCGTTTCCAATGCACAGGCATCTGAGCAGCCGTCACCGGACGCCGTGTTGCGATCATCACATCCCTCGCCCGCATCTTTCGTCCCATTGCCGCAGGTTTTCTGACAAGCCTGACCTGCGGTGGGGCAGCTGTAGCCCGCTTCCACCGTGCAGGATGCGCTGCAGCCGTCACCGGCCGTGGTATTGCTGTCGTCACAGGTTTCCGCACCTTTTTTGATGCCGTCTCCGCACACCACGGTGCAGGCCTGCCCCGGTGTCGGGCAGCTGTAGCCGCTTTCAAGCGCACAGGTTGCACTGCAACCGTCACCCGCGGTGCTGTTGGCATCGTCACAGGTTTCCCCATTGCCGATCACACCGTTTCCGCAGTTGCGTGTGCAGGTGCTTTTTGGGCTGCCGGTACACGTGAAACCTGTTTCAACCGTGCAGGATGCGCTGCAGCCGTCGCCGGCGGTGGCATTGCCGTCATCACAACTTTCATTGCCTTCGATGGCACTATTTCCACATACAGGCTGATACACAATCACGTTAATACTTTTGATCACCTCATTTGCTGCAGGACTATTCCAGTAGCCTTGTGCAAAAAATGTCTGAGTGCCCGGATTGCTGATGGCCTGAATGCCATTTGCCGCCCTGGTATCAGCCCCCGTCGGCGACTTCGTGTTACCCCATTGCGCATGAGGCACGACACTGAAGGGATAGACCGTATAACCCGGCAACGCGTTCCACTCCAGAATAAGGCGAGTCCCTTCGGGAAGACGAATGGTATTCGTGCCATCTACCGTTTCCCCGTTTTCACCAAATGCACGGAACGTTCCTAGGGGCGCACCTCCCAGGCCTGCAATCGGATTTTTCCCTGACTTATATTGGTAAATATTCACCAGCTTGATCACCTCATTTGCTGCAGGACTATTCCAGTAGCCTTGTGCAAAAAACGTCTGAGTGCCCGGATTGCTGATGGCCTGAATGCCATTTGCCGCCCTGGTATCAGCCCCCGTCGGCGACTTCGTGTTACCCCATTGCGCATGAGGCACGACACTGAAGGGATAGACCGTATAACCCGGCAACGCGTTCCACTCAAAAAGCACCGATGTCACACTGTCGGGAATTTGCAGTGTGTTATTGCTATCCATTTGCACGCTTCCTGCTGAAACCCTGAAGGTTCCCAAGGGTACGGTCTGCCCCTTCAGTGCCCCACTCTGCACCGCCCATGTCCCCGCCCCCGTCGCCAGGATGGCAGCCGCCCACACCATGAAGAGAACTTTTCGAGAGGACATGGAATGGCCAAAAGAGTACCAGAGAAGCCAAAAAAAGGGAGCAAACATGCAAAGCAACATTGACAAGCTCCCCGAAGGCATGCATACTCCAGTCAGCAAACGTCCTTCGTGTTCAATCGGTCAAAAACGATCAGAAGTGAAGGAGACGATGCGTCTTATCTTCCTTCTTTCTGTTTTATGGCTGATCAGCAGCTACAGTGCCGCGATTGCGGTCAAACATTCACGTTCACCGACGGTGAACAAGAGTTCTACGCGAGCAAGAACTTGAGCGCTCCCCAGCGCTGCAAGGACTGCCGCAACAAGCGCAAGAATGAGCGCATGGGTGCCCGTCAAATGTTTGACGCCACTTGTGCCCAGTGCGGCGCGCAGTGCCAGGTTCCGTTCGAGCCCCGCCCCGAGAGCGAAGGCGGCCGCCCGGTTCTCTGTCTCAACTGCTTCAAGGCGTCGCGCCCTCCTCGATAAGAGGATCGCTAACCTCTGAATACGAAAGGCCGCCCGCAAGGGCGGCTTTTTTGATCTGAGAGGAACCTACAACGGTTCCTCTCAGTACTCACCTCCCTGCAGAGGAGTTGCTCCAGCCAGGCAAAGCCTGGCTTCGCAACAATTCATTTTGTAGGCAGAATATCACTCTCATGTCGACACATCGCCTCCCCTCACTCGACGTTGCCCGCGGGCTGAGCCTCATCGGCATGATCGCGTACCACGCGGCCTACGATCTCTCGACCTACTGGGGATGGGATATCGACGTCGACCACGGAGTATGGAAAATCTTCGCGCGCAGCGTTGCCGTGCTGTTCCTTCTTGTCAGTGGCATGGCCATGGCTCTCTCGGAAGAACGGATGCAACAGCTCGCTGCACGTACGCAGTGGAAACGAAGAATCCGCAGGGCAGCACTGACCGGGGGCGCCGCGCTCATCGTCTCCTTGGCAACGTACGCCGCAGACAGCGACACCTATGTGCGCTTCGGCATTTTGCATTTGGCATTTGTATCGCGCCTTCTCCTCCCTCTGTTTCTCTCTTTTGGAACCGGCATGATCGCCGTAGGCGCCGCCTGCATGGCACTGGCCTCCACACAGCCCTGGTTCGGCACACCGTTGCTGTTGCCGTTGGGCGTCGTGCCGCACGCCTTTGCCACGGTTGATTATTTTCCTCTTGTCCCCTGGTTCGGTGTCGTCCTTGTGGGCGCGGGGGTGCTGCGCATCGCCCCTGTCCGTACCATGCTGCACATCGCACTGCCCGACACACATATCACCCACACCCTGCAGACAGCGGGACGTCACACGCTGCTTGTGTATCTGTTGCATCAGCCACTGCTCTTGCTCATCTTCCGAATCATGTTCGCAGCATGAGTGCACGGGTTGTGCATCAGGAAGCGATTGGTAGACTTGGCGGGCTCTATGAGTTTTGAAATCCGTCGTATCGGCGAGGAACCCCGCGGCAAGCGCTGGAAGCGACGCCTCGCAACCGCCGCCGCAGTGGGGTTGTGGCTGCTGCGCCCCGCGGTGCAGCTGATCGCCAAGG
>CAZYQO010000001.1:36370-308215 GCA_964649695.1 uncultured Candidatus Peribacteria bacterium | reverse complement strand
CACCCTCAACGCCCTTACGGCACTTGCCGGTTTCCTGCTTCCGACCATCGCATTGGCCGCCGCATACGGCGGAGGAAGCGTCAGTGACGGCATCGACGCCGCACTGGGTCTTTTGCCCGGCTCGGGGGTGGGTGACTTGTACAGCTTCATCAAATCACTGACGGATACACTGCGCACCTTCGTGGTAATCGTGGGTATTTTCGCCATCGTGGTTGCGGGCTTCTATCTGCTGCTCGGATTTGGCGACGAAGGCGCAAAGGATCGCGCAAAGAAAATCATCCTCTACACGATCATCGGCATTTTTGTCGTCAACCTTGCCGTCGACATCGTGAACCTGTTCTACGGAGTCTCCGTCGGCAACGGCACGATCGACACCACGCTGCCCTGCAGGATTTTCGGCATCATGCTGCAGGCCATCACGTATGTGGCACTCATCGCCACGATCGTGATCGTCATCGCCGGTTTCTACCTGTTGCTCGGTTTCGGCAGTGAAGGCGCCAAAGAGACGGCACAGCGCATGATCCTCTATGTCATCGCCGGCATCCTGATCATCACCTTCGCCTCAGCCATCGTCGGGTTCGTCTATATGCTTTCGGGGGGCACCGGTACGTTGGTGAGCTGCGGCAGCACAGGGGTGGGTTCGGGATTTGCCGGAACGGATATCCGCACCACGGTCATCGACGTGCTCAACATTGCGCTCGGTTTCGTAGGACTTGTCGCAGTGGTCGCACTGGTGATCGCCGGCATCATGCTGATTCTCGGCCTCGGCAGCGAAGGGGCGTGGGAACGCGCCAAGAAGATCATCCTCTATACGATCATCGGCCTCCTGGTCATCCTATTCGCTCGCGTGATCGTGGGATTCTTCCTTAATCTGAACACCTATCTATGAAGACGCGCATGCTCGGCATCGGCTTTGTGACTCTGAGCGCCATTCTTGTCGCACAGACGCAGCTGTTGCCTGCACAGGTCTCCGGTTCGGGCGTTATGCTCACCGATGCGGACACCGCAGGAACTGCCGGATCGGTCGCCACACAGCAGAATGCCGTCGACCCTGATGCTTTGCAGCTGCAGGCCGGCGACATTCTGGAGATCCTTCCGATACACCGTCTGCAAAGCGCCACCTACGCGTGGATCCTGACGCAGGACCGCAAATTCATCCAGGCGGGTCGCGACCGCTCGTTTGCGGCACGACTCGTGAATCCCGGCGCCTACACGCTGACCGCGGAAATCGCCTCCCAGGACAAAACGACACGCATCCGCAAGACCTTCAGCGTCACGGTGAGCGCACGCACGCCGGGCATGGAAGAGGCATCCACTCCGATCACCGGCAGCGGCACCACGCTGGTGCAGACCGATCCCCTGCTGGATGCCGCGGGCAACGCCGTCATGAAGGAAGACTCCTCGATCATCCGCATTCTTCCCGTCGGCAATCTGCGCCCGCTGAACATCGACACCGATACTGCGACCGATAGCGATGGCGACGGCAAGACCGACAACGACGTCGACAATCTGGGCACACTGTCGCAAACCGATGCCACGCCGATCGTGCTGTGGTTCACAGCGCCGGTCACGAGTGCATCACTCGCCATTTCCGCCCTGCAGGGCAACGGCACCTACGCCACGCAGCACATCCGTGTGCTGGACTTCGCCTCGGGAAAACAGGGCAATCTGGTGGAAGGTGATGTGGCGATCCAGGCAGCCAAAATCGACGACCGTACCATGCAGTTCTCGGTCGCCTTCGGCGGCAACACCAAGCCCGATGCGCCGCTGCTGTACCGCTGGAACTTCGGCGACGGATCGGCCGATTCCCTCGAGACGCAACCGACCCACACGTTTGGAACCGGCTCGACCTTTGCGGTCAGCGTATCCATCCGTAATCTTCTGACCGCCAAGGATGTTGCTACGGCAACCCAGACGGTATCGCTGGACATCGCCATCGCTTCATCGTCGGCAAGCAGCGCCTCATCCGCGACAAGCACGGCACCGTCATCCTCCGCGGCATCATCGGCGTCCAGCGTCGCCACAGGCTCCGGCGGCAGCCTGCTGTCCAGTCTTTCGGGTTTCCTGCCGCTCCTCGGCGCATTCGCGTTGGCCATGATCATCGGTGTGGCAGCCGTGCTCTTCCTGGGACGACGCAAAAAGAACAGTGATGGCACGAGCAATACTGCGCTCGAGAAGCACTTTGAACAGATGGAGATCAAGCTGATGGAAAAACAGCACGGTGCCACGGTGGTGCCGGCAACCGTGACCACTCCCCCTCCCGCTGTCGCGGAAAAGGAGTTGGAACGCAGCTCCACCCCCGTACCCGCACCCGAGCCGCAAATCGATCCGAACAAGGCGCCCAGTTGGCTTAAGCAGGGACTGCAGGGCAAACCCGATCTCAGCAAACCCGCACCGACTCCCGCACCCGTGGTTGCCTCGCCTGCGCCGAAGCCGGCAGCGCCCGCCACTCCCGCGCCGGCAGCCGCACCTGCAAAGGTGCCCACACCCGTGCCTGCGACACCGCCTGCCGCAGCCGCAAAGCCCCCCGTCGTCACTCCGGCTCCCGTCACACCCAAACCCCAGCCGACTCCCGCGGCAAAACCGGCACCTGTGCCGGCACCGGCTCCTGCCACCGTGACTGCGGCAATGCCGCCTGCGCCGGCACCAAAGATGGCCACTCCCGTGACTGCCCCACCTGCGACACCTCAAAAGCCTGCCACACCCGCAGTGCCCGCGGCACCCAAGACACCAGCAGCTCCCAAACCGGTCATGGCACCCACAGCCACTCCGGCACCGAGCGCACCTGCGCCCGTTGCTGCGGCAGTGACGCCGGCACCCGCCACCGCTGCTCCGGCTTCGATCGCCACAACGCCGGCTGCAACCGTGCCCCCCGTGGCCGCGGCACCCGTGGTTACACCCGCGCCAAAGTCGGCAATCACCCCTCCTGTATCACCTGCGCCGATTGCACCGCCTATGACCCCCGCTCCGGCCGCCACAACGGCCACTGCTCCGGCTGCCCCGGCACCGGCTGCGGCACCTGCCCCCAAAGATGATCCAACGGTTGCGTATATCCGTGTGGAAGGCATTCAGCAGCCCCCGCAAAACACCGACCAGAAGGCCTAGTACTCGGCTGCCTGAATCGATAGAATCCGTTGGCCTCGCAAGAGGAAACCACAGCGTCTTTGCATTGCAGTACGCAGATATGGCGATCGTAGCTCAGTTGGTTAGAGCATCTGGTTGTGGTCCAGAGGGTCGTGGGTTCGAATCCCATCGATCGCCCCACCTCACATCACTCCCCCCATCGAAAAAAGCAGCCGTGGAACGTCGGCTTTACCGCATCCGTAAGCGCGTGTAAGCTTTAGCACACACGTCGTCTTTCTGTATGTCCGAAGCGCAATTCCGCACTCCCAAAGGCACGCACGATCTTCTGCCCGAAGATCAGCAATATCACACGTATATCAAGAAAGCCGTGCGTCACCGTGCACGTCAGGCCGGCTATAAGCGCATGGAACCGCCGATTTTCGAGGATCGACGCGTCTTTGAGCGCGGCATCGGCGACCACACCGATGTGGTGGAAAAGGAACTCTATATGGTCACAGCAAAGGCCGCTTCGGACGGCGATGAATCGAACCTGTCACTCCGCCCGGAATTCACCGCTGGCATCTGCCGCAGCTATATCGAACACGGCATGCACCTGCTGCCGCAGCCCGTGGAATTCTATGCGATCGGCCCGTGCTTCCGTCATGACCGTCCCCAAAAAGGCCGCTACCGTCAATTCCACCAGTTCGACTTCGAGATCATCGGCCTGAAGGACGCCAGCCTCGAAGTGCAGATGATCCAGGTGGTCGACAACATCCTGAAAGACCTGCGCATCCGCGACCGCCTCTCCCTCCAGATCAACAACATCGGCACTGCCGAAAACCGCAAGGCATTCGTCGCGGCGCTGAAGGATTTCTTCATCGGCAAGGAGCGCCAATTGCCCGAGCTCGATCGCAAGCGCCTCGCCGGCAATCCCCTGCGCCTGCTCGACAGCAAGGAAGAGGACACGCAGATTTTGCTGAAGAGCGCACCCACACTCGCACAGTTCGTGGACGCAGAGAGCAAGCAATACCATGAGCTGATGTTGGAATACCTCCGTGAACTCAACATTCCTTACACCGAAAACCCCGGTCTTGTCCGCGGACTCGACTACTACAACCAGACGGTGTTTGAATACTGGGATCGTTCGCACGGCGCACAGAATGCCGTCGGTGGCGGCGGTCGTTACGACAGCCTTGTCGAGATGCTCGGCGGCCATGCGACTCCGGGCGTGGGCTGTGCATTCGGCATGGAACGCATCGTGTGGCACATGAAGGAAGCCGGTGTACAGGCACCCGACCGCGACCAGGTGGACGTGTTTGTAGCTCAGCTGGGTCCCGAGGCGAAGAAAACCTGTCTCAAACTGATCACGCAGCTGCGCGACCACGGTGTGCACACCATCGGCGCGCTTGGCGAAGCCAGCCTCAAGAGCCAGATGCGTTTGGCCGACAAGTTCCAGGCACGCTACACGCTGCTGCTCGGCAAGATGGAAGTCCTGAAGGGCAAGATCATCCTGCGCGACATGAAGGCCGGCAAACAGAAGGAAATCCCGATGAAAAACGCCATCCCCTCCGTCATCAAGCTGCTCGGCGAAAAGAACCTCGATCACTACGTGATGCGCGATCACCTCGGGGAATAAGCAGCGAAACGGATGAATAGCATACGCCTGAAGGGACTACTCCTTGTTTTCTTGGGCGTCCCGCTGTGCAAAAACCTTTGCCAGCACCTTTCCGACGTAGGAACGCGGATCGTCACGCTGTGTGCCCAACACTCTGCGAATGGCACGCATGTGATCGGGGCCGTTCAACGGAGTTGCGGCTCTTTCGGGCTTGGGATCAACGATGTGCTCTGCTTGTTCAGGCATTCAAACGGGGTTACACATCCAGGTTCTCCACGGTCTTGGCATGGGTCTGGATGAACTTGCGACGGGGAGCCACTTCGCTGCCCATCAGGGTGGTGAAGATGGCATCGGCGCGCTCGGCGTCGTCCATGGTGACCTGGAGCATGATGCGGTTTTCGGGATTGAGCGTGGTCTCCCAGAGCTGTTCGGGGTTCATTTCTCCGAGACCTTTGTAACGCTGCACGTTGACCTTGGCGACCTTCTTCGCTGGATCCTTGTCCTTCTTGGCGCCCTTCGTAAGTGCTTCATTCTCATCAGCAGGAGCCTCTTCGGCTTCTTCTTCAGAGGTCTGCAATTCGTCGCCACTCACGCCCCACTCCTTGAGAATGCCGGCCTTCTCCTCATCGCTGAACACGTAGCGCACATCCTTGCCGCGGTTGATCTTGTAGAGCGGCGGCTGGGCGATGTAGATGTTGCCGCCCTCGATGAGCTCGGAGAAATAGCGGAAGAAGAATGTCAGGAGCAGCGTGCGGATGTGCGAACCGTCGACGTCGGCATCGGTCATGATGACGATGCGGTGGTAGCGCAACTTGCTGATGTCCTTCACTTCGCCGATGCCGATGCCCATGGCGATGATGAGCGCCTTGATTTCGTTGTTGGCCAACATCTTGTCGAGGCGAGCCTGCTCCACGTTGAGGATCTTTCCACGGAGCGGAAGAATGGCCTGGAACTCGCGCTTGCGACCCTGCTTGGCGCTGCCGCCGGCGGAGTCACCCTCCACGATGTAGAGCTCGCACTGGCTGGGATCCTTGGAGCTGCAGTCGGCCAGCTTTCCCGGGAGCGTCATGCCGTCGAGCGCACCCTTGCGGATCACGCTGTCGCGGGCTGCGCGTGCGGCCATGCGGGCGCGGGCTGCGAGGATGCACTTGCTGACCACGGCCTTTCCCTCACCGGGGTGCTCCTCGAGATACTGCGACAGCTTCTCATTCACAACCGTTTCCACAGCCGTCTTCATTTCGGCGTTGCCGAGTTTGCCTTTGGTCTGGCCTTCGAACTGCGGCTCGCTGAGACGGACGGAGACCACGGCGGTCAGACCCTCGCGGACGTCATCGGCCGTAAGGTTTTCGTCCTTCTCCTTGAGCAACTCAAACTGGCGGGCATAGGCGTTGATGGTGCGCGTGAGTGCGGCCTTGAAACCGGTCAGGTGGTGGCCGCCTTCGACCGTATGGATGTTGTTGGCGAAGCTGAGAACCTGCTCCTGGAAGGTCTGGGTGTATTGGAGGGCGATTTCCACCATGCCGTCGTCCGTATCCTTGGCAAACGAGATCACATCACCGATCGCCTCTTTGCTTTCGTTGAGGTGCTGCACGTAGGCGCTGATGCCGGCCTCGAATGAGAAACGATAGAGACGGGGCAAGATCTTGTCGGCCTCGGGGCGCACGGAGCGGTCGTCGCGCACGCCGATGGAAATCCCCTTGGTCAGGTACGCCTGCTGACGGAAACGCGTCAGCATGGTTTCCAGATTGAACTCGAGCGTATCGAAGATCTCGCCATCCGGCAGGAAGGTGATGATCGTACCGTGCTTGTCCGTCTTGCCGATCGTCTTTACATCCGCCTGCGGCTTGCCGCGCTTGTATTCCTGCATGTAGATCTTTCCATCCTTGTGCACCTCGGCCTTCATCTTCACCGAAAGCGCGTTTACCACAGACGAACCCACACCGTGGAGACCACCGGAGACTTTGTATCCGCTGCCCTCCCCTCCGAATTTTCCACCGGCATGAAGCGTGGTAAGCACCACTTCGAGAGCGGATTTCTTGGCCGTCGGGTGCATGTCGACCGGAATGCCGCGTCCGTTGTCTTCCACCGTCACCGAGCCGTCGTCATTGAGGGCCACCATGATGTCGTTCGCGTGGCCGGCCATCGCCTCGTCGATGGAGTTGTCGACAATCTCCCACACAAGATGATGCAAACCGCGCACATCGGTGGAACCGATGTACATACCCGGGCGCTTACGCACCGGCTCGAGACCTTCGAGAACTTGGATTTGCGCTGCGGAATAAGACTGTTTTTCGGCCATAGGTGCGGGCATTGTAGAGACCTTTCCCTCATTTTTCACGGTAAAATTTGCGCGAAGGTTCAGGTTCTATTTGACAAACTACTCTGAATATTTGGTTTTGATCCAATCGTGATTCAGACCTTCCTCAAGACAAGAACACGACGTGCAAACCAAGAAAAAGTCGTGGTTCTCCTTCTTACAGGGTCACACTTTTTGGGAGTGAAACCTGGGGGACGGGTGAGACAGATTGCACAAATGCAGGCCTGCTCTCTGCATGGGACAGTGCCTCCAGCACCAACTGGTTTTGCACCAAAAACGTTGCTACATATCGCGCTGGCCCCATCTCGCTCTCAGTAAAATTCGGGTCGATACCCCTCGCCCACTGAACGTATTGCTGTTTTGCAGCGGCGACAATGCGGGCGATCTCGGGAAGATTCTGTCGTCCTTTTTCCGCAAACTCCGGCATGTGTGCATCCAGCTGAATGACCTTGGGTTCGAGCATGACAAAAGCGTATCACAGGATGACACCCCCGCAATGGCAAGTTACATGTTGGAGTAGAAGCGCTTCTTCTTGTTGGCGGCGCGCAGCATCTCGCGGTGGAGAGCCGTCTTGCGCTGGAGGCGCTTGTTGGGCTTGCGCTTGTTGACCGAGCGCTCGCGCATCAGCTTCACCAGGCCGGATTTCTGCACCTGCTGTTTGAACCGCTGTTGCACACGGTCGTTGCTCTCTTCGGGCCTGCGGACTGCGTAGATCGCCATAAGCCGGCGTAGGGTAAAGGATGAAAAGCTGGAGCGCAAGCTCAATATCGCAGAAGTTCCAGTGCCTTTGCCATGGCGGCATCGGGGGCGGATGTGCTGTCCACCGCGATATCCGGAATGACGCCGATCCCGTCGATCTTGCGATCCTTGGGCGTCTTCCACTCTGCGATGGTCATCTTCAGGGAACTGCCGTCTTTAAACTCGACCAACTGTTGCACCGTCCCCTTGCCGAAGGTCGTCTCGCCGATCAGGGTGGCGCGCTTGTAATCCTGGAAGGCGCCGGCAACGATTTCGGATGCGCTGGCCGACCCCTTATTGACGAGCAACATGACCGGCAGATCCTCGCTGAAGATCGGATCGGTATCGGTGGTCTCGGTGTAAATGCCGTCCCGGCTGTGGATGTTGGCCACGACCGACCCCTTGGGAATGAACGCGCTCATCAGCACATCGGCCGCATGGAGCAGGCCGCCGGGGTTGTTGCGCAGATCGATGATCAGCGCGCGGGGCTTGGACTCCTGCACCTGGCTGAAGGTCGCGCGGATGCTCATGTCGGTGGTGTCGCCGAACTGTCCGATTTTGACGACCGCGATGGATCCCTTCATGGACAACTCAACCTCGGGAACCTTCACGGTGTCGCGGGTGACAGGCACCGTCATTTCCTGTCCGTCGCGCAGGATGGTGAGCGTCGCCGTGGTGCCGCGTGGGCCACGCACCTTCATGACGGCATCCTGATAGCTCAGCCCCTTGAGGATGACGTCGTTGACGGCAGTGATGAGATCGCCACCCTTCAACCCGGCCTTCTCGGCGGGGGAATTGGGGAGCGGCGCGACAATGAGCAACCCCGTGTCGCGGTATTCGATCTGCACGCCGATGCCGGTGATCTCGCCGGCGATCTGTTCCTGGAATTGCTTGTTCTCCGCGGGCGGCATGTACACGGTGTAGGGATCGTTGAGCGTCTTCACGAGTGCGTCGGCGCCGGTACCCGTCGCCTTGGCCGGATCGATGCGTTCCTTATAGAGGTACTGCTTCTGCAGCAGATCGCGGATGGCGCTTTGCACTTTGTCCTGCGTTCCTTCCACGGTCGACGGCTTCACTTTGACGCGGATGATCGGCTGGGGGGACGTGCCGAGCGTCTGCTGTGCCTTGCGCAACAGCACCTTTACATCCATCTCGGAAAGCGGCCGGTCGGCGCCGAATACGGTTTTGCGGACAGGCTTGATCCATCCCTGCTCCATGGCGACGGTCGCGGCCGATGCGAGCGCGGAACCCGACGGCACATCGGTGAATTTCTGCATGGCACCCGACGGCGTGAGCCCCGAAAGTTTGACAAGCACCTGGATCGCCTCCCCCTTGGTGATGGCGCGACCGGGCAAGAGCTCGCCGCTGCCGAAAGCGTTCAGGGCACCCTTGTTGTAGGCGGCTTGCACGGCGCCACGCTGCTGTGCGGGAATGCGCTTATAGGGAAGTGTCCCCTTCTCCGTGGGCGTGATGGCCAGCGCGGACACCGCCGCCTGGATGAATGCCCCTCGCGTGGCAAACGATTCTGCAAGACCTGTCAGAGGTACGCTGAGGAACAGGACAAACAGCAGCGTTTGGGCAAAGCGGGAGAGCGGGCGGTTCATGTGCGGGCGTAAGCGGATACGAGAAGAGGAGTGTAGCAGTTCCCATGCTGCTACCCCAAAAAAGAATGGCGCTGTTTTCTTAACGGATCCTTAAACATGTCACCGATCAGTCGCGCTTCAACATGCGGTTGTTGAATTCGCGGTTTGCCGTATTCAACAGTGGTCTATGAAATGCTCGACCGTTGCGGATCTGTGAAAGCGTACTCCATTCTTCCAAATCCAGACTCCACAGCCATGTCTTTTTACCGATTGAATTATACATATAGTAGACGGTCTGGCCTCCGGTATCACCGCCGCTTCGGATGTAGACGGTATTATGCTCTTCCGGCAGACGCGGCAGCTCAGCGTATACATGCTGTGTCTGTACGGTGTTCTTATAACTCTCGCCGTAAATGGAACGGAATGATTCGTGCACCTTTTTTACTTCTGCCTCCCTTCGACGCACTTCCTGGCGCTCGGGCTCTGAAAGATTTTCCCAGACAACTCGCGGATCCCCAGCAAAGATGGCATTGATTTGCGACTCTGTCTGCGCAAGTTGCTGCTCAACGGATTCCATGATGCCGGGATCTGCACTGCCCTGGATGGAACGCGCAGCGTACTCAAGAAGCGTGCCGCTGATCTGTTGTGATGCTTTGCCGACCGTTGCGCTGTATTGCTGAAGCAAATGTCTGCGAACGACCTCCAGCGCATCGCCATCTGACCACCAGTCTTCATAGTTTGCATTGCGAGCCCGGACTTCAAAATCAATCATCGCCGGCATGCTGCGCTCAGCAAGCCGAGCGGAAATTTGCTGCTCCAGTTGCTCGCGCATGATCGGAAGGTTCCGTCCTTCACTCAGCCCTACACCCACAATCGACTGGCGAACCAAACTTCGGGAAACGGATCGCGTGTTATGGCGAGCAAACTGATCTGCTTTTTCCTTCATGGAACCTTCTGCGGAAATGCCTTCCGGCAAAGGTTCTCCGGATTGACCGAGGAAATACGTCATTTGGACATGCTGTGCATAGTCATCCGCGGTCTGCAGCAATGCCGTGATATTCACAGAAGAATCCAGACCATAAATGGCGTTGCCCCCGCCATTCTGAACAATGTAATCCACTTTCGCATCAAAGAAGACCTTCGCAGTACGCTTATAGAGATCAGCCTCCTGTTCTGTGAGCGGACGAGACACGCCATCGGCGCCGCGAACGGTTTCGGGAATCTGCACATTCGTCGTGCGAAGCACCAGACCTTCGATCATTTTGCGGTTTACAGCAGCGCTCTCTCGCGCAAGTTCACGCGACCGATCAAGATAGCGTGCAGTGCTCAGCATCTGACCCAGAGGATTCAATTGCTCGAGCCAGCGACCATCGCGTGTATGGATATCCCAGGTGTGCCCCACACGTTCGCCAAACCCGTATTCCTGCATGTCCATAATGAGATCTGGCGCATCATGTTCACGCGCCCAATCCTCTGCAGTACGCGCTTTGTCTTCCTGCCACTTTTGCCCCTGGTAGGCAGCGCCGAGAGCAAGACTGATCGGGAGAGTGGCAACAAGTACTGGCGTGGCAACGGCTCCGCTGATGACACCTGCTGCGCCGAGTCCTGCAGCGGCAAGCCCTGTGCCAGCGACTCCAAGTTCTGCAGCATGGTAGTAGTAGCGATCTCCGTATTCTCTCTTCAAACCTTCTGAGATTCCCTGCTGCGCAATCAACGCATCCGTCTGTTTCATATCCTCGCAGGCCATCCAAATAGCAAAAATGTCACCCGCCACACCCAACGTATTGAGCACACGGGCGACACGGCCAACTCTGGAGGCAAGGATAGGTGCCTCAAGGCTCTTGGCCACATGTGACATCTGGCTCTGTGTGCGCAGAAGCTGTGCAACCTGGACAGGATCATCCAACGCATCGGCCACTCCATTGAGCGTGCGAAGAGCTGCAGCGGGATCGCTTGCATTGCTGAGCTCCAAGGCAAGAGTTTTTGCAAAATCGGGCGATGCTTTTGCCGCATCCGACAGACGTTCACACAGTCCAATCTCCTGTAGTGCCCGGCGTGCATCCGCTGTCAGATCTAATGAATCAAGGAGCGTATTGACCCCACGCGCACTGACGACATCTCCGACTGTCTCAAGCGCTGGCGCTTCACCTGCAATGCCAAGCTGCATGAGAAGCTTCCAATTTTTTCCACCAAAAGCTCGGACAAGCATGCCCGCCTTCTTTTCTATGTTTTTCTCCAAGTGTGCCGCCTGCAGCACCTTCCATTGATCATCCGTCAGCTCAACACCTCCGAGCAGTGTGCTGGCCACTGCTTTGCGAGCCTCCGGAATGCTGTCAGTGAAAGCATTGAAATCACGCATGAAGGGATGCACCGACTCTTTCATGAACTTGCTCATTGCAGCCGCACGCTCCTGCGTACCCAACTGCCTGAGTTGCGTAAGCTGCTGTTCTAACTGCTGCGCCCTTTCGAGGAACCCATGCAGTTTCAACTTCGCTTCAGCACCGTTAATGCGGAGGGTCGGAAACTTTTGCTCGATCTCCAGAATTTTATTCATCTGCTGTGTCTCGAAACGTGCACCGGCTCTGCTGAGGAAATTCTGGAACCGCTGCTTCCACCCCTCAAGGGTCACCCAAGACGGGATCAGTTTGGGAACTGCCTCGTTTCCCGCCCTCAGTTTGATGGCAGCCTGCGTGTTCTGTAAGCCAGCTTGATAATTGCGAATTGCGCGCCATGCGAGTCCCGTGGCTGCCGTCGTACCAACCGCTCCAGCGCCAATCAACGTCCATTTATATTTGGCGGCACCGGCATTGAATATTCTCAGGGCATCCTCAAATTTTCCCTTAGCTTTATCACGCATGCCTAACACAATATTCAACACCTCTCGTTCCGTCGCGTCATCGAGATTCGGAATACGCTTTTTGATCGCCGCCAAGATATCTCCGTCGGTCATGGCAGTCGTCGCAGCATCCGTGGCGATGTTCACCAGGCTGCCTACGATCTCCAGTTTGTATGCAGCCGCCATATCTTTGTCCCACCGCTCCAGCAGCTCCACTCCCTTGAGTCCGAGAAGCATTTTGCCGCCATGCTGAACCTCGTGGAGTGAGTACACTTGGGCAACATCGCGCAACGTCATCTTGTTCTCTTTGATCGAATCCTGAATTTTCTGCCTTGCGGCAGGATCTTCATTGCCTCCGGACATCGTCATCAGACCTTCATAAATGGCCTTGGTGCCCTGCTCGCTGCGAATCCACTTGCACATGTTCTGCACAACGGTTGTGCGTCGCTCGAGACGGAGCGCCGCCCTGCCGCGGATGATCGCATCCGCCGCCAATGGATCGATGCGTTTTTCTTCTTGGGCGATTTCCTCAAT
The DNA here is from genome assembly GCA_964649695.1 of uncultured Candidatus Peribacteria bacterium. Taxonomy (GTDB): domain Bacteria; phylum Patescibacteriota; class Gracilibacteria; order Peribacterales; family Peribacteraceae; genus CAZHON01. The sequence continues at coordinate 295,529 of CAZYQO010000001.1, read as the reverse complement.
AGACCACGGCATGAATTTGGCCGTTCCCTCCTGATCCAGCGAAATAGAGCTAGACTCCGCATGCTTCAAAGCAATCATCATGTCTTCGACATACGCCTCCTGCTCTTCCTTGGAGGCTCCTTCGGCAGGACGAAGATTTGCACCTTCGCTGCCCAACAGTTTGTCGGCAATGATCAGGAGGGTGCGATCACCCGATCGGATTTTCTGGAGTGACTCGCGAGCCTTATCCCACACGCCCTGAACCAGCAGGGCGCTGTCAGCCGTCGCTTTCACGGCATCTTTGCCATCCAAACGAAACACCTGCAAAAGGGGCATGATCTGTTCGGGCGTTGTACCAGCCATGGCGGAGGACATCTGGTCAGCCCAGTCCCTGCTCGTCGACAAGCCGTCCGAAGCGAGATTTAGTACTCCGGCGATGGGGAACGAATCGATGATTTCCTTCCGCTTATCCTCCGAGTCGCCCGGCTGCACCACGCCGCGTGCTTCAAGATACTGCACGAGAATCGGCTTCACCTTGTTGAGTGACCCGATGAAGATATGAGCTGCCTGGATCTGATCCGCGCCAAAATCAGCACCTGCATTCGGCCGGATACCGATTTCCTTCAAGAACGCCTTTTTCCCCTCTGTATCCGTGAACCCAATCACCTGACCGTAGGTGAGCTTGGTATCATCGTTGAAACAGTATTCGGTGATATTTCGCAGCTGAAGATCATACGCATGCGGATCCTGAAGATTGTTGAGGTCATATTGAAACAGCAGCATCGAATGCACAGAGTCCACAAGCTTTGCGCGTGCTTGGGCATCAAGTGCCCTTTTCAGCACTCGCTCTGCATCAGAGTCCTTTCTGTTCAGATAATCCGTCCGTACCTTGGCTTGCGGTGCTTGCTCTGAAGGAACAGCGGCAGGAGCGCCTTGATTCCTAGCATCAATTGTGTCCGCCGTTTTCTGCTTCAATGCGAGAAGTTTGGTAGCGACCGGATTGATGCTCTCATTGGGATTGCGCGCCTGAAGCCGCTGCAGACATCCTTCGATCGCACCAAGAATGCCAGGGTTTTCTTTTTTATAACGCTCAAACGCCTCAGGATCCGTCTTCTGCATGATCAGCAGATACTGGGCGATTTCATTCACATGCTTGAGCTCGATATCGCCCTGCAAGGATGCAATGCGTTGCTCCGGTTCCCAAGCCTTGAATTGTTCAATAGTGAAACCCATTGTTAGATGGAAGCGAATTGTAGATATGCCTTCTGAGCAAGATCAGTGTCTTTTTTGGACAGGAGATGGATGGCTTTCCAGTGGAGAAGATCCCTGCCGATCGGTTGCATCTTGTCAAACGTAGCAGGAGGATTCCCGTCAAAACTCTTCGTCTCTTCCAGGGCGATGTACAACTGCATCACATCGAGAAGATTCATTTCATTCAGCGCAGACTCCATTTGCGGAGAGGCTGTTGAGACACATGCAAGGATGAACGCTTTTTGCGCTTTTACCTTGTTCATCATAGATGTAAGAAGCGTATCGGCAATCGTCTTTTGTTCAGGAGTAACACCGGCAACACGATCGATCAGCGCAGCTGAGTAATCGGCAACCCGTTCATTACCGAGATCTTCCATGATGCGTGCAAACGCGGCATCGTCATCCGGCTTCATATGTTCTGCGCCAGCAATGCCGTGCAGGTGATCCATTGTGCGGGGAGCGGACATCTCCATCCGAAGATAGTCTGCGGATGCAAACGCCTTCTCGAGCCCTATAGCAACGCTCGAACGACTGTTCGTATCGATGCTTCCGGCACGGGAGATTAGGCGCGTCAGACTTCCCGATTGCTCAAGAATGTCGATGAGTGTCTTGCTGTCGAGAGTAGCGGGATCGATTTTTCCCTGCAGATGTCCACCCTTGCCGGCATCAAGCTCGGCCAATACCGTCTTTGCGAGGAACCAGACTGCAAGCTTGCGATCTTCATCGAGCCCACCCAAATCAGGCAGGGCGCCGAGTGTCAGCGTGTTCGCAATCGATTGCAATTCCGGATACTTCAATGCCCGTACAGTCGGCAGATTCAAGACTTGCGCGATCACTTCGGCCTTCGGTTTTAACGCAGTTCCGCCATCCAGTTGGGTATGCATCTCGATGTCCTTAAGTTCCTTATCGTGCAGCTGCACGAGCCCGGGAACGCTATCTTTGAGATTCACGTAGCCACGCGGGCTCTTTGCGGGAGCCACTGCTGACTCGGTCACACGCAAGGTTTTTGTGGCGGAATCATATGAAAGAACATGATTCCACTCTGCATTGGTAATCGAGCGAGTCTTCCCTGCTTCTATCCCCCACTCACGAAGCAACTCTTCGCGCTTTGCATCGTTCGAGAGACCGGAAAGAGCCATATTGATCAGTCCAAACTTGCGAGCAGACAACGCCTCTCCTGCTTTTCTTTCAATAATATCCTCCTCCAGAAGGGCGAACGTCTGCCGTGCGGCGGACATTTTATTGTCATCGCCGGCAGCCACGGCAAGCTCCTCCAATTTCTTGAGGCGCTCCTCTGCGTCCTTCACAACTTGTGCCGCTCTCTCCGCGGCCTCCTTTGCCTTCCCTACCATCTCGCCTGCTTCGGCTGCAACGTTGTAGACCTTCCAGCCAAGGAACCCTGCACCGCCGATCAATGCGGCGATGACCCCCCGCTTGAGCCACTTGCCCAGTCCCCCTCCGTGGGAATCTTTGTCGTCACCGTCATCGTGCTTGTCGTCCTTGTCCTTGTCCTTTTCCTTGTCCTCGTGCTTGTCTTTTTTTCCGCCTTTAAACCACGAGGCAATCTTGTTGATCGGCCAGGTAATCACCTTCCAAGTGGCATATGCCGCAGCCGGAACGATAACGGCACTTGCACCGAGCAACACCAGTTTTTCTCCTTTGGTCATACTGTCTACCGTCATACCTGTCGGACTGGCGATGAGGTTGGCGCCGGACTCAATAGGCAATGGCATCCGCTTGTTGGTAAACGGAATCGGCACATCGTTCGTGTTGAGGATTGCATCGGCCATCCTGTCCCACGGAGTAGTGACCTTCGCGGAAAGATCCCTCAGACGTTCGCTTGCAGCCGACAACACCATAAACCTCTCAGGGCTGTTGCTCGGTGCAAACAGCGCGGGGACGTCGATCTTTTCATAGCGCATCTGCCGTTCGAGCTCTGCGAGCTCCTCTCGGGTGAATCCCTTCACCTGTTTGCGCACCTCCACACCAAAGTCCGGAACTTGGGTGCGCAGCTTCTCCAGGTCGCGGAGAAACGTGCTGATTTTCTGCTGCTCGGGACTGGAAGAGGGGATGCTCATAAGGGGTTTTGGGTTTCTTCTAAGTATACAGCAAAAACGCCCTTTCGACAACGTTGGGAAGCGACAAAACAGAGATCAGACCGGGTCGGCGGCGCCACGTTCCCGCATGTTTTCGGCCTTCAGGAAGAGCCCTGACAGAAGCCAAAAACCCCCTACAACGTAGAGGAGAGACGGCACCAGCAGGAAGGGCACTTTCTGCAACAGCGGCAGGTGCCACCCGAAGACATCGCCAAGGGATTTGGGATTGCCAGGGAGAATATCGGGAAGCGTGACCAGGAAATTGAACATGCCGTGGCAGGCGATGGCGAGCAGGAAGCCGGTGAGCAGCGCCTGCGTCTTGAAAATCCCCTCCTCCGGCAGGCCGAAGAAGCGGTGCACAAACGCCGCAATCGGTGACTGTCTGCCCTGTGCATGGCGCTCCTTCAGGTAGGACGTTGCGAACAGTGAGAGCCCGAGGAAGTAGCCCATGATGCCGGTGCTCAACACATGCACCATGGTCGTGAGCACCGAGCGCCCGAACACATTGCCGAGGAATCCGAGCAGATCGGGGTGCTCCGGTGTAAACAGGTACTCACGCACAAAACCGGTGAAGTAGACCGGATTGATGATGTTCTCGGCGAACGCAAACCCGATGGCGACGATCACCGACAGCTGCAACACGTCGTCGATGCTCGTAGCGAGGTCGCGCGCGCTGCGGCGCAGCACCCAGTATTTGCTGGCCTCCTCCATCACACCCACGAGCACAAACGACAACAGGCTCACCAGCACCACGCTTTGGGAGCTTTGGGCGGCAAGCACGTCGCTGATGAACGCCTGGGAGCTCTGGTTGAAGCTCTCGGGCACGATGCGGAAGAGGAAGAACTGGAGCTGGATGTTGCGCGTGACGAGTGCGTCATAGAACAGCACAGGTGCCGTGGAGAGCATGCCGGCAAAAAACGCGATGAGCACGTTGGTCAGGCGCTCGGTGTGATACTGCAAAAAGAGCCGACACCAGATGAACGCGGGAATCAGCGCGGTCAGCGCGGCGATCATGCGTGCAAGCCGCTGGTCGGGGTCGTCGCGCACCACGATCTTCAGCGCGATCCAAAAGAGGAACGTGCCCAGCATGGTCGCCTTCGTCTGTGCATCCCACGGACCGAACAATGCCTTCCACGAAATCCACACACAAACGAACAGCAACGTCACGAGCTCCGCGTTTTCGCGCCAGGAGGGCAATGTGATCGTCTGCCCGACTCCCAGAAGAATGAGCGAAAGCACCGAACCGACCACACAGGCAAACAACAGATGTGTGGGCTTATGGTTGATGCGCTGCATGATGTCGAGAGCACCGAGCAGCAACACGGCGCCCGCAACCACGGCTCCGGAGGCCGACGGCTGGAAGTGCAACCCTGCGAAAGTGTGGAGGATTTCCAATCCGATTATTGTACCATATTCCGCATTTCTTGAGAAGCGCGAAGGGAAGCGCCAAACGGTGACGCTTGGCAATGGCAGCCCTACACTGGCCGTCATGACTCCCCTCTCCGATTTCATTCGCCGCAACCAGACCGCGCTGTGCTTCGCCCTGGTGCTGCTCACCTCGTTTTTCACCTACTTTTTCAACTACCAAAATCCCCAGGCGTTCTTCTGGGATGAGAACTACCACGTCGCGAGTGCACAGAAATACCTCAACCATGTCTACTTCATGGAGCCCCACCCGCCGCTCGGCAAACTGCTGATCGCCGCCGGCGAAAAACTGCTCAATGCGAACCCCGTCGACAACCAGTTCATCCATACCGACTACGCGCAAAACCCGCCGGACGGTTTTTCGTTCACGGGTTACCGCCTCTTCCCGGCACTGCTCGCGTGGATGTGCGCACCGCTGTTCTTTGCGGCATTCCTGTTGATCACCAAGCGTCCCGTCTGGGCGATGCTCTTCACTTCGCTGTACACATTCGACACGGCACAGATCGTGCACGGACGCGGTGCGATGCTGGAAACCACGCTGCTGTTCTTTGCGCTCGTGGCGATGATCGGCGTGTTGCTGCTTCGCGAACAACAGGATCGGCGGACGGTCATCTGGGCGGCGGTGCTGTACGGCGCGGGCTTCGGCTTGGCGATGGTGACCAAGCTCTTTGCGCTGATTCTGATCCTGCTGCTTCCCGTCGCACTGTTGTTGCTCTGGAAGCACCTGAAAAACGTGCTGCTCTTCCTGGGCGTGTCGGCGGTCGCCTTTGTCATCCCCTACTGTGCGGTGTGGGAAACACACTTCGCACTCGGCAGCAGAATCGTGCCGGATCTGCCGGACAACGGCTTCTACCAGGCGTCGGCAGACTACAAGGAGATCCTGCACGACGGCACCATGCTCAACCCCGTGCATTTTTCCGTGATGTGGCGTGACTCGATGGACTTTGTGACGCACTACCAAAAAGGCGTGCCTCGTCTCGACCTCTGCAAGGATGATGAAAACGGCAGCCCGTGGTTCCTGTGGCCGATCGGCGGACGCACCATCAACTACCGCTGGGCGACCGCTGCCGACGGCAGCTACCGCTATCTCATGCTGGTGGCCAACCCGGTCATCTGGCTGTCGGCTCTTCTGGGCGTCGTCCTTGCCGCCTCGTTGGTGCTCTCCGAGCTTCTGGGCAGCGGCAAAGCGCTGAAAGAGAGGACATTCCTTTGGGGCTATTTGGCGCTGTATACGGGGTTCCTTGCGGCGGTTTCACAGATCACACGTGTCATGTACCTCTACCACTACTTCGTACCGCTCGCGTTCGGCTGCATCCTCCTGGCGCTGGTCTGGACGGAGATTGAAAAATTCGGCCCGTGGAAGCTGACCACCGAACGCAAAACCTGGGCACTCATCGCACTCAATGTGCTCATCTTCTTCGGGTTCCTGGTGTACCGGCCGCTCGCCTACTACGAACCGATGACCGACAGGCAGGTGGAGGCGCGCAACATCTTCCAGTTGTGGGAACTGCACTGCGCACGTTGCGCCCTGCAAAGCCCGCTGGTGATGCGTCCCGGTGCCTAGGCTTTGCGCATTGCCCGCTTGAGATCGGCGATCTCCTTGAACATGCGCACAATCACGCGGAAGGAACCGCCCGTGGGCGTGCCTGCCGTGCGCGGATAGTGGGGCACGTCGATCTGCTTCCAGGGGATGCCGTTACGTTTGAGTCGCAAAAACAGCTCGGTGTTGAAGAGCTTCTCCACGCCGTGTTCCGGGCGGATCTTTTCCCAGATCGATCGCTTGAACACCTTCAGTCCGCAATTGAGGTCGCGCACCCACAGGCCGAATGACACCCACACCAGCAGCCCGAGCACTTTGCCGAAGATATTGCGCACCAACGGATCCGCCCTGCGGCGTCGGCGGCCGGCCACAAAATCGACTTCTTCCAAGTGCGGCAGCAGCAGCGAAAGATCTTCGGGTTTGAACTGCCCGTCGCTGTCCATGAAGCCCAGCACATCACCGGTTCCCGCATCCAGGCCGGAGCGGACGGCGATGCCATAGCCTTTGTTCACCTCGTGATCCACAAGCGTCAGCCATTCATACTGCTGCTGCAGACGCATCAACACCGCACCCGTGTCGTCGCAGGATCCGTCGTTCACGGCAATCACTTCAAGGTCGATACTGCGGTCTTTTTTCCATGCGTCGATCTGGCCGAGCACAGTCGGCAAATTCGGCGCTTCGTTGAAACAGGGAAGAACAAGAGACAGGCGCATAGCCACAGCATCGTACTGACGCGAGTCCAAGATGTCACCTGCCGCGTGCGCGCGTGTATACTCGCCGCCGATGGCCGCACGCGTCCTCCATCGGTGGCTGATATGGGAAACGATCCTGGTCGTGCTGGGGCTGTCGCTGCTGTTGGCATCGGTGCTCGCATCGTCGCCTTCCTTTACCGATACGGTCTACACCCCGGACGGCGAGGCGCCGCGCCAGATCACCCTGCCGCTGGATGAAGGATCAAAGGGTGCCGGCGGACTGCTGCGCTTTTCGCTGCACCTGGGCGCCACGCACCACACCGTCTACCGACTCACGCCCGATGACTGCATCGAGTGGCTGAACATCAACGACCGCAAGGTCGACGGCGGTGATTTCTGCGATCTTGAAGGCCGCACCATGGATCTCGCCCCCTATCTCCACGAAGGGGAAAACACTGTGCTGCTGCAACTCAAGGACAACGGCGGTCAGCTGAAATTCCGCATGACACCGGCGATGGGTGATCCGTTGCGTACGCTCCAATTCTGCACGCTGCTCATTCTGAGCATCAGCGCAGCGGTTGCCATCCTCGCCACCGTCGGTCTGTCTCGTCACCGCATCACCCTTGCGGTGATCGTGGGCGCGGGCGTGATCCTGCGCCTCGTCTACATGCTGCTCACTCCGCATGAAACACGCAGTTACGACTGGGACGGCCACATCGAATACATCCTCTTTATGGCCAAGAACTTTGCGGTGCCGCCCAGCAGCGGCGGCTGGGAATTCTACCAACCGCCTCTCTACTACATGCTCACGGGTGCATGGGTATGGCTGGTGAATGCCGCACAGCTGCATCAGTCGCTGGTGTTCGGCGGACTCCAATTTTTGTCCTTCGCCCTGTCCGTCGCCTGCCTTCTGGGAACACTGTGGATCATGACACAGGTCTTCGGCAAAAGCCGCCGCCACTGGCCGGCCTATGTGTTCCTCTCGCTGTTCGTCGTCTTTCCGGGAATCGTGTATTTCTCCTCGCGCCTGAGCAACGATGTGCTGTCGCTGACGCTGGGCATCTTCTGGCTCGGCTTCCTGCTGCGCTGGTGGAAGAGCGACGCCACAGGCGACTGGTATTCGGCCGCGACGCTGCTGGGCTTCGGTCTGCTGACCAAAAGCACATTTCTTCCGCTGGTCGGCGCGCAGGCGCTGTGCCTCGTGCTGAAGCCGGGAACGGACATCCGTGAAAAAATCCGGAAGGGCGTGCTGTGCACGATCATCGTGGCAGCCATGACCGGCTGGTTCTACGTCGAGCGTTTCGTGATGGAAAAACAGGCCAACATCGTGGGCAACATCGGCGGGCTCAACGGCGCGCTGATGGTGCAGAACACCTTCCCGCATGTGTCGTTCTTCAATCCCATCGAGATCATCCGCCATCCGTTCAACAACCCATGGGGCGATGACGAGCGCCGACAGTACTTCTGGGAGTATCTCTACAAATCGGGCTTCATCGGTGAGTGGCGCTTCGAGCACATCGCCGTGCCGGTCATGATTGCGGAAACGCTGGGCATGATCTTTTTGGCGTTTGCCCTTGCGGGTGTTGCGGCAGAGCTGCGCAGCCGCGACCGCCTGAAACATCTGCCGCTGCTGCTCACGCTTGCCGCGCTGCTGGGCGGGCTGTTCACCTACCGCCTGCAGCACCCCTACGGCTGCAACCAGGATTTCCGCTTCATCCCCCTGGTCATCATCCCCATCGCCTTCTACGGCGCCCGTGGCATGGAACTGCTGGCCGACGCAGTTGCGCGGCGACGCAAAAAGAGGCGCTAAAACCGCTGTCAGCGGCGGTATGGTGCTGCTATCCTTTGGCCATGTCAGCAACCTCTCTCGATCAGGTGGTGAGCCTTTGCAAGCGGCGCGGATTCATCTTCCCCGGCTCCGATATCTACGGCGGCCTTGCCAACACATGGGACTACGGTCCGCTTGGTGTGGAACTGAAAGGTCGCCTCAAGAAGCTCTGGTGGAACACCTTTGTGCGCAGCCGCCAGGACATGGTGGGTCTCGATGCATCAATCCTCATGAACCCCAAGGTGTGGGAGGCTTCCGGCCACGTGAGCAACTTCGCCGATCCGCTCGTGGACTGCAAAGCCTGCAAGCAGCGCTTCCGCGGTGACAAACTGCTCGAGGAAAAACTCGGTGTCGAGGCGACCGCCGTGCTCAAGATCGAACAGGTGCAGCCGATGCTCATGGCCGAAAAGATCCCGTGCCCGTCCTGCGGCAAGGTCGACTGGACCGAAGCCAAGCGCTTCAACCTGATGTTCAAAACGCAGCAGGGTGTGATCGAGGACGAGGGCAACGACATCTACCTGCGCCCCGAAACCGCACAGGGCATCTTCGTGAACTTCAAAAACATCCAGCAGACCATGCGCCTGCGTCTGCCCTTCGGTGTGGCACAGATCGGCAAGGCGTTCCGCAACGAAATCACCCCAGGCAACTTCACCTTCCGCACGCGCGAGTTCGAGCAGATGGAGATCGAATACTTCTTCGATCCCGAGGCCACGCCGTGGGAAGGCATCTTCGACCAGTGGAAGAAGGACACATGGAACTTCCTTACCCAGACATTGGGCATCAAGCCCGAGAACCTGCGCTTCCGCGACCATGAGAAAGATGAGCTGAGCCACTACTCGCGCGGCACCACCGATGTGGAATACAAGTTCCCCTGGGGCTGGGGGGAGCTGTGCGCCGCTGCCGCCTACCGCACCGATTTCGACCTGACGCAGCACATGACGCACAGCGGTGAGGATCTGCAGTACACCGATCCCGACGAACCCACGCGCAAACTGACGCCGCACGTGATGGAACCGTCATTCGGCTCCGACCGCATCACGCTGGCCGTGTTGCTCGACGCCTACAACGAAGAAGCGGTGAAGGAAGACGATGTGCGCACCGTGATGAAGTTTTCGAAGAAGATGGCGCCGATCGATGTGGCCATCCTGCCGCTCTCCAAAAAGGAACACCTGATCGCCAAGGCACAGGAGGTCTACAAGCTGCTCATCGACGGTACCGACCGCAACGTGGACTTCGATGTGACCGGCTCCATCGGCAAGCGCTACCGCCGCCAGGATGAGATCGGCACGCCCAAGTGCATCACCGTCGACTTCGGCACGCTCGGTGAAGACGAGGCGCAGGGTCTCAAGGACACCGTGACCATCCGCGACCGCGACACCTTGGAGCAGATCCGTGTGCCGATCGCCGAGCTGCTGCAGCATCTATGAACGAATACCGTTCGCTGTTTTTGGAACTGCGGGACAAAAATGGTCAGATCGATGATCTGCCGAACCCGACGAATTTTTTCGGACTGCACGTGCAACAGCGAAACGAGGTGATGGCCACCATCCGCAGCCGCATCGCAGCACTCGCCGCCGCGCCGCAGGATCCCCAGACGACACCGCGCATCAGCCCTGTACGAAGCAGGCGGCCGTACAACATTTGAAAGAATCACGCTTTTGCCATCAATTGCCACGTCGTGCTGACCCTTCGACAAGCTCAGGGCGAACCAGTTCGTCTTCGCAGAGGAACCTCATCGAGAGCGACTGCTAGCCACGTCGTGGTGAGCTTGCCGAACCATACGTGGCGTCAGTGTTCTCACGCGCCTCGACCTCAATACACTGCATTCATGCGAAGAATCTACATTTATATTTTGGAGTGCCATGATGGCAGGTATTACATCGGCATCACGAACGATGTTGAAAAGCGACTCACCGATCATCAAATCGGCATCGATCCGAAAAGCTATACCTATACGAGAAGACCCGTGTCTTTGATGTATAAGGAAGAACATGAGAGTCCCGAAGAAGCCATCTCGAGGGAAAAGCAGCTAAAGCGATGGAGCCACGCAAAGAAAAAAGCGCTGATCGAAGGAAAAAAGAAGATTCTTGGTAAGCTTTCATGGAATCGATCCGGAAAGATTTCTGTAAAACCTGACTCCGCCGGATACGACATGGATTCGGCAGGCTCACCATGACGTATCCTTCATCTGCTTTCGCTATTTGTGAACACATTTTGTATACATATTTCTTGCCGCAAATCAGCAAATCCGTAGACTACGCCCACATCAGCGCGTTTTGACTGCAGCGGTCCTGGCTCCGCAAGGAGAATCCTCCGCAACCGGCAGAATGAGAAACGCGCGTAGCCCCAAGGATTTCCATCTCCGATTTCTTCCCTGCCGGGCACAGGGACTTCTCCCCTCTTATGGCTATCGCCATTCCTACCGAGCAGCAACTGCTCGACCACGCCTGCCACTTCGGGCACCCCAAACAGAAGTGGAACCCGAAAATGGCTCCGTACCTGTACGGCACGATGAAGGGCATTCACGTCTTCGACCTCGCACAGACGCGCAAGCACCTCGAGATCGTTGCCAAGGAACTCGCCGCCCTCCAGGCTCAGGGCAAGACGATCCTCTTTGTGTCCACCAAGCAGCAGGCCGTGCCGCTCGTCGAGCGCATCGCCCGCGCACTGCGCCAGCCGATGGTGACCAAGCGTTGGATCCCCGGCCTTATCACCAACTGGACCACGCTCAAAAAGCGCATCCAGTACTACCTCGACCTGCGCCGCAGTTTCCAGACCGGCGAAGTGGAGAAGTACACGAAAAAGGAACAGACGGCGCTCCGCAAGGATCTCGCCAAGCTCGACATCGGTTTCTCCGGTGTTGCCGAACTGACCAATGTCCCCAATGCGGTGTTTGTGGTCGATGCCATCCGTGACCACGTTGCCGTGCTTGAGGCCAAGACTCTTGGCATCCCCGTCTACGGCATCTGCGACAGCAATGCCGATCCCGACGAGTTCACCGCCTGCATCCCCGCCAACGACGATGCCGTGCGCTCCGTCACCATCATCCTCGAGACCATCGAGCAGGCTCTCCTCAACGCCAAGGACACGAAGGACGCCAAGGAAGAAGCCTAATCACCCCCTTTCCCCCACGCATCATGGACATTTCCGCATCCGCAGTAGCCTCCCTCCGCGCCCGCACGGGCGTTTCGATCCTTGCCTGCAAGGAAGCCCTGACCGAAGCCAACGGCGACGAGGAAAAGGCGATCGAGATCCTCCGCAAGCGCGGACTCTCGCAGGCAGCCAAGAAGGCTGACCGCGACCAGAAGGAAGGCCTCGTCTTTGTGAAGGAGAGCGCCGGCAAGGCAGCGATCGTGCTGATCCGCTGCGAGACCGACTTCGTGGCACGCGACACGAACTTCCAGGACGCCGGCAAGGCGATCGCCGAAGAAGCATTCAACAACGGCGAAGCCGCAGGCAAGACCCTCAGCGAAAAGCTGCTGCCCGAACTCGTGCAGAAGCTCGGTGAGAACATCACGCTGGGCAACATCTACGTCGCCGAAGGCAAAGTGATGGGCACCTATCTCCACTCCAACGCCAAGATCGGCGTGATCGTCGGCCTCGACGGCGGCACGGTGGAGCACGCCCGCGACACGGCCATGCACGCCGCTGCCTTCGCCCCCGGTGTGGTATCCCCCAACGAAGTGACGGAGGACTCCGTTACCAAGGAAAAGGAAATCTGGGCCGCGCAGCTCGCCAAGGAAGGCAAGCCCGCACCGATCATGGAAAAGATCATGCAGGGCAAAGAGAAGAAGTTCCGCGAGGAAAACGCTCTCCTCACCCAGGCCTTCGCCAAGGACCCCTCCAAGACGGTCGAGCAGTACCTCGCTGGCAACAACGTCACCGCGTACGTGCGCGTATCGGTTGCATAAAGAAAAAACAATCCGCGACTATCAAACCCCGGGCAACCGGGGTTTTTTGTTAATTCAAATTTTTCAGATAAGTATCTATATCGAAATCCTGAAGATGAATATTCTTTGTAAGTCTTGATGGATGCCTTGGATGACCATCCTTAGTCAACGACCCAAGAGTCTTCCAATCAGATTCTTTCACATGACGAATCTTACTTAAACAATCCTTTAAGTATCTTCTAACTTTAATCGGAGAACCCCAAGCTGCACAAACAACCGCACTCGGATTGGATTGAATGATCTCAGAAACTTCAGCAAGATTTTTATTGTGTAATTCACTATCAAGTGAATTATCAAGATGCTTTGGATCACTCGTCCGTTGTGAGCAAAGATTAAGCATGATCCATCCATCGCATCCAAAGTCTTTTGCAAAACCAATAACCCTGTTGATCGTTCTGTCTGGAGTCAGATCATCAGCCGTGCTGGGATTTACCCCAAATACAATTAAAGGCTTTTTACCTTTCTTGCCTAAAGCAAATCTCGCATTTTTCCCAGGATGATAGATATCAGGAGCAATTTCATAATGCATAGTCTGACTATAGAGATACTAAAGACGGTTTTGAACCGTCGGGTCTCGTGGGTCCCGACGGTGAAAAACTCCTTTGAGGGAAGGGGTGATTCGCGGAGGGGAAACCGTAGGTTTCCCTACAGCGATCGTTTTACCACTGATGCCACGGCATTTCGATTTCGTCCAACGGCACATCATCCAGATCGCCGCTGCCTTTCTTGTTGCCGCTCAAGAGCTTCCTGATTCCGGCGCGCTCCAGGTAGAAGAGCAACATGGTCATGGCCGAAGCCGCAAGCAATCCGCCGGCAATGAAGCCGTTGCTGTTTTGTGCAATAAAGGAAGATGCCGCATCGGGCGCCGCGCCGTGGGTCTCTACGGGGGCGGATGACGTTTGGGCGGGTGCCGTGGGAGCGGCCGTGATCGCCGTCTTCAGCGTGGTGCAATTGAGCGTGCAATCGGCGGTGCCGTCGCACTCCTCTCCGCTGTCGACCACGCGGTCGCCGCAGATGGGCAGTTTGCAATCGGGGCGGCAGACATTGGGCAGCAGGGCATTGCGCTTGCCTTCGTCGCACTCTTCGCCGTCTTCGCGCTGGCCGTTGCCGCACACCGGCACGGTGCACGTGGGGCTGCAGTCATCGCCGGCAATGGTGTTGCCGTCGTCGCACTGTTCGCCGCTCTGCAGGTAGCCGTCGCCGCAGGACGGCAGTTTGCACGCAACCGTGCAGGCATCGGTGTTGCTCAGGTTGCCGTCGTCACACTGCTCTGTTCCCTGCTTTTCGCCGTCGCCGCAGGTCGACAGCTTGCAGATGGTGCTGCAGCCGTCGGCGTTGCTCTGGTTGCCGTCGTCGCACTGTTCCCACAGCTGCACAATGCTGTCGCCGCAGCGGGCGGTCTGGCAGGTGTTGCTGCAGGTATCGGTTGCGCTTTGGTTGCCGTCGTCGCACTGTTCGCTGCCCTGCAAGAATCCATCACCGCAGGCCGCGGCCTTGCAGCTCGTGGTGCAGGCATCGGTATTGCTCTGGTTGCCGTCATCACAGGCTTCCCACGGCTGGGTGATGCCGTCCCCGCAGGCCGCCGATGTGCAGCCGTTGGAACACGTGTCGTTGTTGATGCGGTTGCCGTCATCACATTGTTCATTGCCCTCCACCATGCCATTGCCGCATACCGGCACGGCGGGTGCGGAAGACACCGGTTGCTGCACGGGTGCCTGCATGGTCGGCGCAGGCTGTTGCTGCACCTGGGGCGCCGGCGACTGCACCACGATCACCTGCGGCTGCGCCGCGGGAGCGGGCTGTTGCTGCTGCACCACAACGGGTGCTGTGCTGCTCGATTGCGGCTGTGTCCACGGCATGGCAAAGGGCTCCGCGGGAGCGGCGCTGCTCGACGAAGACGACACGACTGCGGGTGCCGCGGACGACACCGGCATCACCAGCGCCTGTGCGGCGGCGGACGAGCTGGATGTGCACGAAGGCATGAAACGGCGGATGCATCCGCCGCTGCAATTGCCCTTGTCATCACAGGTCGGCACGGTGCAGATCGCGCCGCAGCTGGGCTCGAGGAACTGCAGTTCCGTCGTCATGTTTCCGGTGTTCGGATCAAGCGCATACACCTCGCGCACGGCAGGCTCACACTCCTCTCCAAGCGCAACGGCAATGGCGCCGTCGCCGCAGTAGAGCTCGCGACAATCGGTGCTGCAATTGCTGACGCCGTTTTTGCGGCCGTTGTCGCACTCTTCGCCTTCGTCATCCTGCCGCACGCCGTCGCCGCAATGCGGAGGCAACGTACGCACTTCCTGCTGTTTGGTGGGGCAGCCGGGAGCGCCGTAGGGCTGACCGATGCAATCGGTGATCGACGCATGCAGCGGCACGTGCGATCCCGCAATACACAACGCACTGACTGCTGTCAGAGCCAGCGCAAGCCGGAGGACGATGGTCTTTGTTTGCAAATCTATACATTGTACCTGATTTCATGGTGAAACACCATACTTTCACCGATGCAAAAATCAGAGTAGAATAGCCGTATGGCCAAAGGGAATGTGATCATCGCCGAAGATGATGCTGTCCTCCGGAACCTCTATGTGAAGAAATTCACAGTCAACGGGTATTCGCTGCGTACGGCGGAAAACGGCCAGCAGGCGTTGGAATTGCTCGCACAGGGTGCTCCCGATGTGCTGATTTTGGACATCCACATGCCCATCCTCGACGGCTTGCAGGTCTTGGAGCAGTTGCCCAAGGATCGCCCGTATCCCGTCATCATGCTCAGCAACTTCAGCGACGACGAGAACCAGGGCAAAGCAAAGGCATTGGGCGCTGACGACTTCTTCGTAAAAAAGGACATGACCATCAAGTCGCTTCTGGAGATGGTGGAGCGTGTGCTGAAGATCAAAAAAGGGGCGTAGGAAAGGGCAGACAGCAGGCATGGGATCTGCTAGAATGGTACGATACCCACGATGAACTTCTTTCAGGTGCTCATCGGCATCATCCTCGCCGCCGCAGTCGGCGCGTTGCTGGTGTGGATGAAAAAGAAACGCACGGAACGCAGATACATGGAGAGCCTGGTGTTCCTGCAACTGTTGGTGCCCAAAAAAGAGAGCCGTGAGGAAAAGGAGGTGGAGAGCGAACAGTTCGGCAAGGACTTCAAAGAAGTGATCGGGGTGATGGATCACCTTTACAACTCCCTGCACACCATCCGCGAGGAAGGCGCGTTTGCCGATCTCAAGGGACAGCCGTTCTTCTCGGTGGAGTACGCGGCGCTTGCGGGGGAAATCCTGTTCTTCGTCGTGTGCCCCCGCGCCATCGTGCATCTTGTCGAAAAACAGTTCACGTCGTTCTATCCCGAGCTCGTGGTCGATGAGGTGGAGGACTATAACATCTTTACGGAACGCTCCGTCGTCAGCGCACAGACCCTGGTGGCCGCAAAGCCCTTCACGTCGGTGTTCCGCACGTACCAGCAGTTGAAGAGCGACCCGTTGAATGCCGTGACTAATGCGTTTTCCAAGCTGGCCAAGGACGAAGGCGCCGCCATCCAGTTCGTGTTGCGCCCCGTCAAACAGGGCTGGCAGCACAAGCTGCAGGAGGAGGCCAGCAAACTGCTGAACCCCACCAAGGGCGGCTCGGGATCGCTGTTCAATCCCCTTACCTGGCTGCAGGCGCTGTTCTCGGTGTTCTCGCCGGGCGAGTCGATCGACTCGAAGGAAAGCCAGAGCCACGAGCGCGTGTCGCAGATGGTGGAGGAGTACAGCAAGGCGGTCGACGAGAAGGCCGGCAACCCGGGCTTTGAAACGGTGATCCGCGTGGTCTCGTCGGGCAACACCGCATCGCGCGCACAGCTGATCCTCGACACGGTGCTCGCAGGCTTCGGCCAGTTCAACGACGTGCGCGGCAACCATTTCAAAAAGCCGAAGATGGAGAACCGGAAGGCGACCATCCGCCAGTTCGTCCAGCGCAACCCGCACCTCTCCCTGTCACTCAAAATGCAGGGGCACCCCCTGCTGCTGGGCACCGCGGAACTCGCCAGCTTTTTCCACCTGCCGCACATCCGCTACAACAAGGCGGAGACCATCAAGTGGCAGAACTTCAAAATCGCCCCGGCGCCCAAGAACCTGCCCGACGACGGCATCATGCTCGGGCACAACACCTTCCGCGGCGAAAAACGCGAGGTGCACATGAAAAACGACGACCGCTTCCGCCACTTCTACATCATCGGTCAGACGGGTTCCGGTAAATCGTCGATCATCCAGATCATGGCGCGCCAGGACTTCCACAACGGCAAGGGCGTCTGTGTCGTGGATCCGCACGGTTCGCTCATCGACGACCTGTTGCCCTATATCCCCCGCGAGCGCGCCGACGACGTGATTTTCTTCAACCCGGCCGATACGGAACGCCCCATGGGTCTCAACATCCTTGAGGGCAAAACGGAAGAGGAACGCGACCTCATCGCCCTCGACGCCATGAACATGATGGTGAAGATGTTCGGCGAGGAGATCTTCGGGCCGCGCATCCAGGACTACTTCCGCAACGGCTGTCTCACGCTCATGGAAGACGAAGAAGAAGGCGGCTGCATCACCGATCTCGTGCGCCTGTTTACCGACGACGAATGGCAGCGCTACAAGGTGCAGAAGGTGAAAAATCCCATCGTGCGCAGCTTCTGGGAAAACCAGATGGCCAAGACCGGCCAGCGTGAAAAACAGGAAATGATCCCGTACTTCGCCGCAAAATTCGGTCAGTTCGTGACCAACACGCTCATCCGCAACATCGTGGGGCAGACCCGCAGCAGCTTTGACCTCGGCGACTGCATGAACAGCGGCAAGATCATCCTGATGAACCTGTCCAAGGGTCTCATCGGCGACATCAACTCCACGCTGCTGGGTATGATCGTGGTGAACAAAATCCAGGTGGCCGCCATGCGCCGCCAGCGTGAGAGTACGGAGGCGCGCAAGGATTTCTTCCTCTACATCGACGAATTCCAGAACTTCGTGACCCCTTCGATCGAGTCGATCCTCTCCGAAGCCCGCAAATATCGCCTCGGTCTGATCCTCGCCCACCAGTATCTCGACCAGCTGGAAAAGGACAGCAAGCTCAGCGGAGCCGTGAGTCTGAAGGGCGCGGTGTTCGGCAACGTGGGCTCGATGATGTTCTACAAGATCGGCCCCCAGGACGCCGAAGTGGGTGCCAAAGAAATGGGTCCCGTGTTCGCCGAACAGGATCTGGTCAACCAGGACGCCTTCAAGGCAGCCATGAAGCTTTGTATCGACGGCCAGCCGAGCCGACCGTTCACGCTCGAGGCCATCCGCCCGTGGATGGACAAGACCTACCCCAAGGATCTGCAGGCGGCCGAAGCATACAAACAGCTTTCACGCCTCAAGTACGGACGCCCGAAGGAGTTTGTGAACAAGGAAATCCTGCGCCGCATCGGGGCGTAGTGCACATCATCGTCGCTTCCTTCTTTTGTCTTTTTCTTCGTCGTCTTTGCCTGTGAGATTGCGAAGAAGCTTTGCCAAAACAAGCATCGCATCCTGCGCCACCTGATCGGTTTCAAGCACTCTCATGAGCAGCGTTATCGCCTGTTCACGGTGTTTGCCGATCAGCCGCTGTGCAAGCATCAACGCCTTGTCGCGATCAAAACGATGCGACAAAATCATACCGATCGTCGATTCATCGTGCCGGGCGATCGCCTCTTTCGAGAGGAAGTCGATCAGGTCGTCCGGGAGTGACTGTTTGGCAGCCAGCAACTGCTGGCCGGCGTAATACTGCCAATCCACGCAGTCTTCGGCCGAAGTGCAATTGGTATAAAACTCGCGCAATTTTGCATACTCGCCGCAGTAATCCAGAACATCGATCATCCGTCGCACGGAGCCCGTCAGCTGACGCTGATCACCGGCACCCTTCTCCTGCTCAAATGACGCGAGGAGTTTTCCGTGTACCGATGTGACAAACCGTGAGTATCGCGTTTCTCCCTCGGCTGCCTGCACCTCCTGCAATTTTCCCTGCGGGTAGGCGCTCGGGAGCAGGCGCTCCACCTGGTCAAAGATCTGCCGCTCGGTAAATTTTTCCAGATACTCGACAAGTTGCAGATTTGCCGTGCTGCTCATCGCCAACAAGGCATCCGTACATTCGCCGTTGCGGCCGCGGTCAAAAAGGCGACTCGCGAGTTTGTGCAGTGCCGTATCGTCCTCAAGCAGACGATACGCATTGATCGCAACCTTCGTACGATCCACTTCCAACTGTTCGCGCACGGCAATGGGAAACTGCGACAGGCAATTGCTGAGTTCCGCGCGGGCGCCGGCTATGGTGAGCTTCTCCACACACCCCTCTATTTCCCCACGTCTGAACGCCTTCAAACCCTGGGTAATCCGCACTTCGCGGATGGCGTCCCGCCTTTGCTCATGCGATTTGTCCATAAGGATGGAATGCTAACGTTTTATCCCATCGTTCACAAGACGCCGCCCAGCAGCTTCTGCACCCGTTCCCTGTTGCGGTTCAGCCTTGCGCTCGCAAAGTTTTCCGCGCGGGAACGCTCAAAGTAGCGGTCGCGGATACCGGGCTGGAAGGACTCCGCCTGTTGGGCGAGGCACAGCTCCCAGTCACGCGCAAACAGCGCATCGCGCGACGCAAGGATCAGATGGTTCACCACCAGTTCCACGCTCTGGCACCCCGTCTTCTCACGATACTCCTTTGCATTGAACCCTTTGAGTTTCTGCAGCACGGTAATGTCACAGTGGTGCTTGATGGCGTCATACATCAACGCGAGCACATAGGCGTCGCGTCGCTCATCGTGAATGGGAAGATCGAACACATAGTAGGGTCGACGATCCACATAGCCGTCGTGGAACTCCCATTCATGGGCAAGACGCACTGCCATCCCCTGCTCGGCGGGCTGCGACAGAATGGCGGAACGATGCAGAGTGATCGTCTGCATCAGGTTGTCGATCCCGCTTTCGGCGGGCGCGGACTTCATACGGGTTTCGCATGCACCAGATAGCGCTGGGTGATGCTATCGGGAGGCCAACAGGTGTAGAGGATCAGATCCTCACCGTTGCCGTCATCCTGATAGGCGCTCATGTCGCTGGCGGCCACCGTCTCTTCATAGCTCACCTTGTAGCGGTACTGCTGGCCGTTGTAATCGATGATGATGTCATCACCCGGATTGAGCTTGTTGATCTGACGGAAAATCTTGGTGTAGGGCGACACATCCCACGGGTAGGAGCTCGAGTGTCCGTACACGAGGATCTTGCCGCCGCCGCCCGGATTGCCGAACAGATGACCCACACCGTTTTTCAGCGGTTCCAGCAGGCCGTTGTGGGTAAACGGATCGGTCGGATTCGTCACGGTGAGCGGTCCGATGTTCTGGCTGGGAATGGTGATGGTGAACGTGGTCGGGCCGTTGTCGATGCCCGCGTTCGAAGAACCGGCATTGATCTCGCCGCCTCCGCCGCTGCCGGCATTCACATCGATATGGGCGGTGGAATCGGTGGTGTTGGCGGCGTAGACGACGGATCCCCCGTTCTGCCCCGCGGAAATTTCGGTTCCCTGCCCCTGGATGAACTGGGGAATGCCGCCGAATGCGGCAATCTGCTGGCCACCTGTGGCTGCCTGCACAGACGAAGACGACTGGGGCTTGGGCAAGGGCTGCAGACGAATCGGCAGATACTGCGGCACGGCGGCAAGCGATGTGGGGGCGGATGCACTCGACTGGGCAACGGCAGCAGCGGGAGCCGGCGCGGTGCCGGCGACAAGCGCGAGGGTCTGCCCCGTCATGCGACCGACTGTGTTCCGCGATGCCGGTTGGTTGCTGCCCATGTTTTCCGTAAGGATGCCATGCGCCTGCAAAATCGCGGCCGGGCGCGCATACCATTGTTCGCCTGCGGCGACCGAGGAGGCGATTCCTTCGGCGGCCTGCACATCGGCAAGCGCGATCGTACGGGCATGCAGCGTCGCCACCTCCTCATTGGTGATGGGGCGTGTGGGCTGGAACAACCGATCGTCGTTGGCGGTGATGATCCCCTGTTCAAACGCCGCTTCCAGATAGGGCGCGAGCTGATTTTTCTGGGGCACATCGAAGTACAACGGCAACGGCGGCATGTCGCCGCGGAACGCATCAAGACGCTGTTTCAGCAGCGGGGTTCCCTCGACAATGGCTTTGACCGCCTCGGCGCGGCTCACCACCGGAGGTGGCAACGAGGTGCGGGCACCCACCACCGGCACAGCTGCAGCGCAGAGGGAAGCCAAGAAGATGCTGGCAAAGAGGTGCTTCATGGAGGAGGTGAACATTAATACAATTAGCCAATTTTGTCAATACCCAGCAACAGTAGGTGTCAGAGCCATGATCCTGTATCCTTCGGCGTCTTATGGCTCTCAAAATAGGCATTGTCGGGCTTCCGAACGTGGGCAAATCCACCCTGTTTAACGCACTGACCCACAGTCATGGCGCACAGGCGGCAAACTATCCGTTTTGCACCATCGAGCCGAACGTGGGCATTGTCGAGGTGCCCGATGACCGTCTGACCAAGCTTGCCGAGCTGGTGCACCCCAAAAAGATCATTCCCGCCGCCATCGAGTTCGTGGATATTGCCGGGCTCGTAAAGGGAGCCAGCAAAGGCGAAGGGTTGGGGAACCAGTTCCTCGCCGCCATCAGAGAGGTTGATGCGATTTGCCATGTGGTGCGCGTGTTCGGTGAAGGCGATGTGATCCACGTTGAAGGCTCGGTGCACCCGCGCCGCGACCGCGAGATCATCGAACTGGAATTGCAGCTTGCCGATTTGCAGTCACTGGAAAAGCGCATCGACCGCACCAAAAACGCCGCCCGCACAGGCGACAAGGCGAAGGCGTTGGAACTCGCGACCTGCGAAGCGATCGCGGCGGCGTTGCGAGACGGCAAAATGGCAAGTGCCGCCAAGCTCGAAGATGACCATATCCCGATTGCCAAGGAACTCGGCCTTATGACCATGAAGCCGATTCTGTACGCCGCCAACGTGTCGGAAACACAACTGGCCACGGTCACCGCCGACGCGGCGCGAGCCGAGCTCGGGTTGGAGCCGACGGCACAGGTCGCCGTGATCTGCGCCAAGATCGAAGAGGAGCTGCAGCAGCTGAGCCCCGAAGAATCATCACAGTTCCTCAAGGATCTCGGAGTCACGGAGTCGGGTCTCAACCAGCTGATCCGTGTGGCCTACACCCTGCTGGGCTACATCACCTACTTTACCGCAGGCGAGCAGGAAGTCCGTGCGTGGACGATCCACAAAGGATGGACGGCGCCCCAGGCCGCAGGCGTGATTCACACCGATTTCGAAAAGGGATTCATCCGCGCCGAAACCATCGGCTTTGCCGACTATGTGGCCGCGGGCAGCGAAGCGAAGGCGCGCGAGGCGGGCAAACTGCGCGTGGAAGGCAAGGAGTATGTGGTGCATGACGGCGATGTGATGCACTTCCGCTTCAACGTCTAGGAAACTAGACAGGGTGTGCTACACTCCCGCCCAATATGGAAATGCGTTACCGCAACGGCATCGAACTGAGCAATTTTGTGCCGACGCTGCCCGAGAGGCACCGTGCGGATCCCTCCAAGAACCCGCACAAGTGCGCAAAGACCCAACGCAGCGTGGTGCGCCTTTTCCGCCAGGTGCTCGAGCAGCGGAACGACGCTGCCATGCGCGCCATCTTTGCCAACCGTGTGGCACTGCAGCAGCGGCTCGAAGGAGCAAGACAGCGGCTCCTTCCATTTGCCCCTCCGGACGACCTGTCATCGGAGCGTGCCTATGTCATGGATCGCCAAGAGCAGAAACGGAACGCAAAGCACGCACACGAAGACACGGTCTTGCGCTGGAGGATGGAGCACACCCAGCAGTCATTGCGTGACCGGTTTGCCGATCGCTTCGCGGCGCTGGAGGCACGAAACGAGCATCTGCGCCAATTGCACGACGCACATATGGAAGGGCGACCCGAGGGACAGGATCCCTTCGAGCGCACGCTGGAGTTGTGGGAACGTCATGATGAAACGCAGATGCGTATTTTACGCGCGCCGCCCGACGGTACCGGCGTCATCAAGGCGCGATGGAAAACACTCGCAGTGCATCACTCCGAATTTGAACATGACCTTTATCGCGCGTGAGGAACCGTTCATCTGCGGGCACTGCTCCATGCACGTGGAACCGCTGCGCAGCGGCACTTACCGCAATCATTGCCCCAAGTGCCTTTGGAGCAAGCATGTGGATGCCCAGGGACCGGGAGACCGCCTTTCCGCATGCGAAGGACTGATGGAGCCCGCGGGCGTGGATCATGACACCAAAAAAGGATGGATGGTTCTCCATCGTTGCACGCTCTGCGGCAAAGAAATCGTGAACCGTCTTGCTCCCGACGATGACCTGGAGGTCTTTCAGAAGATCCGGCCGAAGAAAAAGTTGTCGTAAGGTGTGCGCTCGTCCATCCCAAGATGTCGTGGGTCGGCTGCCTTCGACGATCCACATGTTGGATTCTTCCAGCTGTTATATAAATTTGTTCATAGTTAAGCCCTAATGCAAGCCGCTTTGACTGCGAAACACTTGAACACCAAAAGTGAACACGCGTACGATCCTGTCCCGTGACGCAAGTTTCATTTTTCATCGGCCTCTGCCTGTTCGGCGCATTGTTCATCAACTTCTAAAGAAGGAGACGAATCATTCTGCGATCAGGCATCCCCTGATGGTCGCAGCAAACCCGCAACAAACCGATCACTCAGCGCAGGTTTCAACGCGATTGTTTCCTGCACATTTCCTTCGGGCACCAACAGCACGGCATCGTGATGCTCCTTGGGGTGCGGCCCCACCTGGACGGTGAATCTTCCTTTGGCAATCGCCTCTCGCGCCGCAGGGCTCAGGGACTCTGCATGCTCGAGTGTTCCGTCCGGATCCTGCAACAATTCCTTTTCGATCGTCGTCCGCGCGCGCTCGTGCATCGTCGGATCGGACTCCAATGCAAAGTGGATTTCTGCGAGCGCCTCGCCCTTGCTCAGTTCCTGTTCCAGATCCTCCGGCCCCTTCACTTTCTCGCGGAGCCGCTCATAGGCGGCCGCACTCATGCGCTTTCTCAGTCTCTGCTGTTCGTGGGTCGGGAGATGATCAAGAAAATCGGACATGCGATTAGTCTACATCTGGAGCCATGTATTGACGTTTTACAGAATTCTTATCGGTTGTATAGTAACGGCAGCGCCTCCGGATCGTCCGGCGGCCATGTTTTTTCTCTCCATCAAGGAGGATACGCCTGTGTCACAAGACCCTGTCTGTGCCCTATGCGGGCTCTGCCCGCCAAACGATGATCCGGACGAAGACGAGCCCCACGAGCCTGAGGGACCCTCTCGTCTCTACATCGACCCCGCAGACCTGCGGCAGTTGACGATCAGTTCGAGCCCCAACAGCATGCGCGGGTCTCATCGACCTGAGCAACGCACACGGGTCTTGGTCAAAATCTAGAAGCAGTCTGTCCTCTCGGCAGAGAATGAAACCAACCCCCGATCCGCGCTTTGCGGATCGGGAGGTTTTTTGCAGAGTAAGTGCTCAGGAACAACCGCTGGTCTGCCCACAGTCGAGGCACAGCTCACAGCTGCCGTTTCGCTTCATTTTGGTGGAACCGCAGCCGCTGCAGATGGATCCGGTGTAGCCCTGCAGCTTCGCCTGTTCCAGGGTACCGGGGGACGAAGCGGCCGCAGTCGATTCCGCCTTGGCCTCGACCTGGTTCTTCTCGGCCAGCACGGTGGCAAAATCCATCGTGGGCTGTGCGCCCTCATCGACCACCGGGAGCTTCATGGCAAACGCGTCCTTACTCTTGCTGCCTTCGGCATAGGCCTTTTCCACGAGGTCTTTATTGTGGAACTGCATCGCCTTGTCCTTGCTCATGAACTTCAGCGCAAGCCAGCGACCGAGATAATCCATCAAGCTCTTGGCCATGGGGATCTCGGGGTTCTGGGTGAAGCCGGACGGCTCGAAGCGGCAGTTCACCAGCTTGTCACACAGCACCTCGAGCGGGACGCCGTACTGCAGGTTCATGGAAAGCGAGAGGGCGAGCGTGTCCATCACGCCCGAGAGCGTGGTGCCCTCCTTGCTCATCTTGATGAAAATCTCCCCGGGCGTGCCGTCGTCGTACATACCCACGTGGATGTAGCCCTCGTGACCAGCGATCGAGAACTTGTGCGTCAGACTCATGCGCTCGTTTTGCAGCTTGCGGCGGCGGGGCATCTCCTTGAACGTGATTTTCTCGACAATCTTCTCTACCACACGCTCCACCACCTCGTTGGCCTTCTCCTCCTTCTTGTCGCTCTGGCTCGAAAGCGCCTGGCTCATCTTGCAGCCGTCGCGGTAGAGGGCATTGGCCTTGAGACCAAGTTTCCAGCTGAGGAAGTAGGCGTTCTTGATGTCTTCCACGGTGGCCTCGTTGGGCAGGTTGATGGTCTTGGAAATGGCGCCGGAAATGAAGGGCTGGGCGGCGGCCATCATGCGGATGTGGCCTTCGGCGTGGATGAAACGACGACCCAGCTTGCCGCACTTGTTGGCGCAGTCGAACACCGGCAGGTGTTCATCCTTCAGCAACGGTGCGCCTTCCACGGTCATGTGGCCGCAGATCACCGTGGACGCCTCGTCGATCTGATCTTTGGTGAAGCCCAGCGCGCGCAGAAGATCGAAGGACGGATCGTTCATCTGCTCCTCGGTGAACCCGAGGCGCTTGACCATCTCGTCACCCAGCGCGAAGCGGTTGAACGCGAAGCTGAGCTCGAAGACGGCGGAAAGCTGCTGTTCGATCTTGGCGATGTCCTCCTCAAGGAAGCCTTTCTCCCGCAGCGACTTGCGGTTGATATGCGGCGCACCCTCCAGGCTGGCCGTGCCCATCACATAGCGCATGATGTCCTGCACTTCGCTGTCGCTGTACCCAAGCTGCTGCAGTGCCGGCTCCACCGATTGGTTGGCGATCTTCATGTAGCCGCCGCCTGCGAGCTTTTTGAACTTCACCAGGGCGAAGTCGGGCTCGATGCCCGTCGTGTCGCAATCCATCAGCAGGCCGATGGTGCCGGTCGGGGCGATGACCGTGGACTGGGCGTTGCGATAGCCGTACTGCTCACCCATCGCGAGCGCCTTGTCCCAGCACTCCTGCGCCGCATGGAGCAGCGGAGCGGGCGTCACGTTCTGATCGAGACCCACGGGGGCGACATGCAGACCCTCGTACTCGCGCGACGGCGCATCGTAGGCCGCGCGGCGGTGGTTGCGCATCACGCGCAGCATGTGTTCCTTGTTCTTCTGATACCCGGGGAAGGGCGAAAGCTCGCGTGCCATCTCGGCGGAGGTGGCATACGACTCACCGGTCAAAATGGCCGTGAGCGATCCGCAGATCGCGCGACCCATTTCGGAGTTGTAGGGAATGCCCATGCGCATGAGCATGGCGCCGAGGTTGGCATAGCCAAGACCCAGCGTGCGGAAACGGTAGCTCAGCTCGGCGATCTCCTTGCTGGGGAACTGTGCCATGAGCACCGAGATCTCGAGCACGATCGTCCACAGGCGCGTGGCGTGGATGTAGTGGTCGACCAGGAACGTGCCGTGCTCTGCATCGTAGAACTTCAGGAGGTTGAGCGAGGCGAGGTTGCAGGCGGTGTTGTCGAGGAACATGTATTCGCTGCACGGGTTCGAGGCATTGATGCGGCCGTCGGTGGGGCAGGTGTGCCAGTCGTTGATGGTGGTGTCGTACTGCACGCCGGGATCCGCACACGCCCAGGCGGCATAGCCGATCTGATCCCACAATTCCCGAGCCTTCAGGGTCTTGCACGATTTGGGTGCGCGTCCCTCTGCGGTCGCCTTCTTCAATTCCGTACGCCAGTAGAGGTTCCAGTCGCTGTCGTGTTCCACCGATTCAAAGAAGCTGTGGGGAACGCGGACGGAGTTGTTGCTGTTTTGACCCGATACCGTGGCATAGGCGTCCCCGTTGAAGTCGGCGTCATAGCCGGCCTTCACCATGGCGGCGACCTTCTTCTCCTCATTGGCCTTCCAACTGATGAAATTCTCGATATCCGGATGGTCAAGATCGAGACACACCATCTTCGCGGCGCGGCGGGTGGTGCCTCCGCTCTTGATGGCGCCTGCGGCGCGGTCACCGATCTTCAGGAAGCTCATGAGCCCCGAGCTGCGGCCTCCGCCGCTCAGCGGTTCGCCGTCGCCGCGCAGGCGGCTGAAGTTGGTGCCGGTGCCCGAACCGAACTTGAAGAGGCGCGCCTCGCGCACCCACAGATCCATGATGCCGCCTTCGTTGACCATGTCGTCATCCACGCTCTGGATAAAGCAGGCATGGGGCTGGGGATGGGTATAGGCGTCTTCACTCTTCTTTACCTCTCCGGTGGCCGGATCCACATAGTAGTGCCCCTGGGCGGGACCCGTGATGCCATAGGCCGTGTTGAGACCCGTATTGAACCACTGGGGGCTGTTGGGAGCGGCCATTTGGTGCACCAGCATGAAGCTCAACTCGTCTTCAAAGGCCTGGGCGTCCTGCGTGGTGGCGAAGTAGCCGTGCTGCTCGCCCCATGTCCTCCAACAGCCAGCCAAACGGCGCACCACCTGCTTCACGCTGCGTTCGGGTCCGGTGATCACTTCGCCCTTCTCGTTTTTCAGCACATTGCCCTGGGCGTCGAACTGCGGCACCCCCGCCTTGCGGAAGTACTTGCTCACCACGATATCGGTAGCCACCTGGCTCCAGTCGGCAGGGATCTCGGCATCCTTCATTTCGAACACCACCGAGCCGTCGGTGTTCTTGATGCGGCTGGTGCGGCGGTCATAGCGCACCTCGTCGAGGGGGTCGGAACCCGGGGTGGTGAACACGCGCGTGACCGACAAACCCTTGCCCGCAGAAACGGCCGAGGATGCGGAAGAAACGGAAGATGTAGCGGTTTGCATGGTGGAGCGGAAAATACAGGATATGGGGTTTAAGACCCACAAACCGCCACTATATATAGTGTTTTTCCCGAAGCAAGACGCAGGGGCGCATTCCCCATTGCACAGGGACTAAAGTGTGACGGAGGAAGAGAATGTGTGCTGCGATCTACACCGATTGCCGACCCGAACTTTGCAGCCGCAAGGGCTTGGCGTAGAGTGCCAACCGTCCCCATGCAGATCGCGGTCTTCGTCGCCGGCAACAACTCCCCCAGCAACTGTAACCGCCTTGCCGACGAGTTCATCGAGGGTATGAAGGAGGTCAACGGCACCTCCTTCGAAAAGGTGCAGATCAAGGAGCTGGCACTCGAGCATTTCAGCCTCCAAAACTACGAGACCAACAGCGAGGAGGACTACAAGCGCGTCAAGGGACTGATCGAGAGCTCGGCAGGCATCGTCATCGCCACGCCAATTTGGAATTTCTCGGTACCTTCGCACCTCAAAAACTTCATCGACCGCATCGGCGCCTTCTGTCTCGATCACGAGACGCATTCCAAGGGCACCCTCGGCGGCAAACCCGTGTACCTGATCTTTACGGGCGGCGCGCCCATGATCGCCTGGGAAGCCCTGATGAACCTGACCACCCTGCACGTGTCCGAGGCGTTCAAGTACTACAACGCCACCATCGTCAAACGCTTCTTCGAGCCCAAATGCACGCCGGGCAAAGGAGTCTTTGGCCTCGTGGTCGACAAGCGCCCCGAGACCCTCGCGCACATCAAAGCCGAAGGCGCACGCTTCGCCCATATCACCAAAACCTTTGCCGAAACCGGCACATTGCCGCTGAGTCAGCGCTTTGGCCATGCGTTCTTCACATTCCTCTATCGGGTGGGCAATAGGATCATGTACGAGGCCGGAAAGCGCCAATAACCGGCATTTGACAGATCTCCAAGAATTGACAAATTCATATTTTTGCGTATAGTGCCTCGGTCCAGCTTTCGCTGGGTTTTTTCTCTCCTGTGAGGGAACGACCCCGGCATAAAGCCGGGCACAATCGTTCTTTCACGTCACTTGTTTTGGCCTCATGGCCGAAAGGACTGTCCGATGAAGGTTCTCACCTTCCGTGGTAGCAAGAAGCAGATCGACGCGGTATTGGGCGAGCGCATGCTTGCCCAGCTCAAGCAGCTCGAGAAAGAGCAGCCGTTCGCGTTCCTCGACTTCGTGCAGCGTTGCCTCGACCGCAAGCGCGGGATGATGGACGCCAGCGTGCAGATGCTGAACGCCCGCGGCCTCGTCTGCGCCGAAACCGGCGGCACCCGCGTGCACGATGTCTGGATCGAGTTCGTCCGCGAAGCGACGACCGGCAAAGGCTTGGCGACCGCCGTCGTGTGGCCGTTCAGCGAAACGCCGACGTTCGAGCCGACGAAGCTGCGCACCTTGGCCGACGACGCGCGTACGCAGGTCAACCCGATCGTGGTGGCCGGCATCTGCCGGTCGCTCTACACGCTCCATCAGCAGACGCCCACGTGTCTGCCGGAGCTGTATCGGATGATCACGTCGCAGGGGGGTTACTCCCCGTTCATGCCGGCGGTCCAGACCCTCGTCGACGAAGGCCTGGCCGACAGCCACGTCACGCCCTTTATCGGCTTGTTGCCGGGCAAGGGGCTGGTCAGCGGCATCAGCAGCGGACTCGCCGTCAGCCAAGAGCTGCGGCTGATCATCAAGGTGATGCTCAAGGGCTACGAAAAGGGCTTGCCGGTGCTGCACAACGTGCTGCTTCCGGAAGGTACCGACGTGGTGCCCGCGGGCACCTTCATGGCCGAAAACGGCCACAAGAAGCTGACCAAGGCGCAGCGCAAACGCCAAAAGCGTGAGCTCCGGCGTCAGCGCAAGATGGCTCAGACCTCGTAGGTCAACAAGTACGTGCAAACCCGCCTGTGAGACCCAGCGCTCATAGGCAACCCCAGAGGCTCCCGACACCCGTCGGGAGCCTCGCTTTCAATTGCGAACCACAATCACCTCTTCATCCACCATCCCTGCCTGCATGAAGCTTTGCCAGGTGCGCCGCCCACCTTCCACCAGGATCGAGGTGATGCCCGTAAAGGCATCCCGAGGGGTGCACAACGCGTCGAACAGTGCCGTCCAGACAAACTGCCCGTCGGCTTCGCACGGCACGCGCAGCAGACGTACACCGGCGTTTTCCAGTGCAAACACCTGGTCGCGCGAAGCATCATCCGAGACGACGATGATCGTGCGATCACGATCGGTATCGGTAAAAATTGTGGATTGAATATCTAAATCACAATCCTTATGAAGCACTATCCTATAAGGAATTTTCTGATCTACTTTTTTATTCTGATCAAATCTGTTATTCAATATTGGGTTGTCTGTACGTACAGTCTGGGCGCCGACGAGAATGGCATCGTGCTTACCGCGCAGCATGGTATGTGACCACACATCCTGCTCGTGTGAGGTGATCTTGCCCTCGATGGTGCCATCTCTCCGCTGTGCCTTCTTCAGGGTAATCCACGGGCGGCCAACAGTGCGAAGTGACACAAAGCCGCGGTTCAGCCGGGCGCACTGCTCGGGCAGCACGGGACCTGTGACCGTGATGCCATGCTCCCGAAGTTGGGTAATCCCCTTCCCTGCCATGCGCATATCGGGATCAGCCATGCCAACCACAACAGTACGAACCCCGCGGCTGATGAGCATATCGGTACAGGGCGGCGTTTTCCCCTGATGGCAACACGGCTCCAGATTCACATACAACACATCTGATGAATCAATTTGTTGATCAAACTTTTGCAGAAGATCTCGCTCTGCGTGGGCAAAGCCATATCCAGAGTGATACCCCTCGGCAATCACCGCACCGTTTCGCACCAGCACCGCACCGACCATCGCCCCGTTGCCGACCAGTCCCCTGCCCTGTGCGGCCAGCGCAAGACAACGCTGCATGAACTGTTCATGGGCAATCATGCGTCCATCTTACTGCGCTCCAGGTGCTTCTGGAGAGCGGATTTCTTGGGCTCCTGTGCCAGCAAATGCTCGGCGGCAGGCGTGATCTGCGGGCTGATGCTCGGCGTGATGCGATGATGACGGCTGGCACCCAACACCGTGCGATAACCGCCCGTGCCGTTTTCCAAAAACTGCGCCACACGCGTGACCGTGGTCGTGCTGGCTCCCGTCTTTTGGCTGATGTCACGATACGACAACCCCTGCGCAACCAAGCGCGCCACTTCCAGACGTTCGCTAAGCGCCTGCAGCTCGGAAAGTGTGGCCACATCACGCAAAAAATCCGCCATCTGTTCGTGGGTTTTGCAACGCAACAAACCGTCGACAAGCTGATTGAACCATGGCTCCTTGCGATAATGGTCTTCGGTAAAGCGACGTTTCATAGGAGGCCAAGCATACCGGCCGAACCTCTTGCGTCAACGTGGTAACACATCGAAACAAGCCTTCGACCCCAAGGGGGCCGAAGGCAAGTTGCTTTCGTTCCGGCGAGCCGGCGGTTAGCCGGCGATGAACGTGCGGATGGTGCCGATCAGCTCGGGCCACTGCGCGGCGTATCCAGCCGCGGCGCAACCGTAGACTGCGACGTGGTTCTGGTAGAACCCCAGAAACCCCGCAATCACGATCGCTGCGAGCAGCGGCGTGGCATAGGAGCAACCCAGCACGGCAGGAGGAATATCCTGCACATGTGCGTGGACAAAGCCCACTACAACGAGCGAAACGGCACAAACGATCAGTGCTCCGAACAAGACGCGAACCATGGCGCACCCACTTTCCAAAGAGCGGAACGAACTGCAGCGGAACCCCCGCTGCTTTGTTAATTATACAATATTATTTTATTGTGTAAATGTTTGTTTTTTGGCTTTAGAAAGGGCTCCATACGGAGCCCTGTTCCATTATCTGCTGTAGAAGAATTACCCGTTGCTGCGCGACACGTTGCTGACACCGGCGCGGGATTCGATGATCTGCGTGGCCACGTTGCTTGGCACCTTGAAGTAGTGGCTGGGTTCCATGGCGTAGCTGGCGCGTCCCTGCGTGCGGCTGCGCAGATCGGTGGCGTAACCGAACATTTCGGCGAGCGGCACCTGAGCCACGACGATCTTGGCCGTTCCACGGTCGAACTGATCCTGGATCATGCCGCGGCGCGAGCTGATGTCGCCCATCACGTCGCCGAGGTAGTTTTCGGGGCAGGTCACTTCGACCTTCATGATCGGCTCGAGAATCACCGGATCGGCGCGCTTGGCAGCCTCCTGGAAACCGATGGATGCGGCAAATTTGAAGGCCATTTCGGACGAGTCCACGTCGTGGTAGCTACCGTCGAGCAGCTCGACCTTCACATCCACCACCGGGAAGCCCGCTTGGATACCGCGGCTCATACCCTCCTGGAAGCCCTTGTCACACGGGGTGATGAATTCGCGAGGGATGCGTCCACCCACCACCTGGTTGTCGAACTCGTAGCCCTTGCCCGGCTCCTGCGGAACGAGGCGGAAGATGACGTGACCGTACTGGCCGCGGCCACCGGACTGCTTGGCGTACTTGTGTTCGCCGTCGACGGGCTTGGAAATCGTCTCACGGTAGGCCACCTGCGGCTTGCCCACGGTCGTTTCGACCTTGAACTCGCGGCGCATACGGTCGACAAGGATGTCGAGGTGCAGTTCTCCCATTCCCGCGATCACGGTCTGGTTGGTCTCGTCATCCACCTTCACGCGGAAGGTCGGATCTTCTTCAGCGAGCTTCTGGAGGGCATTGCCCATCTTCTCCTGGTCGGCCTTGGTCTTGGGTTCGATGGCGATACTGATCACCGGCTCGGCGAAGTTGATGGATTCCAGCTGGATCGGCTTGGACTCGTCACAGAGCGTGTCGCCCGTGCGCACATCCTTAAGACCGATCACGGCGCCGATGTCGCCCGCCTCGATCTGCGTGATTTCCTCGCGGCTGTTGGCGTGGAGGCGCACCAAGCGACCCACACGATCCTTGTTGTTCGAACGCGAGTTGAGCACGGCCTGACCCGTCTTGAGCACACCGGAGTACACGCGGACGAAGGTCAGGCGACCCACGAACGGATCGGTGGCAATCTTGAAGGCAAGGCCTGCGAGCGGCTCGTCGTTGCTCGCCTTGCGCTCCATCGGTTCGCCGTTGTCGGGGTTGGTTCCGTGCGTCACGCCCACATCGAGCGGCGAGGGCAGATAGGCCACGACGGCATTGAGCACGAACTGCACACCCACGTTCTGCAGCGAGCTGCCGCAGACCACGGGGTAGAGTTTGTTCTGAGTGGTTGCCTCGCGAAGACCCAGGATGAGCTGCTCATCGGTCAGAGCATTGTTTTCGAGGTATTCGTCGATGTACTTGGAGTTCTCACCCACCTTCTCCATCAGCACGGCGCGATATTCGCTCACCTGCTCGTGCATGTCCTCGGGGATCGGAATCTCGATGATGTTCTCACCGTGCTTACCCTCGAACTTGTAGGCCTTTTTCTGCACGAGGTCGACGATGCCCGAGAAAGAGCTCTCGGAACCGATCGGCAGCTGGATGGCCACTGCGGCCTTGCTGAGACGATCGTGGACAGATGCCAAGCTCATGAAGAAATCACCGCCCGTCTTGTCCATCTTGTTCACGAAGGCGATGCGGGGAACGTTGTACTTGTCGGCCTGGCGCCACACCGTCTCGGACTGCGGCTCCACACCCTGGGAACCGTCGAACACCACCACACCTCCGTCGAGCACGCGCAGCGAACGCTCCACTTCGGCCGTGAAATCCACGTGACCGGGAGTGTCGATCAGGTTGATGGTGATGTCCTTGGCATCGGGACCCTCGCCCGGAACCGGGCCTTTCCAGTGGCACTGCGTGGCGGCGGCCGTAATGGTGATGCCGCGCTCCTGCTCCTGCTCCATCCAGTCCATGGTGGCCTCGCCTTCGTGCACTTCACCGATTTTGTAGTTCTTACCGGTGTAAAAGAGGATGCGCTCGGACGTGGTCGTTTTGCCCGCGTCGATGTGAGCGATGATACCGATATTGCGTACGTGCTTGAGATCCATAAAGGGATGGAAAAGACTGGAAGGAATGAAAGGTGCGAAAGGAGCCAGGCTCCTTTGTAAACCTGCTCAAAAGCCCGGAGAGTCTAGGGAAATCGGGTGTTTGGTGCAATCCCATTTCGGGGGCAAAATACCCTCATCGTTCCCTCACAACGTAGACCATTCTCGAAAGGACATGGAATGGGTGACTTTTTCTTTCAGATGGGCATGCGCGCAGTCGGGCTGCTGATCCTGATGATCATCAGCTACGTGGCGTTTTGCCGGCATGTCCGAACGCTGCGCTTCGTACACCTGCCCAGGTTCCACGATCTGCTGCTCCGTGCTCCACAAACGGTTCTGCAGCTCCACTGGAACCACAACAGGCGATCCCTGCTCGACACCCGTCAGCTCTACTACCCGCACACGCAGAGCATCGTGGCGTACACCATGATCTGTGCCGACGTGCAAAACGTGGAAATCGTTTCGCTGCTCAACGAAAAAGGTGCAAGCATCCTCAGCATCGTGTCACGCGATCGGCAGATCACCTGGATTGATGCACACTTGCCGGACGACAAAGAACTCGACGACCCCACCCTGCCCTGGGCACTCACGCCGTTTGAGGAACGGCTGGTCTACGACATTTTTCTGCTGGCTCGTCGCCACGCAAAAATGCTCAGCCGCTGACCCTGGAAGGTCAGCACATCGCCCAGGTTCGCCTGGGCTTTGCCATGCCGTCAGGCCACGCTCAGCACATCGAGAAACGCACTGAAAGCATACCGCAGGCGTTGGCTGTGCGAATCGCGCAGGGCATTGCGGATTTCGGTGCACTGCATGTGCAACAGACCGCAATCGATCGATTTCTGCATGGTGCTCGTGGGCAGCTTGCTTGCGCGAATCGCCCTGCACAGATCGCGCGATACCCATCGCAGGATTTTGCGCTCCCATCTGCGCCGTTTTTGCGGCGTAAAGACGATGCCGTACTCACGTTGCAGCTTCTCTTCCATGCGCTCCACCTCCACCGCCACGATCTCGTGAAGCAGCGGATCCGGGACTGGAAGCAAACAGCGCGTGTTGGGTGTCATTTTTTGTGTGAGGAGAAGTTTTTGTAGGCACTTATTATACGCATTTTGCGAATTTTTTCAAGGGTCTTGAGTGTGTGATTTCCTTCATCCCAAGCCAAAATGTCGACCTTGCTTCACAGCGCGCAAAGGAGGGTGCACATCGACAATACAAACCGCGCCTGATCGGCAAATCAAACCAAAATCCGCCTGATCGGGCTGTTACTTCGCGAGGTGGGCGAAGGCCTTGTTGGCCTGTGCCATCTTCACGACGTCCTGCTTCTTCTTCACGGCGCCGCCCTGTTCGGCGGAAGCATCGAGCAATTCGAGAGCGAGCTTTTGGCTCATCGGCATGCCCTTGCGGTCGCGTGCTGCGGCAAGGATCCAGCGGATGCTCAGCGCCTGCTGGCGCTTGGCCGGCACCTCCGTCGGCACCTGATACACGGCTCCGCCCACGCGCTTGGGGCGCACTTCGATCAGCGGCGTGGCATTGAGGATGGCCTTGTTGAACACCTCGAGCGGTGCGTCTTTCGTGCGGGTTTTGATCACCTCCAAGCAGTCGGCAAAGATGCCGCGTGCGATGCTCTTCTTGCCCTGCATCATGAGACAGTTGATGAACTTCTCGATCAGAGGGCTGGAACCTTCGGGGATGTAGGCTTTGACGGGCTTGGACATAGGAGGAGGTTAGGCTTTGGGCTTGCGGGCACCGTAGCGGCTGCGTCCCTGCTTGCGGTTGCGCACGCCTTCGGTGTCGAGAATACCGCGGATGATGTGGTAACGGACTCCCGGAAGATCTTTCACACGGCCGCCGCGCACCAGCACCACGGAGTGCTCCTGGAGGTTGTGGCCTTCACCCATGATGTAGGCCTTCACTTCGTGACCGTTGGTGAGGCGCACACGGGCGATTTTGCGGAGAGCGGAGTTCGGCTTCTTCGGCGTCATCGTCGTCACCTTGAGACATACACCGCGTTTGAAGGGCGCGCCCTTCGGCAACGCGACTTTGCGCATGTTCAGGGCATTCCAGGTGTACTGGAGGGCGGGAGCCTTGGACTTTTTGACCTTGGCTGCACGCGGCCGACGGATGAGCTGATTGATGGTAGGCATGGATGGTCTTGGAGGGTGTCATCCCGGAGTTTGCCAGGACGAGCCGCGAAATCCTACGGAAGGCAGGAGGGGAAGTAAAGGGGAATTACTCGGTTTCGCCGTCGAGGAAGCGCTGGCGGTACACCTCGCCCGTGGGGATGAGGCGGCCGATGATCACGTTTTCCTTGAGACCCACGAGCATGTCGATGCGGCGGGTGGTGGCGGCATCCACGAGCACGCGGATGGTCTCCTGGAAGGAAGCGCCTGCAAGCCAGGAATCCGTGGTAAGAGCCACGCGGGTGATGCCCAGAAGCATCTGTTCGACGGTGGCGGGCTTACCCTTGTTCTTGGTGTCCTTGAGGATCCTCAGGTTCTCGCGCTCCACCTCGGCCTTGTCGGCCGTTTCACCGGCAACGAAGCGGGTGTCGCCTGCGTCGATGATGCGCACCTTGGAGAACATCTTGCGGACGATGATCTCGAGGTGTTTGTCGTTGATGGTCTGACCCTGCGAGGCGTAGATGTGCTGCACTTCCTGGATGATGTAGTTCATCACATGGTAGGCGCCCTTCTTCTCCAGAAGATCCTGGAGATTGAAGTGACCTGCGTTGAGCGGATCACCCACCTTCACGGCGGAGCCCGTCTTCACCAGCACGGAGTCGCGGGGACCGAAGGTGTAGGCCTTCTCCTGAGCCACCGAGTGACGCACGCGGATGTGGTTCTCCTCGATGCCCGACACTTCACCAGCGGACAACGCGCGCAGGACGGACTTGTCGTAGCGGCTTCGCGCAAGAATGCCGCGCTCCTCGACCTGTTGGCCTTTCTTCACGATCACTTCGAAGCCCGGCTGGATGCCATAGGTGTCCTCACCCGGCTCCTGCTCGGTCACGGTCACGTGGGTCTTGCCGCCGCTGTGGCTGACCTTCACGACACCGGCCACATCGCTGAGGGTTGCTGCGGTGCGGGGATTTCTGGCTTCCACAAGCTCTTCCACGCGGGTAAGACCCTGCGTGATGTCGGCGCCTTCGGCGACACCTCCCATGTGGAAGGTACGCATGGTCAGCTGGGTTCCCGGCTCACCGATGGACTGTGCGGCAATGATACCGACCGGCGTACCGATACGGACGGACTTGTTGTAGGCAAGATCGCGGCCGTAGCACTTCACACAGATGCCGCCCATCGTCTTGCAGGTCATCACGGAACGCACGGCGACCTCCGCAACGTTGTGTTCCTTGATCTGGTCGAGCAGCGCCTGATCGATGTCTTCGTTGCGCTTGGCCAGCGTCTTGCCCTTCACCACGAGATCCTCGTTGAGTGTGCGGCCGAAGATGCGGCTTTCGAACTTCTCACCGATGCGCTCGGAATCGGCGCGGGTGATCATGTGTGATGCGGTGGCCTCGCAGTCCTCCTCGCGGATCACGATATCCTGCACGGCGTCGACCAAGCGGCGCGTGAGGTAGCCGGCTTCGGCGGTCTTGAGAGCGGTGTCGGACTTTCCTTTGCGTCCTCCGTGCGTCGCGATGAAGAATTCGAGAACGGAGAATCCCTGCTTGAGGTTGGAGACGATCGGCAGTTCGATGGTGCGGCCGGACGGATTGGCCACAAGTCCCTTCATGGCGCCGAGCTGGGCGACCTGACCCCAGTTACCGCGGGCGCCGGAGTCGATCACATAGGTGATGTCGTTTTCGGGCACCGCGAGGAAGTCGCGGATCATTGCGGAAGTGATCTTGTTCTTCGTTTCGCTCCAGATCTTGATGGCGTGGCTGTAGCGCTCGTCCGCGGTGATGAAACCGTTGTCGTAGAACTCGTTCATCTGGCGGATCACTTCGCTCGCCTCATCCACGAAGGTGTCGTATTCCTTGGGCACCAACACGTCGGAGGCGGCGATGGACACGCCCGAGAGCGTGGCAAACTCGAACCCGATGTCCTTGATGCGATCGGCAAACTTCACCGTCTCGTCCTCACCGCAGTGCTCAAGGCAGCGGGCGACGAGGGTGGAGAGTCCCTTCTTCGTGAGGGCGGCCGTCACATGGCCGAGGTTCGGGGGCATGATCTCCTCAAAGCGCAGGCGGCCTGCGGAGGTGTCGATGATTTCCGTCCCCTCTTCGTTGTACTTGGGCACGCGCACCTTGATCTTCGTCTGCAGGTCGATCACGCCGTGATCGAGTGCCAAATAGGCCTCCTGCGGAGTGGCAAACACCATTCCCTCGCCCTTCTTGCCGTCGTGCACCTGGGTGAGGAAGTAGCAACCGAGCACCATGTCCTGCACCGGGTTCACAATCGGCTCACCTGCGGAGGGCTTGAGCACGTTGCGGTTGGCGGCCATGAGCGTCTTGGCTTCGTACTGTGCGTTCTCGGAGAGCGGCACGTGCACGGCCATCTGATCTCCGTCGAAGTCTGCGTTGAAGGCGGTACAGGCGAGCGGATGCAGCTGGATAGCCAGACCTTCGATCAGGGTCGGCTTGAAGGCCTGGATACCGAGACGGTGCAGCGTCGGTGCGCGGTTGAGCAGCACATACTTGTCTTTGATCACGTCTTCGAGAAGATCCCACACCTCCTTGCTGCCGTCCTGGATGAGGCGCTCTGCGGCCTTCACGTTGTGGGCGAGCTCCTTGCGGATGATCGCGCCGATCACAAACGGCTTGAAAAGTTTCATGGCCATCTCCTTCGGCAGACCGCACTGGTCGAGGTGCAGGTGCGGACCTGCCACGATCACGGAGCGGCCGGAGTAGTCGACGCGCTTTCCGAGAAGGTTCTGACGGAAGCGACCCTGCTTGCCCTTCAACATGTCGGAGAGCGAACGGAGCTTGCGGCGATCCCCTGCCGTGAACAGCGTCTTGCCGCCGCGGCCGGAGTTGTTGAGGAGCGTGTCGACGGCTTCCTGGAGCATGCGCTTTTCATTGCGGCAGATGACCTCCGGAGCGCCGATGCTCATGAGTTTTTTGAGACGGTTGTTGCGGTTGATGACGCGGCGATACAGATCGTTGAGATCCGATGCGGCGAAGCGGCCGCCGTCGAGCTGCACCATCGGGCGCAGGTCGGGGGGCAGCACGGGCAGGCGCGTGGGGATCATCCACTCGGGCTTCTGGTTGGCCTGGAGCAGTGCCGACACGAACTTGATGCGCTTCATGATCTTCTTGAGCTTCTGACCCGAGCTCTTCTCGCGCTCGGCCTGCAGCTCCTCGAGCAGCTTGGCAGAGTCGATGCCCAGCACCACTTCGCGCAGGCTCTCCGCACCTGTGCCGGCGCGGAAGACGTGACCGAACTTCATGTTCATTTCGCGGAACTTCAACTCCGAGAGCACCGAACCGGCATGCAGGTTCTTCAGATCGTCCAATGCCTCGCGGTGGTTGTTTTTCAGGCTGTCGAGGCGCTCGGCGTGCTCCTTGTCCAATGCGTCGAGCTGTGCGCGCGTGGCCTTGCTGTCTTCCAGCTGTTTCTTGGCATCCTCATATTCGCGCAGTACCTGCTTCTTGCGCTGGTCCATAGCTGCATTGAGCTCTTTCTCGGCCTCGGCGATGAACTCCTCGTTCACGGCGATCACCACATAGGCGGCGAAGTAGACGATCTGTTCGAGGGTCTTGATCGGCAGATCGAGCAGCAGACCGATGCGGGAGGGCGAGCTGCGGAGGAACCAGATGTGGGCAATCGGCACGGCCAGGTTGATGTGTCCCATGCGCTCACGGCGCACGATGCTGCGCGTCACTTCGACGCCGCATTTCTCACACACGACACCCTTGTAGCGGATGCCCTTGTACTTGCCGCAGAAACACTGGAAGTTCTTCGTGGGTCCGAAGATGCGCTCACAGAAGAGACCATCCGGCTCGGCACGCTGGGTGCGGTAGTTCACCGTCTCGGCTTTGGTCACCTCTCCGCGGCTCCAACCGAGGATATCCTCGGGGCTGGCGACGGACAGGGCGACTGCGTCGAAGGAATCGGTTGCGGATGTCTGCTGGTTCGGTACGGGCATACGATGGAAGGGAAATGGGCTAGGGATAGGAATTCACGATTCATTTTCAGTTTGAATGAATACGTGAGAACCCGCCGCTCCTTTCCTTGTCTTCTATCCAAGGGAGGAAACGTCGGTGTTGACCCGCGAAGTATACGCAGGAAAAGGTGATTGGCAAGCAAATATTCGCTCATGTGGAAATCCCCCTCCCGCCGACGAGGCAAGAGGGGGAATTCACAGGAAGGGAAAGGATTCGAAACAACACGACTTACTTCAGCGTGCCGGAGCTGTAGACCGCTTCGACCGCCTTCACGTTGGCCGTGTGGCGACCTTTGGCCGTGACCGTGATTTCCAGCTTCGTGGCAAACGACGCATCGATCTGAACGTCGATGAACTGGGCGTTTTTGGCCACCCAATCCTGCGAACGATAGATCGACCGAACGATGGCGCCATACTTAGCGGCGTCGAGCGGACCTGGCTTCTTGAATGTGCTCAGCGACCACGTTTCAGTCGTCCCCATGCCGTCCGAGAACTTCAGATACTCGACGTTCGTGGGGCCTTGGGCGTTGGTCACCCAGACAATGCGGCACTGCGCCGCACTCATGGCGTTACGCACGCCGAACACCTCTTCGAACTGATCCGTGGTGACGGGGATGATCTCGATAAACTCGGACAATCCCCCTTCCACTTCGACCAGCTTGACCGCGGCGGTCGCGGCACGCGCTTCTTCGTTGGCGTTGGGCTCGCTGGTGTAGGTCACCACGAATCCGGTTTTGCCTTTGGCTTGGTCATGTTTCCAAAACTTCACTTGCGTGAGTTCGGCCGACAAAGCCTGGGACGACACGCCAAACACCAACACAAGCATGCAGAATAACGTACGCATCTCAAATCCTCCGATGAAGTATTGCCGGTTCTTCCGGCTGATCTAACCCCTCTTGGCCTCCATAAAGGACAAAAGCGGGCAGATCGACTTCATCGCTCCCTTCCTTGTGAATGATCACCCGAGTACGCTGAATCGGGTTATGGTATAATAACATTAATTGTATATATGTCAATATACTACAAAACATGTCGAAATTGGCAATGAACCAATTTTAGGCGTCCTTCT
This sequence comes from uncultured Candidatus Peribacteria bacterium, assembly GCA_964649695.1. Taxonomy (GTDB): domain Bacteria; phylum Patescibacteriota; class Gracilibacteria; order Peribacterales; family Peribacteraceae; genus CAZHON01. Next base: position 254,677 of record CAZYQO010000001.1, on the reverse strand, counting down.
CCTCTTTGGAGAACAGACCGCTCAGCGACCCACCGCTCTTCTCCAGAGCATCACGAAGCACCTCGATTTCATCGTCTTTCAGAGTCAGTGTGGAGGATGCATTGAGATTGGCATCGGCCGTTTCATTCTCTGCCTCGGCTGCTGTGCCTTTGAGCGATGCATGCAACACGATATAGGCGTTGCACTGGTTGCATTTGAGCTGCAGGATCACAAAATCCTTGGCAGCCATTTTCAGGGAGGCGAAGTCGATCGAGACCTTCTTGCCACACTGGGGACAGCGCATCTGCTGCTCGATTTTTTGCAGGATCAGATGAAGGGTGTGGGGATCAAATTCCATGTGTCTCCATTCTACTCCGCCACGCTCCACGCAACAAACAAATGGAGACTGATCCCCCAATGCTCTGCTAGGATCGTCAAGCATGGATCATATCGTGCCTCTTCACGGCAAAGGACTGCTCATGAGCCTCATTTTGCTGGGTGCACTGGGTGCCTGGCTTTCCCGCCCGCCACAGCCCATACAACCCACGATTGTGGATATCGCCGTGGAGCACCAGGGAAAACTGGTGTTGTCGCTGAAATTGACAACCAAAAGCGGCGCAGGGCTGCTGGATATTGCCACGCAAAGCGCCAGTGGCATCCTGCTGAGTCTTCCCCAGCAATGGATACAGACCGAAGTGCGCAACACGTCGCTCGCCTCTGTAACCGCGGCGGACGCGGCGTTCGGCTTCAACCGCTGGAACGTGCCGGCCAATGCGGGGCTGACCTACAGGATGAACGGTGCGCCCGACCGTTTCCGCGTTTTGAACCCCAGGGAGGAGCCGATGGAAGTACGACTGCAAATGATCAATCTTGATCGCAAGAGCGTGGAGAACCGCTCGGTATTGTTCACCGATTCCGAGGCTATCCTGCCCTAGCATGCATCTGCTTCCCGTCCGCACTCCGCTGCTACAGGCGGGCGATGACATCGCCTCCATCATCATGCAGTCTTGCACCCCGCTCGATGGCGACATTCTTGTGGTTTCCTCGAAGGCATTGGCGACCGTGGAGGGCGCGGCAATGGATCTGGGCACGTTCACACCCGGTGCAGAAGCATCACTGCTTGCAGCCGGCTGCGGTCGCACGCCCGCATTTGTCGAAGCGGTACTGCACGAGACACGTCGCCTACATGGGACGGTGCGCGACAGCTGCCCGGGCGCGCTGCTCACCGAGCTGCGTCCCGACGGACTGCGTACCGGCACCATCCTGGTGGCCAACGCTGGTCTGGATGAATCGAATGTGGCTCCGGGTCATGCCATCGGGTGGCCGCACGATCCTGTGCAATCGATGCAAGCCCTTTATAAAGCCATAAGCATCCCTATCATCCTGACCGACAGTTGCGTGAAGCCCCGCCGACTGGGGGTCACGGCTTTCGCGATCGCCTGTGTGGGGTGCGATCCTTTCCGCAATGAAATCGGCGCGAAAGATCTGTTTGAAAAGCCCCTGCACATCACGGTGGAAGCGGTTGCCGATCAGCTTGCCGTCGCGGCAAACATTCTTATGGGCAACGCCGCTCAATCGATACCCGCAGTACTTGTACGCGAGCATGGGATTCCACACAGTGATTTTTGTGGATGGGTCGATGGAATCGAACCGAAAGACGACCTGTTTGCCGGAATGTTGGGCGACTAGATATACCCCTCAACGTGGAGATTCTGCTTCTCGATCCCCCACTGCTCGAGACAGAGCTTTTTCACCTCGTCGGTCATCGCAGGGTTGCCGCACACATAGATCTTGCGTGTCAAAAGATCCGGAACCAGAGACTGCACCACCGTTTGGATCCTCCCCTTGTGACCTGCCCACTCGGGTGACGGCTGCGAGAGCACGACATGAACAAAGAACGACGACATCTGCGCTGCGAGTGACCGCAATGCCTCGAGCCAGAAGAGATCCTCTTCGTTGCGCACGCCAAACACGAGATCGAATCGTCGCTGATCGTGCCTTGCCAATGCATCGGCAAGCATCGAATGAAACGGCGCAACGCCCGTGCTCGTGCACAGCATCACCACATCGGCAGGGTCATCGCGCAGTGTGAACATGCCAAAGGGCCCCTTGAAGGTGATGGCCTGCCCCTGTTGCAGCGTCTGCACCCACGCACTGGCACGGCCGCCTTCCTTCAGCTTGAACACAAACAGCAACTCGCGCTCGTGCGGAGCGGAGGCGATGGAAAATGCACGGGTCTGCACATCATCGGGGTGGCCGGCGAGCGGCACATCAAACAGGATGAACTGCCCGGGCTTGAACGAAAATCCTTCGGGCTTCGTTACGGTCAGCTCGACGATATCGCGTGCGATGGAATGTCGCCGGATGCACGTGGCCTGATGGATCGTGAGTGCCATGGCGCTATCTTACCTCTTGATGGCGGCCGCAAACTCGTCAAAGAGTGCATTTGCATCCTCCGGACCGGGAGTGGCCTCGGGGTGAAACTGCACCGAGAAGAACTTGCCGCTCTCGTGGCGGATCCCTTCAACCGTGCCGTCGTTGGCATTGCGATACCACACACGCCACCCCTTGGGCAGCTCCTCAGACACGGCAAAGCCGTGGTTTTGGGAAGTGATGATGCACCGGGTCTTGGTGGGGTCGCACTGCTTCTCGTCGTCACACACTTCGATGCACGGCTGGTTGCAGCCGCGGTGCCCGTACTTGAGCTTGTAGGTGTCGCCGCCGATCGCCAGCGCGAGCAACTGGTTGCCCAGGCAGATGCCAAACGTGGTGATCTGCTTGTCGATCGCGTACTTGATGCTGTTGATGGTGGGCACGCACTGCTTGGGATCGCCCGGCCCGTTGCTGATAAACAACGCATCGAACGGTTCCTTGTGTGCGGCAAGATTGTAATCCCACGGCACACGCACAACCCGGAGTCCCCTCTTGAGCAGCGAGCGGATGATGTTGCGCTTCATGCCGCAGTCGTAGGCAACGACGGTGGCGACGGGAGTGGCGAATTCCTGCGGATCGGGATCGTAGGTGACGGGAGCGGCGATGCTCACCTGACCCACAAGATTCTCCAGGTTCGGGTCGGCGATGGTGCCCGCATCCTTGACGGCATTGTCCTGCACGATGCGACCGAGCATCACCCCATGTTCACGAAGCTTCTTGGTCAGCATGCGGGTGTCGACACCGGTGATGCCGGGAATCTTGTGGAACTCGAGCCAGTTGTGGAGCGAGCTGACCGACTCATGATGGCTGTGGTGTTCGCTTGCCTGCGCCACGATCACGCCGCGCACGTGGATGTTTTCGCTCTCAAAATTCTCGCTGAACCCGTAGGCATTCTTTGCATTGCCGGGCACGCCGTAGTTGCCGATCAGCGGAAAGGTAAACGTCAAAATCTGGCCGCGATAACTGGGATCCGTCAGGCTGTCGGGGTAGCCGACCATGCCGGTGTTGAACACCACTTCTCCTTCGGAATCGACTGCGGCACCGAAGGATTGTCCTTCGATTCTCGTGCCGTCGGCCAGGAGCAGCGCCGTCATGTCCGCGGAAGGATAGCAGAATCCTTGTCGGGAACCAGCTGTCGTTTCACGACAAAACAGACCGGCGACAAGATCTCATTGGCGGCTTACACCTGGGGCGTTTCCAAGTCATCTGTCGCATCTCCCGCCAAAACGGTCGGTGGCGACTTGCGACGCGGTTCATGCCCGCGCCACTTGATGCTGCCATTCGGCGAGATCTCCAGCTCATCATATGTTTTCCAGATGATGATGATCGTACCGTTATCGAGCATTTCCACAGATTCGATGATGCTGTCTTTCGTATCGAGCTGCGTTTTCGCGAGCTCCTGTGCGAACAGTTCACGCTCTGCGGTCGACCAGGCAATGTAGTTCCTCGCAAGTTCTATCACTGGAGTCTTCTTGAGCGTATCGGGATCTTTGCTATCGATCTGCATCTTTTTTGGCAGGGTCTTGGCCAACTCCACCATGCGGCTGATGTCCGCGGGAGTGTCATTGCGCTCCGGGCTCTGCTTCGGCCTGTCGCTTGGAGATCGCGGCTCCACTTGGGGGTCAAACGGCGGAGGCACCGCATCGTTGGCACTGGCCGTTTCCTCCTCTTCATTGGGCAAGAGCGGAGACTGGGGGGTTTCACGCTTTTCCGGAGCTTGGGGAGTGATGGATGGCTGGGGTGCAGGTGTTGATGGAGCCGACTTTGGCTTCGTATCGACCTTGGGAGGAGTGACTGCATCCGGCACAACGGTGCGCGGCTGCACCTTCGGTGTCACCTGAGGCGTGAACGAAGGCGTATCGGTGCGGGCGATGACGGGCGCAATCGGCTGGCCGGCCTGAACCTCGGCACCGTTGATCAGGAACTTTCCGGGCTTGGTGAAGCGGAACGTCACGCTCGACACACGCTTGCGACCGTCGGGATAGGTGCTCATGGGCGTCTCGTTTTTCTTCCAGACAATGCCCAGGCGGCTGAGCAGCTCATAGTGTTCGACGGCATCAACCGACTGCACCGTCCACGGGCGGAACGGCACCACAAAGTCCTTGTCGCCGCCGTAGGCCTCCTTGGGAACAGTGATGTAAATCGTGTTGCCCGGAGCAATATCGTTGGTACCCGGACCAAATGACAGTGCGCCGGCGGGCGGATTAACGGTGTATTCCTTCATGTTCGTCCACCCCTCGTAGCGCGCTCGTGCCTCCTCGTTGGCATGGTAAATCATCATGCGCTGCTGCATGGCGGCCAGCTGGCTGCGGGCAATGGCCAGGTCGCCGTAGCGGCGATCGGGATTGCTGGGCCACTGCTTCATGGCGTTGTTGAAGGCTTTGCCAAAACGGACGAAGTTGGGGTCGCCCGATTTCATCGCCGCGTCGAAATCCTCGATGATCTCGGACTGGATCTGGTCGGCGTAGCGCTCGCGCATTTGGTTTTGTGTGCGCAGATATGCAAGACCGCCCATGCGATCGACATGACCCTGTGTCATCGGCGAATCAAACGAACGATAGAGCCTGCGCTCGGCAGCGTAGGGATCTGGTGCAGACATCCTGCCGCGTGCATACGCATCGGGGCTCGAGTAGTACACGCCGTTTTCCACCACCTGATAGTTGCTGGTCGGCGTACCCGGTGCATAGCCTCGTCCATCGGACGGCTCATAGCTACCGTTGGAACGGACGCCGTTTTTCCAATCCCTCCAACGACGCTCGGGGTCGCCGCGATCCATCGCCCAGGTGGGCGTTGAGGAAGAGCGGAAGGACGAAGACGCAGAGGTGGGCGCAGCCTGAAAGTTGGGCAGATTCGGCATGATGTACACGCGGTGATCGCGCGGGCGGGCGGCCTCGATGTAATCGGGCTCGGTGCTCGAAACATGACTCAGGATGAGCTCCTTGGGAGCGCCGGGCTCGCTGCACCAGCCGCGGATGACCGGGGTGCCCTGGCTGTTGAGCTGGTACTGCAGCACAGCCACCGGCTTGGCCGATGTATCACTGCTGCCGTACACAATCGCATACTTGATGGCATCCGGTGCATTCTCGGGCGTGCGGACGGTATCAAAGCGCGAGCGGTAGGCGGGTGCCTGGGGGTTTGCGGGGTTCGACTCGATCGTCACGCCGTTTTGCGAGCGGGGTGCGGCAGAAGAAGCACTGTTGATCTTCAGCAGCTCCGCGCCGGAAATGATGCCGGCAGCAAGAAGCATGTCGATCCATTCCTGATTGGTGGGGATGCCCACCTCATACTTGGTGTCGCCTGTGTAGCGCATCAGCATGTTTTCCACGCGCAGCTGCAGATCGCTGTTGTCGCCCTGCTTGTCGGCACCGATCTCCCTCGCCATGCGGGGCAACACCTCGGTGGTCACGTAGGCATCGAGCGCATCCAGCGTGGGCTTGGCCTTCTCGGCCTTCTCCTTTTCCGCCACATCGGTGCTCTTCAGTCCTTCCTGGAGTCTGCGGATGTCGTTGCTCACCTGCTCCTTGCCCATGGCAAAGGCAGGCATGCGAGCCTCAGTCCACGGAAGCCGGAAGAAAGGAGTGTGTGACATGGGTTACAGGGAATCGATGTTCTGTTCTGCGGAATGAAGATTGTTGGTGTCATCCTTCTGTGCTTTGTTCGTAAACATATTCTGCAGGAACTGCACAAACTCTCCGGAGTCGCGCTCATGGATATCGCGAAGCATGCGCACCCTGCGGATCAGTTCATCAAATGCACGTGCGTAGCGCTCTTCGCGCTCACTCTTCTCCTCGGGTGTTTCATCTTTGTAGTAGTCCGCAAGACACGGAATGCTGAAACTCATCAGCTCCGGCTCGATCTCGGCCATGAGATGGTCATACAGCTCCAAGAACAACTCGGTCTGCTTGGCACCTGTGGTCTGTGTGGGTGTGGGGGACATATCGTCTTATAGTACCAGAAAATGAGCCATATTTCAATCGGAGCCCTAAGAGAAAAGAATAAGCCTGCATTTGCTAATATATTCATATTAGTATATAATAATAGTACCGATCTTTTTTCATGATCGGCGAAGAAACACCCCTACATTGAGGAGATTGTCATGGGTATGTGGATGTTAATTGCCTTGGCTGTCAGCATTATCTTCATCGTCATCGGGTCCAACCTCACGATGAAGACCGGGTTCAGTGCGAATCTGGCGTCGAGCATCCTGCTCTTTTTGGGCGGAATCGGCGTCGGGGCGCTCACGATCCCGGGCAGTGTCGCGGACTTCATCCACGGCACGGACGCCCGCAGTCCGAACGTATCGGAGGTGAAATGGGTAGGTGACCAAATCACGCTGCCCACCCCCACCGACATCGGCGCGCTGTGGTTCGTCAGCACCGCCGGGGAAAAGGACAACGGGTCGATCGCCACGGGAAACGTGTTCATCGTTCCCCGGGGCACGAGTCCCGACAACGTCTACGCGTACATCAAGTACGCGGACGGACGGTCCACCCACGCGGCCAAACTGACGCCGCCGGCCTCATCTTCGCCGACCACGCCCACTCCCACTGCATCCACGCCGGTTCCCACGGGAACCGGTGCCGGTAGCTAACCGGCATGCACAGGAAGGCGACAAGAAGATCGGAGACCGGGCGACGCAAGTCGCCCGGTTTTTTGTTGTCACTTCTTTTTTTCTGCGGGCGCCGCTTTCGGATCATCTGCAGCCGTACCCTTGGGGGCATCAGCCTGCTTCCCATCCTTGGGCGTAGGTTCGGCGGAAGGCAACGGAGACTGACTGCCCGTGGGGCTGTCGGCCGGTTTGCCACCGGGAGCCTCTGTAGGTGCTCCTTCTTCACGGGGAATCGGGCTGCCCGTCGGGGCAGTCGAAGCCCCGGGGGTACCGAGGACGGATGGAGAACCTGTAGGAGTCATACTGCCTGTGGCCGATGGCGTTGTGCCAGGTGCACCTGTCGGCGACGCACTCGGCGCGCCAATCGGTGCTCCGCTCGATGTTGCCGCCGGAGCCGCAGAGGGGCTGCCGGGCAAAGGCGTCGGTGCTCCTGTGGGAGTGGTTGCCGGCGCACCGGTCACCGTCGAAGGGCTGGCACCTGGCGTTGCAGCCGGCGCGCCGATTGGCGCGGCGGACGGAGAACCTGTTATGGGAGCGGGGCTGCCAGTGGGAGCCGCCGAAGGAGCACCTGTAGGTGCTGCTGCAGGAGAGCCTGTTACGGGTGTGGGGCTGCCGCTGGGCGCCGCTGACGGCGATCCTGTCGGAGCAGAGGAAGGCGCACCCGTCACAGGGGTCGGACTGCCCGACGGTGCAGGTGACGGGGATCCCGAAGGCCGAGCGGACGGAGCACCCACCGGTACGGAAGAAGGCGTACCTGTCGGGGTCGCTGAAGGTCCTGCGGAAGCGGGAGCGGCAGGAGAACCTGTGGGTGCCGCACTCGCACCAGGAGCAACCACACTCGCGATGGACTGCTGCATGTCGGCAAGCAGACCCGAAAGATCTTCGTCACCCATTTCTGCGATCGCAGCGGGATCGGCCTCGAAGAGGAAGATCGTCCACATGTCGACCTTCGAGAAGTCGTAGGTCTTGAGCATCATGCGACCGAGCATGAGCTGGCCATACAGCTCGGGGGCACGCTTGCGCACAAGCTGAAGATTCACATCGTTGGGGTCTTGGAGATTCACCGTCACTGCGCGGCCATCAATGGTCACCTGCACGCTATCTTGGTAGTACGGCTCGCTGGAAGCGCTGACCAGATCATGGTCGCCGCGACGGTCGTAACGCGCACGGATGAATGCAATGCCGCGGTCGGCATTGCCGCGGAAGGTGCGGGAACCAAAGGTGTTCTTTGCGCCCTCGCTTTCACCGACGTGATAGAAGAAGTTATGGAGAGTTTCGTACAGGAATCCCCCAACCTCGCGCGTGCTGGTGGCTTCACCGAACACCGCGGACTTGTTGGGCAGGCTGAAGGGCATGGACGGCTGGCGCGAAGCCACTCCGCCGCTGTTTTTCCATTCTTCCATCGCCTCGTACCACTGCAGCGTCTGTTCGGCGTTCTGCGACTGCAGCATCGCCAATGACTTCATGCGCAACGTGTCATTCAGTTGCGGCGAGACCATTTCACGGTCGTTGTTGAGCTTCGGTCCCCAGTAGTTGGCCAAAGTCTGGTGCTCCCTTGGCAACGAAGGATCAAACGGCATCACATCGCCATATTTTTCGGTGATCTTATCGACGATCGAGTAGCCATACTGATGCTTCATGAACATGTTGATGCCCAGGGCACCGGCAGCCGTGAGTTCCAGATAGTTGAATGCGCTCCATTTCTCCTTGGTGAACAGCTTGTACACATGACGCAAGGCAAAGAATGCCGCGCCTGCGGCGATGAACGATCCGATTTTATGGTCTTCAAAGTTTTTGATGTATTCCCAGGCATCACCGGCAAACCCTTCGATGGTCTTATCCAAACCGAGACCCTTGCTCAGTTCGGCCTTCTGCTTGTAGGAATTCGAGACAATCCCCTGCTTTTCCGCAAGTGCGGCGATCACGGTATTCAGTGCGGCACGCGTGTCATCGATCGACAGCTTGGGCTTGCCCGCAGTCGCATCCAACTGCGCACGCATCGCATCGTCTTCGATCAGGTGATACCGCAGCGCATACATGAATTCCCTGTTTTGCGCCGTGAATGCGGCGCTTCCATTGAGGAACTCATAAGCACGCTCGGGATAGGTCTGCCAAGTTTCGGCCGATTCCGTGGGGATATCCGGCCGGCCTGGCGTCTTGATGCCGCTGCGGAACTGTACATAATCCGCCATCAGATCCTGACCGATGATCAGGTTGAAACGGTTTGCAGCCGTCATTGCAGGCAGCGCTTCATGGCTGAGATCCGCATAGATGCGCAGCCCGCGCTCGGTCACCTTGCTGCTGCGCTTCAGGCCGCTTCGGATGCCGGGCAGCTTCGACTCCACCAACCTCTTCACGGTTGCCGCCTGGGCGGGATCCAGTTGCAGCTGTAGCAGGCTGAAATATTCATTGCGGGTCAGCTTGGTGCCGTCGCGAAGATCCATTTCCTTTTCCGTGGTGGTGGAAAACGGCACTTCCGCATCATTGAGCAGCGTGTTGAGTGCCATGGTCGCATCCTGGTAGCGCTGCAAAAGCGCGTTGGCATTGGTCAGGATGTTCATGTCGATCTGGTTGGGTGCAATCGGACCGGCAGCGCCTGCGGGAAATGCCGTCACCGACTTATACTTGGGTGATGCCGTGGGGTTTTTCTTGTCACGTACGATCGCCTGATCCAAAAACCACGCATGGAACATCTCGCGGTGGAACGGATCATCGAGGAACGGAAATGCCTGGCGCAAGGCGGGCGTGTTGATTGCACTCAACGCAGTCATGATGTCCTTGTTGCCCTCAATGTGTTCGCGTGCACGCACCGTCGTCGCAAGCTGATTGAGGTCGGGCGTGTTGGAAAATTTGCCGACACCGAATCCCAGCAGACGTCGCTCTGCATTTTCTTTGCCGAACATGGAATGGATGAACAACATGCTTAGTGGTGGCCGCCGCCGTGGGAATCACCGCCCGACGAACCGCGGAACGGATTGTTATAGCGCTCTTCGGTCCAGAACTTCCAGGTGCGGGCGAAGAACCCCTTGGGTGCGTGACTGTCGCCATGACCGCCGTGGCTGTCGTGCCCACCATCGGCATGGGCGGGGTCCGCATGCGCAGCACCTCCGCCGGCCGCATGGCCGCCGGCATGTCCCTCGTCTCCGTGACCACCGGCATTCTCCCCCGTCAGGAAATCGTTGATGTATGCTTCAAATTGCTGATTTTGCTCAGCGGTCTGGATGCCCAAAAGACCCTTGTACTGGCCTTTGACCATCCCATTCAGAATTGCTTTGGCCGAAGGCTTGGAAACGCCGCTGTTTTGCGCCTTTGTCTTGAGTTCGGCCAATTCCTTCCCACTGTCTTCGGCGGTGATCCAATCGGTCACATTCTTTGCGGTTCCACACACCGTGACGATTTCCCCTCCGGCGGGAACCGACGCGACGATGTCGGCCATCACATCGTGCTTCTCAAGATTTTCGGCGATATCCGTATAGTTGGGTGTGGTGCCCGGCGCCACCATACCGGCATCCCTCAGGTGCTTCTCCAGAAGCCGCAGATCGCGTTCGATCGGCAGCTTTTTCTTGTTCAGCTTCATTTTTTCAATGTTCGCATCGGCGATGGCTTTTTGCAGCGGAGCCTTCTTTTTCGCGGGAGGCGGTCCGACAAGCTGTTTGTTGGCGTCATCAATCAGATCCTGCTGATAGCGCAGCGATTCGCCGATGCCCAAGTTCTCATCATTTTGGGTGATGGACGTATACAGCGCCCTCGCCTTTTCAAGGCTTCCGATTTTTTTCACATCATCGACGGTCAGCAGGGTAAGCGCATTGATAAGCTCGGCATTGCCCTTCAATCCGAATTTCTTGATCACAAAGGCCAAAGCCTGCGCCTCCTTGGAGGCGGGATCACTCACAAGATCCGCAAGGGTCTTCACGCCGATGGCGCCGCCGACATCCACCGATTCTTTGCGGGGCTCTTTGAGTTTGAGAAGGTCAAAAATCTTTTTCTTCGTTGTCAGAATTTCGGCAAATACCTTTTCCTGCACTTCGGGTGTGACATTCGGGGCAACCTTGCTGAACAGCCCCTTGTCAGGCGGCAACAGCTTATCGGCCTTCCCGCCGATCAATTTGTGAATCTTGTGACGGGTATGCTTTGTGATGGGTGTTCCCACCTCCAAACCCGTGGCCTTCTCAAGAATGAAGCCCACTGCCTCGCCAAGTGCCGCATTGTTTGTGTGATCAGGGATGGAGACCATAAATCTCTCCATTCTATCAGAAAAACGCCTTTTGCTCAATATGACGGCCGGGACAGCATTAAAGAGATCCAAAGAGCCGTTTACTGCCATACATTCCGATCGCCCCAACAAGCATTCCGCCCAGCCACGGGCTCAAGGGCAATCTGGGCACATCGCGTTGCAACTCGCCGGAACCGTCCACCACCTGCTCCTGCAATTCCAAAAACAGCGCCTCTGCCCCGGAGGCAGTTGTCTCTTCGTCCGTCTCGTCATTGCCACCGACGCCGACATACTCCGTCTTCACATAAGCCGGAAACACCGACGCAAGAAGCTGCGCGGATGGACGCTTGTTCACCGGAAAACTTGCTGATGCTTTCGACCCTGCAAGACACACATTCTCCGCCTCTGGCGTGGGCTCCGTGATGCACCATATTCCACCGACCAGCGCATAAGATTTTCCCGAAGAAATTTTAGGGTAGATGACGCGATCCACGATGCGGTCTTCCGCATTCTTCAGCAGCACTTCCTGACCGCCATTGTTGAGGGACAATGCCCCTGTCCCGACACGCAGACCGATCAAGTGCCCAGGTGCAAGGGTGGTACCCACGGGAAGAACCCAACGATGTTCTTTGCCGTTGACCTCCTCACTCACCTTCCAACCTGCCAGATCAGCCACAATGTCTCCTTCGTTGAAAAGCTCAACCCATTCCTTTTCGTCTTTTTTGGGAGAGGGATAGATTTCATGGAAACGGACAGCAGGTGGAAGATCTTCAACAGGAGACATGATCGATACGTCCATTTTTTGGCTTTCTGCAGGGCTCTTTGATGAAATGCTGGCTTCATCTTTCCAAAGACCCCTCCGTTGTTTTTTGGCCTCAGCCTCACTGAGTTCATAGTCGGCACGACGTGAAAAAGGAATGCTGCCGATCACGCGTACCACCCCTTCCTCCAGCAGCTGCTTTTGGACATCGGTGCCATCGCCAAGATGCACATAGGCCAATGTTCTGCCATATAGATCATGAAACTCTGTATCAAATTGTAGTTCTATATTTTTGTTTATAGTAAGGCTTCCCAATAATTTCTTTGCCTCATTGCTCATGGGCTGTGCCGCATGAATGAACGTCGCCACCTCGGGCGCATCTATGCCGCGGAGGCGCACGGTCTTCCGCAGCTGACCTTTCTCCAAAAGAACCTCGATGGTATCGCCGTCGATCACCCGCATGACCGTTGCCTGCATCGGCAAAAGATCGGCGGGTAAAGCACTGTAGGTGACACCGTCTTTTGCATCCTTCCAGGCCACGCGCTCCTGCTCACTGCCATCAAACACCAGGCTCACGCTGCCCTCCGTATTCTTGAGGCTGGAATGCAAAGAGGAGAGCGACAGTGCGAGTGTGCTATGGGCATCGATCGTCACCCCTGTAAGCCCAACATCCTTTCCATCGATCCGCAGGCTAAAAACACCAAGATCCTTGCGGCTATCGGCGACGCTTTGGAGGGTGATGCGCTCCAGATCGGCCGTGTCTTTCCCGGCAGGGTTGGGCAAGGCGGAAAGAAGAAGAATCTCTCCCTTGGCAGCCAAATCCATAGCCAAAGGTGGCGGCGAAGGATCGGCGGGCTCGAGGGACTGTGTCACGCGCACCACAGACGACGATTGCTGCTCCTGCGCCTTCCAGACCACTGCCTCTATCTGTTGTGTCACTGTATTACCACAAAAATCTTTTACCTCGGCTATGATGCTGTATTCCCCGATATCGGCGATCGTATGGCTTGGGGGATTGCAGCTCTGGCTCAGGTGCCCATCGCCGTAATCGACCGAACAAGCCGCCTCTTCCAGCGTGCCGGTTCGGGCAACAAGCTCCAGATTCACCGTCACTTTGTCCTGCCCCCTCAACTGCCCCGACTGCACGACCATCTCGATGGTCGGGAGAATCCGTTCATTCGGCCTGCCTGGTGTGGATACGCAGTAGTGTCTGGCGACCTCTCCCCGCGTCTCGTGGCCGATACTGACCCCTTCAGGCACCTCGGCATAGGAGATGCTATCCGCCAAAATGCCTTGATAGAGCAAACGCACGGCTCCCCCGCCATTCGGAAACACCAATCCTGTCGATGCGTGGGTCACAAGCAGAGGCAATACAGGCTGCACCAACGATCCCGAACCGATCGCGTACGTATGCGTACCGTCACTCAATGCCCAGCCTGTGGACAGGACGACGTCCTCGGTCGAGCCGATTTCGACCCACTCCACATCATCATTGCCGACGGGATTGGGCATCAGCTCCTGGATGAACAGCAGCGGAACGGAAGAACGCGAGGGGGAGAAAAGCGAGGATGAGGACTCAGAAACATCAACCTCCCCTTCGGACTGGGAAGCTGTCGACGCACTGGACACGGGGGCAGAGTCCGCCGATGACCCATCAACGGAGGATGAAGAAGACTCCGAGGAGATGCTGCTCGACGCTGATGCATAGGAAGACGAAGAAGCGGCAATGGCCATCCAGGAAACCGAGCCGGGCGAACCCATCATCGGTGCGTCGGGGTCGAATCCGGACACATCAACGGATGTGTTCCAACTCGACGGAGCCCTGCCTGAAGCCAAAGGATCGACACGTACCATCGTCGCCTTCGTCTGACCTGTCGTATTGTTCCCCGCCATGGGATCCCCTACGCCATCATCCGCTTCGTCCATCAGCACGCCGTTTGCATCGAGCAATTGCAGATGAAGCTTGGTGTTGGGGAGCGTCAGGGTGCCAGCAACAAGATACGGATCGCCGGCCAGTCGCGACGCAGCCGCCGAAGCACGACTCACCACAATTGTCTGCCCCGGCTGCAGCACGCTGCCCATCGGAAAGGTTGCCACAACGGCATCGTCACCCGTGCTTTTCAGGCTGGTGATGCTCCACCCGGACACATCGACACTCTGGGGCGAGACAACCGCGAGTTCCACCCACTCATCCGACGTGGAGAGATCGGAACCCATCCATGCCACTTCGCTGAACACCATCGACGGTGTGCCCTCGGCTGTAACGGAAAAAGCTCCGACCCACGGCACGAGAGCGACACATGCCGTCATCATGATCAGGTATGCGCGGCGATGGGCGGCACGACGCCGGATAAAGGGATGCTCAACCATGTCCCCAGTGAAACGGATGCCCGGATAACACGGTGTACACGGATGCCTCTTTAGAGGGCAGAATGAAAATGTTTTGGCTTCAACAAGGCATCTTCGTGGTTCTGGAACATACGGGAACAATCGTCAACGGCAGTTTGGGGCTTATGACCGTTCAATCGCTGTCGGAAGCCAGAAAATGCCTCTCGCACCGTGCCGTATGATAGGTATACTTCCTCTGTCTGTTGTCAGACTTTTCCTAGCATCCCCTCTTTCGTCCCTACCAGTGAGCACCATCATCAATGAATCGGCACCACCACGCGGGACGACGGATTCCCCTCTTTTCTCATGGACTACACCATCGTCTTTCTCGCCCTCCTCGGGGGCGCCATGCTCGGCCTACTGGTCGGCTGGTTTTGGTTCAGCAAAGGCAAACACGTCAGCCGCGCGCTAGAGGCGGAGATCGCCGCGCGTGAGCAGGAACTCGCCAACGTCAAAATCCAACTTTCCGAAGCGCGCAGCTCGGTAAAATCTGCCGAAGCCGAAGCACGTGCAACAGCAAAGGAAATTTTGAGCGAGGCAAAAATCCAGGCCACCGAGCTCGAAACGAAACTCGAGCGCGACCAGGCGCGCATGGAAGAAAAGGAAAAGCAGCTCGATGAAAAAGTGAAGGAAATCGAGCGTCAGCGCACGCGCCTTGCCCAGCAGGAGCAGGATGTGACCGAGCTGAAGACCGAACTCTCCGCATCCCGCGAGGAGCACCGTAAGGCACTCGAAGGCGTTGCCAAGCTCACCACCGAACAGGCCAAGGAACGGCTGAGCAAGGAACTGGAGGAGGAATTCTCCGAGCACTTCGCCAAGCAGGTGAAATTCATCCGCGAAGGCTACGAGGAGGAAGCCGAGGAAAAAGCGAAGGATCTGATGGCACAGGCCATGCAGCGTTACGCCAGCGAGACGGCGACCGAGTCGACCTCCACGGTGGTGCAGCTGCCCAGCGACGACGTGAAGGGAAAGATCATCGGCAAGGAAGGCCGCAACATCAACGCATTCGAAACCGCCGCCGGCGTCGACGTGCTCATCGATGATACGCCGGGAGTGATTGTCATCTCCGGCTACGACCTTGCCCGCCGCTACGTGGCCAAGCTCGCGATGGAGAAACTGATCCAAGACGGCCGCATCCAGCCCGCCCGCATCGAGGAAATCGTGATGAAGCAGAAGGAACAGGTGGCCAAAATGATGCTCGAGTTCGGCAAGCGCGCTACGGAAGAACTGGGCATCGCCAACTATCCGCAGGATCTTTTGAAGATCATCGGTCGCCTGCGCTTCCGCACCAGCTACGGGCAGAACGTGCTGAAGCACTCCGTGGAAATGGCGCAGATCGGCCGCATGATGGCCGAGGAAATCGGCGCGGATGTGCCGACCGTGGTCGAAGGCTGCTTGCTCCACGACATCGGCAAGGCGCTCGACCACGAAGTGGCAGGCACCCACGTCGAGATCGGTGTAGAGATCTGCAAGCGCTTCAAGGTGCGCCCCGAGGTGATCCACTGTGTGGCCGCGCACCACGAGGACATCCCTATGGAATCCCCCGAGGCCTTCATTGTGGCTGCGGCAGACGCCATCTCCGGCGCCCGCCCCGGTGCGCGCAGGGAATCGATCGAGGACTACTTCCGCCGCCTGCGCGAACTCGAGGATGTGGCCAAGACCTTCGACGGGGTGCAGCGCGCCTTTGCCCTCTCCGCCGGCCGCGAGATCCGCGTGTATGTGGACACCAAGAAGATCAACGATCTCGAACAGGAGCGCCTGGCCAAAGACATCGCCCAGAAGATCGAGAAGGAACTCACCTACCCCGGCGTCATCAAGGTCAACGTCATCCGCGAGCGCAGGTTCGAGGAGATGGCAAAGTAAGCCTCTTCCTTGCCGGTAAAAGGCCGTCAACGTGACGGCCTTTTTAGTGCAGCGCGATCCTTCCCTTCTGGATGCGCACCATCTGCTCTCGCAACAGCTTGTCGATGATCTCCTGCAGCCACATGCGATGCTCGTGCGCGTCCCAATCCATCGCCACCTGCCTGCCGACACCATCCAACGACAACCCCTGAGGATGATCCCTGAGAGCCTCGACAATCCGGCCTCGGACGATGCGGTTGGGCGTAAAGGTGCCGGCAATCATGCGACCGGGCTCCTTACGCCTCGTTGTCCGTGTCTGTTTGGCCATCGCATGTTCGTACGTGCGCTTCGTGGTCTTCATCAAACCCTTTGCACTAAGCACACACTCCCCCCACTTCGGGCTTCGTTTGGTCTGCACCAGCGATCCATAGTCCATCAAGGAAGAAAACAAATCAGCTGAGTTGTTATAGAGCCCTATCCATTGAGCCAAAAGTTGTTCACAAATTTGTAACAACTTCTGATCACTCGTTGCAAACTTGCCGTCGGCATTCTCGGGCCCAACGAACACCCGATGGAGGATTCTGCGTACATTGGTGTCGATCAATGGCGTCGGAAGGCCAAAGGCAAAATTCCGCACGGCTGCTGCGGTATAGCTGCCAATGCCTTTGATCGAACGTAGGGTTTCAAGATCACGGGGAAACACCCCACCATGCTTCTGCACGATGGTTCTGGCGGCATCGCGCAGGCGCAGCGCGCGGCTGTTATATCCCATGCCTCTCCATGCAATCAAAATTTCTGAATTGTTTGCATCGGCGAGCCCTGAAAGAGAAGGAAAAGTCTGTATAAATTCTTTATACTTTATCATCACTCTCGGCACCTGTGTCTGCTGCAACATCACCTCCGAAACCAGCACCTTATAGGCTCGCAGTGACGGGTCTTTGTCCCGAAGATCGCGCCAGGGCAGCTCTCTCCTGTGCCGCAGGTACCACGCATGCAGTTCCTGCGCCACGCCGTTGATGCGCTCGACCTGATTCATCGGGGGCAAGTATACGGAATTTTTTGGAATTTTTCGTGGAAGCACGGGGTTTTTGGGCTACAGTCCCCTTTCACATGCGCACCCTCTTCGTTGTCCTCCGGCGCCACGCCAAGCGGCACCCCGTACTGACGGCACTGCTCTTCCTTTCTCTGCTGCTCACGGCAGCGGTATGGGTGGCAGAGCCGCTGTACTCGGGATACGCCGTGGATGTGCTCATGGGTCTTACCCAGGGTAAACAGGTGAACTACCTGCAGCTGTTTGGCTGGTGGGGGGTGCTGTTTGTCACGCTCAGTGTGGTTGAGGGTCTGCGCAAGTATGTGGAGTGGAAGTTCGGCCTGCTGCTCGAGGTGGAATCGGTCGAGCAAAGCTACGCCCATGCCGTGAAGCTCAACATGCTTTTCCATACCACGCAGCGCAGCGGGGAAACCATGAAAATCGTGAGTGACGGGGCGGAGCAGTCGTCGCAGATCGTGCGGCAGCTGACGGATCTTTTTCCTTCCTTTCTTGCGGGAGGCACCTTCCTGATCATCGGCGCATACATCGAATGGCGGCTCGCGCTGGTGCTGCTGGTCATGGTTGCCCTTGTGCTGACCATCATGGTGACAGGCACGCTCAAGACCGCGAAGCTCCAACAATCGATCAACTGGATGTGGACGCTGCCCAGCGGGCGGGCGATGGATGTGTTCGCCAACATTTCCTCGGTGAAATCGGGCTCGCAGGAAGCACGCGAGCTGCAGACGATGCAGCACACCCACAACGAAGTGATGCGCAGGCAACTACGGATCAACAAGCTGTGGGCGACGCTCGAAGGATTCCATTTCTTCATGCTCACCCGCGTGCTTTTGACGATCATCGGCGTGATCCTGCTGACCCAGGGCACGCTCACCCTCGGCGAACTCTACTTTTTCCAAGCGTCGTTTTTCCGCGTCCTGACGCCGTTTGAGATGCTCACCGGCATCCTGCCGCAGTGGAACAAAAGCATCGGCAAAGTGCAGATGGCCGAAAAACTGCTCAGCCTGACACCCGAACCGGGGATGCTGGTGACGGGAGTGATTCCGGCGTCGCTGCAGGGACACATCGTCTTCGATCATGTGTCGTTCTCGTACCGTGACCTGGAGCAACCCACCGACATCCGGTCGGTCGAAGACATCTCCCATGCACCGGCACAGGGAAAGGAAGAGGAACTGGAGCAGGAAGTTGCCGCACCGCACCCGACTGTCGAAACCTCTGCGGCGGCGGAATCGGAAACCGACACGCCGGATGCCACGCTCGAAGACATCACGATGGACATCCGCCCGGGCGAGCACATCGCGCTCGTGGGCGAAAGCGGAGCGGGCAAAAGCACCATGGCCATGCTGCTCAACCGCTTCTACGACGTGACGAGCGGAAGGATTTTGCTCGACAACACGGACCTGCGCGATCTGGATGTGCGCTGGTGGAGGGCGCAGATCGGACTGGTGCTGCAGGAAAACCTGATGTTTAACGACACGGTGCTCGAGAACATCCGCTACGCACGCCCTGACGCAACAAAGGAAGAAGTGATCGCCGCGGCCAAGCACGCATCGGCCGACGAGTTCATCCGCAAGTTGCCGAACGGATATGCCACGGAAATCGGCGAGCGCGGGGTGAAACTCAGCGGCGGCCAGCGCCAACGCGTGGCCATCGCACGCGCCATTCTGAAAAATCCAAAAATCGTCATTCTCGATGAAGCGACCAGTGCCCTCGACTCCATCACAGAGAAGGAAGTGCAGGAAGGCATCCGCGGTCTCATCGAAGGAAGAACCGCCGTGATCATCGCCCATCGCCTCTCCACCGTCCGCTCTGTTGACCGCATCGCCGTGATGGAAAAGGGCAAACTGATCGCCTTTGCCCCGCACGAAGAGCTGCTGACGACGTGCGTGATCTACCGGAAGATGGTGGAACTACAGTCGGGAGGAATGCTGTGTGAAATGGTGGCACAAACGCCAATCAACGCTTGACTCTGTGTTGGAATTCCGTAGACTCCCGTAGCTTTCGCAGGGTAACCTCTGCAAGAATTGCCTCTTTTCCCTTCTTTGCTATGGCAGACGCCAAGAAATTCGATCGTTCCAAGACCCACGTCAACGTGGGTACCATCGGTCACGTTGACCACGGTAAGACCACGCTGACCGCAGCGCTTTCCATGAACTTCTCTCCTGCCGGCGAGAAGAAAGCTTATGATCAGATCGACAACGCCCCCGAGGAAAGGGAGCGCGGTATCACGATCAACACGGCTCACGTGGAATACGAGTCCGAGAAGCGCCACTACGCGCACGTGGACTGTCCTGGTCACGCCGACTACGTGAAGAACATGATCACGGGTGCCGCCCAGATGGACGGTGCTATCCTCGTGTGTTCCGCAGCCGACGGTCCGATGCCCCAGACCCGCGAGCACATCCTTCTGGCTAGCCAGGTCGGTGTGAAGTACATCGTCGTCTTCCTGAACAAGGTGGACATGGTCAAGGATCCGGAACTGATCGACCTCGTGGAGGCAGAAGTGCGCGAACTCCTCTCGAAGTACGGCTTCCCCGGCGACACCACGCCGATCATCCGCGGCTCCGCCCTCAAGGCAGTCGAAGGTGACGCTGATGCCGTTGGCAAGCTCAAGGAGCTCCTCAACACCCTCGATACCTACATCCCCGATCCTCAGCGCGAGACGGACAAGCCGTTCCTCATGTCCATTGAAGACGTGTTCTCCATCAAGGGACGCGGCACGGTGGCCACGGGACGCATCGAGACGGGCAAGGTGCACATCAACGACGAAGTGGAAGTCGTGGGTATCCGCGACACCCGCAAGACCGTCGTGACGGGCGTGGAAATGTTCCACAAGCTCCTCGACGAGGGTATGGCCGGTGACAACGTCGGTCTGCTCCTCCGCGGTATTGAGCGCGAAGACATCGAGCGCGGTCAGGTTCTGGCCAAGCCCGGTTCCATCACCCCCCACACGCAGTTCGAATCCGAGGTGTATATCCTCACGAAGGAGGAAGGCGGCCGCCACACGCCGTTCTTCAAGGGCTACAAGCCGCAGTTCTACGTCCGCACCACGGACGTGACGGGCTCCGTGACCCTCCCGGACAACGTGGAAATGGTGATGCCTGGCGACAACGTGAAGTTCGTTGTTGAGCTCGGCGTTCCCGTCGCTCTCGAGGCTGGTACACGCTTCGCTATCCGCGAAGGTGGCCGCACGGTCGGCTCCGGCGTCGTCTCGAAGATCATCAAGTAATCAAACGGGTTTGGGAGCGGGTATCCCCCGCTCCCTGCCCGCTTCAGTTCCTTCCGCTCCTTTCCCCTCCTCTCTATGGTTACCAAGAAGCCCGCAGCAAAGAAGCCCTCCGCATCGGACAAAGCTCCTGCAAAGAAAGCGCCTGCTACCAAGGCAGCCAAGTCGAGCGAGGAAAAGGAACCCGCCCACAAAGAGACCGGTCACAAGGAACTGGGTTTTTCCGGTATCCGCATCCGCCTGTCGGCCTTCGATCACCGCGTGCTCGATGAGGCCACGGGCAAGATCGTCGACACTGCCCAGCGCTCCGGCGCCGTGGTGCACGGTCCGGTGCCGCTGCCCACGCACATCCGCAAGTTCACGGTAAACAAGTCGACGTTCGTCCACAAGAACGCCCGTGACCAGTACGAGATGCGCATCCACCGCCGCCTCATCGACCTCTCCGAGACCACCTTCAAGACCATGGAAAGCCTCCAGGGGCTCTCCCTGCCTTCGGGCGTGGATATCGAGATCAAGATGAAGTAAGACGTGGGCTTTTGCCTTCGCTTTTGCGAATATCTGATGCATTTCGCAGTTGTGAACTGTATATTGACTAAGATGCTCATTTGACGTGCCATGTGACACGTCGCAATCACAGCAAAGGAGAATCTGATGGGAACCCGCGCTTCGAACGAAAGAAACCGTCTGCGTCGTAAACTTCGACGTCTCGGTTACCCGCCCGGATTGGCATTTCAGTCCGACATGCCCGAGATGACATTCGATGAATGGCGTACAAAACACGCCGTCAACATCAAAATCGGGTGCGGCGGGAAGTGTGCCTGGATTCAGCCCGGCACATCTGCACATGTCTCGGCAAACCAGAAGGTGGGGTAATCATTCCTCCTTTTGCGGATCGCTAGCATCATCGTCCGTCGTATCAACATGCGACGGACGGTTATTTCCATTTCTTGGCTTCCAGGCCTGCTTTGGCGGCCTCCTGTTCGGCACGCTGCTTGCTGTTGCCCTTGCCCTCGGCGATCTTGTGTTCACCGATGAACACGGCACAGGTAAAGATGCGATTGTGATCGGGTCCTTCGGCGGACACGGTGTCGTAGTGCGGGGTGATGCCCTCCTTTTCCTGACATTTTTCCTGGAACACGCTCTTGAAGTCCCTGTCCTTGCCGGCGGCCAACAGCTGTTGCAGACGCTGAAGAATGAACTTCATGCAGAAGGTGCGGGCGTCATCGAATCCCCTGTCGAGATAGATGGCGCCGATCAGCGCCTCCAGGGCGTTGGCCAGATTGCTGGGACGGTCGCGCCCTCCGCTGGCCTCTTCGCCGCGGCTGAGCAGCAAAAACTCCCCCAGCTTCAAATCGCGCGCCACGGCGGCCAGATGCTCGCGCTGTACGAGAGCGGAGCGGTAGTTGGTCAACTCGCCTTCGGGCTTCTTGGAGACCTCGTAGAGATATTCCGTCGCCGCCAATTCCAAGACCGCATCACCAAGGAACTCCAGGCGCTCATTGTGGCCGTGACTGCGGGTTTCCCGCACGGCACTGCGATGCGTCAGAGCCTGCATCAGCAGATCCTTTTTGCGGAACTGGACGCCAATGGCCTTCTCGAGAATGGTGGTGGATTGTGCGGGCACGAGGCAAGAATACAGAAGATGCAGAGGATGCAGAAGAGTCAGAGGATGATGCGTGTTTTGGGTTATGCGTGACCTTATGCGCTCCGCTCCTTGGCAATCGCGTTGAGCACACCGTTGACGAACTTGCCGCTTTCATCGGTGCCGAACTCTTTGGCGATTTCGATGGCCTCATTCATCACCACTGCCGGGGGCGCATCGTTGCGGAAAATCAGCTCCTCGGCGGCAAGGATCAGCACCGCACGCGCAATGGGATCCATGCGCTCAAGCGTCCAACCGGGGGCATGCAGAACAATGGCTTCTTTGATCTTGTCTTCGTGTTCGAGCACACCGGAAAGAAGCAGATTGGCAAAATCGGTATCCAGCTCCTCCATTTCCGCGGAGTTGCGCAGCAGCGACTCTTCCGGAGAAATATCCCCGCGTGCATCGCGCTCGAAGAGCACTTGCATCACGGCAATCCTGGAGAGGTGGCGGCGGCGTGCCATGGGGAAGCGTTACGCCTGGACGCGCGTAATACCCTTGAGAGCCTTCTTGCCACTGTTACGGGGCTTGGCAGGACCGGCATAGGGCGACGACGAGCGGTCGCGCAGACGGGTGACCTCTGCAGCCACAAAGTGGCTGTGCTGGAGGCGAGTAGCGCGCTTGGCGCGCTTCTTCTTCGGTGTAGGACGCTTTGCCATAGGAAAATCTGGGAAGTGCGGGGAGTTTAGCGCCTATCGCCGCTAATCGCCAACATGAAACGGACGATGGAGACAAAGAGGTTGAAGATGTCCAAATACAGCCCCAGAGCCAATTGGAAGGGGTTTGCACCCAATTTGCCCATCACCGTGATCCTCTGCAGATCGTAGGCCGTAAAGATCGCAAACAGAATGACGCCAAATCCTGACAAAAACAGTTCAAACCCCCCGGTCTGAAGGGTAGGCACAAAGATCTGCATAATGGTCAAAGCCACAAGACCGAGTAGGGAGAGCAGCAAAACGCCTGCGAGACCGGCCAGGTTGATGCCGCTCATGCGCGCCAGCACGGCGGACGCACCCACCATACAAACCGTGGCGATCAGGCCGTTGAGCAAAATGGACGCTCCATTTGCATATTCCTGCAACACGGAAAGCAAAAACGGTGTTAGTGTGACGCCTGAACACAGCGGAAAAACGGCAAAGAGGATGATGTTGAGCGGCTTGGAGCGAACCCACCAGCCGGAGGTAAACATCAAAATCAGCTGCAGGAAGAGCAGCCCAAATGCGACTCCGGAACGGAGAAGCGTCGGCGCATAGAGTATTCCAAAATAGACACCTACAACCGTCAATGCCATTGCCAAGGCAAACAATGCATAGACCAGGGAAATCGTGCTGGGAGCCAAAGGAATGGCTTTGGACTGAGAAACAGAAGAGGGAGTCATAGGCGAAAAGTGTAGCCCACTGCAGGCGCCAAATCCAGTGGAACATGGCTTTCCGGAGCCTTTTTTGCTATACTAATCGGATTCATGTCGCCTCTGATGTTCCTCATTCCGCAGGCTCTCGCCGCAACCGCAACCCGCTGCCCAGTCGGGTCGCTGCTGCGCTGTGACGGCATCGCCGGCATCACCGCGGTACCCGCACTGCTCGAAGGGGGGCTGATCGACATTTTCTACGGGCTGTTGGCGCTGATGCTGCTGGTCTACGCGATCACGCTGATTGTAGGCAGCACCAACGAAGGCACCATCGATGAAGTCCGCAAGGCATTCACGCTCGCCCTTATCGCAAGCGGCCTGGTGTTCTTCCGTGGCAGCATTCTCAGTGTGGTTGCGCCGGGAGGTCCGCTCATCAACCCCAACGGCATCAATCCCCTTCTTGCCGCAGGTCTGCAGTTCATCAAGATCGTTGCGGCGGCCGGTGCGGGAGGACTCCTTGTCGTGCGTGCGATCCAGCTGATCACCGCAGGCGGCGACGAAGGGCAGGTCTCTTCACAACGCAAACTCCTGCTCAATGCCGCCGTGGGCGTGGGCATCATTGTGCTGGCGGGAACCATCGTGAATGCGGCGCTCGGCGGCGAAGGCCTGCAGTCCGAAGCGGTCGGCATCGCCGAATATGTGCTCTACGTCCTCGGCGCCCTTATGGTGCTGAGCATTGTCGTGGGCGGCATCCTGATGATCGTGTCCTACGACGAGGGTCTCCAGGAACGCGCGAAGAAAAGTATTTTTGCCGCAGTGATCGTGCTGATCACCATCCTGTGTCTCGGCGCCCTCATTCATCTGCTCTAATCCATGACAGCGCTGCTCTCCCTCATCGTCGATCATGCCCTGGCCATCGGCCTGGGCGACACGCTGACCGAAGTGGCAACAGGTGTGCCGAAGACGCCGTTTTGCTTTGGTTCCTCCTGCCTCACCGATATTGCTGACAGGGCGATCACCGACATCGTGAAGTCCGACATCATCCTGATTCTGGGCGTGATCTTTGTGACCATCGCGGGATTGAAACTGGTCACCAAATCGAGCGAAGACGAATTGGGCAACGCGAAACGCTCGATCGGCATGGTGTTTGCGGGCGTGGTGCTTGCATCACTCCACAGCCTGCTGTTTTCGGCGGCGGGCGGCGGCGGAACCGTACCGGACGCCACGGAACTCTGCCCTGCATTCCTGAATGTCATCGGCATTTTCGAGGGATTGGCGGGTATCCTGGCCGTCATCGCCATCGCCTTTACCGGCATCAAGGTGCTGGCCAGTTTCGGCAGCGAGGACGCCGTTGCCTCCATGCGGCAGGCGGTGGGCGCCGTGCTCTTCGGCCTGTTCATCCTGATCGAAAAACCGATCGTCTATGGCGCAATCGGTCTCGACAAATGCGAGATCGTGGGCGGGGCAAGTTCGGTGGCGATTGTGGGCAAGGTGCTGAGCATTATCGCCACATTCATGGGATATCTGCAGGTGGTCGCCATCCTCATCCTCGTGGTGCTCGGACTGCTCATGATCGTCAACTTCGGCAACGAGGAGCAGTTCACCAAACTGAAATCCTATCTGTTCCGTCTGGCCATCGGCTTCATCATCATCTCGATGGCGCGGTATCTGATTGAAATCTTCATCTGAGACGGGCACTTGCGCACTGCAGCCGCGCACTGCACAGTTTGGGCGTGTCTCCCATCGACCCGCGCATCTTCCGCGCGTACGACATCCGCGGCCGCGTTCCTGAGCAGCTTGATGCCAATGCCTGTGAGCAGATCGGCCATGCATTCGGCACCGTGCTGCGTCGAAAGGAAAAGACCGAGCACCCCGTTGTGGTAGTCGGCCGTGACGCGCGCACCCACGGACCGGATCTGGAGTCGGCGCTGATCGCCGGATTGCGGGCGGCCGGTTGTGCCGTCCGGGAGATCGGCCAAACCCCGACACCCGTGAATTACTTCACTGTGGCCACCACCGATGTCGCCGGCGGCGTGCAGGTGACGGCGAGCCACAACCCCGCACATGACAACGGCCTCAAGTTGCAGACCAGAGGCATGCATGCTTTCAGCGGAGAAGATCTGCAGCGGCTGCGCGAACAAATCGAGAACAAGGATGTGGTGATGGGCGACGGCTCCCAGGAGAAATTCGACGCTGTGACGCCATATGTCGATGTATTGAGCAAAAAATTTGCACATCTTGGAGAAGGCAAGAAAGTGGTTGTGGATGGCGGAAACGGCATAGCCGGCCCCGTGAACTGTCGGATTCTCCGCGCGATCGGCTGCGAGGTGGTGGAGCTGTACACCGAACCCGACGGCACCTTCCCCAATCATCCGGCCGACCCCAGCAAACACGACACGCTCAAGGAGCTGCAGGCACGCGTGGTGAGCGAGAAGGCCGACCTGGGCATCGCCTTCGACGGCGACGGCGACCGTGCGGGCATCGTGGATGAGACCGGCGCGATCCGCAGTGCCGATGAAATCCTGCTGCTGCTTGCCCAAGACCATCTCCGGCGCCGCCCGGGCGGCACGGTAGTATTCACCGTCAGCAACTCCGGCTCGCTGGAAACGGAAATTGCCAAATGGGGCGGCAAACCGGTCATGTGCAAGGTCGGGCACTCGTTTGTGGAGCATGCGATGGCCGAGCACGGCGCACTGCTGGGCGGCGAACAGTCCGGCCACTTCTTCTGCGCCGAAGACACGGGGGGCTACGACGATGCCCTGGTCGCAAGCCTGCGCATCCTCAGCATCGTGCATGCATCCGCATCCCCTGCCTCCGCACTGTTCAACGCCTTTCCCAAGGTGTTCCAGATGCCCGAGCTTCGCCCGCACTGCGCGGATGACCACAAGCAAGACATCGTTGACCGTGTCACGGCGTGGTATCAAAAAACCCATCCCGTCATCACGCTGGACGGCGCGCGCATCGACTTTGGCGACGGCGCCTGGGCGGGCATCCGCTACAGCAACACTTCTCAGTGTCTGAGCATCTGTATCGAGGCGCGCAGCCCAGAAGTATTGCAGCGGGTGCAGCAGGAAGTGCTGGATCATCTGCACACCTATCCGGAGATTGACTGGAGCAAGTGATATGGCGTGGCGGTCTCTGAGGATCGCTCGTGCCGTGCTACACTTTCGGCATGTGGCCGTTTCGGAAAAAAGAAGAAGGCAGCACGATGAAACGCTTGGTGACAGGCCTGATCATCGGCGGCGCCATCGGCTCGATCATCGGCAATGCGATGATGGAAAAGCATGAACAAAAAATGAAAGAAGAAGAGGGCGAGGATGATGAAGATGACGAGTGACTTCTCGCTCCGCTCGAAGTGACAGACGAAGGAGTAAGCCGCGTTTTCGCGCATCAACAACCTTGTTGCGAAGCCGGGCTCTGCCTGGCTGGAGCAACTCCTTTGAGGGAAAAGTGGGCTCGTGGGAGAAAAACCGCAGGTTTGTCTCCCACGCAAAAACCCGCCCCTCAGTTGAGACACCGGTGTGTCCCAAGTGAGAGGCGGGTGCTCTTCAACACGCGTGTGTCGAAGAAGAATGTAGCGAGTCTCTACTCTCCCTACCCGTTGCACAGTGAGCGCCGTGCGAGCGGGTGTGTGTGTTTGTTGTGTCCCGATGACTCGGGAATCGGCCTTCCGTTAGGCCGGAAGTACGCCATTGTGTATGTGTGTGCTCCCTCACAAGGAGGGATGGGTTGCGGGTGACTCGAAGCCCGCAAGGCAGGGAGGGGTGAGGGGTCGAGCTGACCGCGGAGAGGCTCCATGAAGGAGTATCCGCCGCTGGCCCCTCGCCTCTTCCTGCCACCAAACTATGAATGAGCAATCCTCTTATGATAGCAGAAAACGCACTGGAGCTCAAGGGTAGTAATGGTCACAAAGGCGGGCTTTGCCTGCCTGAGTGACACTTCTGCAGGGAAGGGGGTACTGGGGGAAACCGTTGTAGGTTTCCCTCAGATAAGTACAATCCACCTATGGACAGCGGCAAATTGGTCTTAATCATCGGTCCGAGCGGAGTGGGCAAAAGCGCCATTTTGACGTTTCTGAGGCAAAAACACCCGGAATTCCACTTCCCCCGCTCGGCAACAACCAGAAGCCGCCGCCCAGGCGAAGGCGACACCATTTACCATTTCGTGAGTAATGCCGAGTTCGACTCGCTCCTCGCCGAGCACAAAGTCCTGGAATGGGCGGTGGTCCATGGCGGCGCGCGCTACGGCACGCTGCTCGATGAGATCGTGCCGGCCATCGAAGAAGGCAAGACCGTCATCCGCGAGGTTGATGTGCAGGGCTTCGACAGCATCCGCGCCCATCCCCTCTTCGACGGCGAACAGGCACAGTACCGCCTGCAGTCGATTTTCCTGCTGCCGGAAAGCAAGGAGCAGCTGCTCGAGCATATCCAGAAACGCGCACCCATGACGCAGGATGAAATCGACCGCCGCATGAAAAGCATGACCAAGGAGCTCGACTACGCAAAGCACTGCAACGCGCAGATCGTCAGCAAGGAAGGAAAGCTCGAGGAGGTCTTGCAGGAAGTAGAGCAAACAATCGCTCAGTAGTCCCCCCAACACCTATGGATCCCCGTCTCCTCCTCCTGCAACACCATCTCTGGTGGCTCCTGCCGCTCATCCTTCTCGATCTTGTCCTGAAAGCGCTTGCTCTGTGGCGCGCGGCACGCAGCAGTCAGCCGATCTGGTTTGTCGCACTGCTGCTTGTGAACTCGCTGGGCATCCTGCCGGCGGTCTATCTGTTGATGCACGCACGGAAAAAACACTAAAAAACCGGCTCGCCTGCAACGCAGACGAACCGGAGTTTTTTGACGGGGAAAGAACACGTTGACCGTCAGGCATGCACCAGCTGCGCCAACTCGAACACGGTCTTGGCGACCGTATCGAGAACGGTCGTCACCGGCATGGTCGACGGCGCCGCATAGCCGATCACATCGATCGGGCAGTGATCCGGCAGGATCGCCTGCGCCACCAGATACTGGTGGTACGCAAACGGCTGGGACGAGATGAGCAGGCAATTGCCGCTAGGCGACAGCTCGCGCCGGTACGTCTTCAGCGTATCGGCCGTGGTGACCGATTTGCCGTTGCCGTAGGTGGGGCAGAACCGCGGACGATTCGTCCACGGGAAGTAGGTGCGGCTGTGCGTGCACAGCCATTCCATCATCCCGATTTCGGTCGTCGGCAGAGCCGCCTGCGCCCGCGCGACATCGATGGGCAACACCGTTCCGTTCAGCAGCGTTTCGCGGCTTTCCTTGTCGGCGAACAACGCGCGGTCGCTGCCGGGCACATCGAAGTTCACAAACCGCACGCCGCGGTCGTACTCACGGCGCAACAGATCGATGCGTCCGCGGACGGCCGTGACCGTCGCGCCGAGGAGGATGGCATGCAGGTAGTTGCGGCCCGGGGCATTGATCTCATCGATCATGCCCAGACGCCGAAACAGCGGCCACGCACGATCTTTGAGGCCGGCATGCTCCTCGACGATCTGTGCCCGAAACTTGCCTTCCTTGTACCACTCGCGCTGGGTGCTGTCGCGCACGTCCACGATGGAACGCGCGCTGCAGCCGCAAAGGTCGAGCAGCTCGGAAAACGCTTCGGTCGTATTCCCTTGATTGTCAAAAAACGGGTTGGAATGAATCACGACTCTGTTTCCTTTCTTTGGTTGGAGGTGAAAATTCCATAAATATAAATACGCCAAAAACGCTATTTTGTCAATATTGGTGGAGCTTAGGGGATTCGAACCCCTGACCTCTTCCATGCCATGGAAGCGCTCTAGCCAGCTGAGCTAAAGCCCCGAATGCCTTAGAAAATATGGTGCGCCCGGCAGGATTTGAACCTACGACTTCCAGATCCGCAATCTGGCGTTCTATCCGGGCTGAACTACGGGCGCACGATGGAGAGAAAAAGAACAAGGGCGGCCGCAGAACCGGATAGAAATGGTCTATTCCCAGGATCACAGGTGATCCTGAGCCGGGCTGAACTACGGGCGCACGAGAGAAAGAGCTTACCCCGATTCGGAGCCCGTGAAGGGTATCAGGATGCCCCCCAAAGGACAATAGATCGTCCCAAAGACAAAAACTTGAAGATCCGGAAGGGATTCCTATACTCCCCCAACCCTATGGATCTGCGTAACCGCATTGCCGCACACTATGAGGAAGCCGATGTGCTGCCCGAGGAAAAGCGGCATGTGCGCTTTCTCTTTGAAGCGACAAAAGCCCTGTCAGAGCAGGAGCCGGATCGATGGGACATCCCGCTCATGGTGCATCGTTTCCGACTGCGCCTGCATCGCCTGCGCTCCATCGGCATGCAACAGGACATGATCCGCGACCTGGAAGAAGTGGAGAACAGATTGCTGGTCGGCCTGACCGGCAGGTGCCCGGATATCATCCTGGGCGTGCGCGTGCACCTGTCCACATTTTTTGAGACGCACGGCAAGGAGGGCTGGTGATCGCGGCATGGAAGAGAATACGCATGCACCGAGAAACTTCTCGGGTCATTTTTTTTGTGGTGTAGAATCCCCCTCGTGCCCACACTCACCCTCGACCTGCTTCGGGAAAAACTCCAAGACTGGAAAGGCTGCAAACTGGCGGAGAAGAGCAACGCCGTGCTGGGCGAAGGCAATCCCCAGGCCGACATCATGTTCATCGGTGAAGCACCGGGGCAAAAGGAAAATGAGACTGGTCGGCCGTTTGTGGGGCAGGCAGGCAAACTGCTCGATGAGCTGCTGCTCACCATCGGGCTAAAACGCGAGGATGTGTATATCAGCAATGTGGTGAAATACCGCCCGCCGGAGAACCGCGACCCCACGCCAGAAGAGAAGGAACAGTGCATGCCCTGGCTGATGCTGGAAATGGCGCTCATCAGACCCAAGATCATCGTGCCGCTTGGGCGACACGCCCTTGGCCACTTCTTTACGGAGCTGGGCATCGGCGCCGCACACGGCCACCCGCAACTGTTGCCCAACGGATCGGTAGTATTCCCCATGTATCACCCTGCCGCAGCGCTGCATAACCCCGGGTTGCGGCAGCCACTATTTGCAGATTTTCAGGCGCTCGGCACGTTCCTGGCTACCGTCAAAGCAGCATGAACGGCCTCCTCTTTTCGGTGGCTCTCGCGGCGGTGCTGTCGCTCACGTCCCTGCTGACGGTTCTCCTACGCGTCAGCCCGTTGACCGCGCCGGGGCAGGCGCTTACGGCGTTCTTTCTGAGCCTGTTTCTCTCCATCATGAGCACCGGCTGCCTGCTTCTGTACGGACTGTGGAAAGTGATCCCCGTGCACACATGGGACGACGGCGCCGTGCTGCGCATCTCCCTGCGCGAGGGGCTGTTTCTGGCCATCGCCACCACGCTGCTGATCCTGTTCCATCTGCTGGGCATCCTGACCTGGTGGGCGGGAGTGACGATTTACGCCATCTTCATCCTCATCGAAGTCGCGCTGCACTACTGAGAGCCGACTGCTATGCTTTGACCAATGGATCTTGCCGCAATCCCCCTCGACGAGTGGCTCACGCGCATTGCGCATGCGTCAACCTTACAGGAGCTCGAAACGCTTGAACTCGATTACCTCGGGCGCAGCCGCGGCGTGCTGACTGCAGCCATGAAGGAACTCGGCACCGTGGCACCCGAATTGCGAAAGCAGCACGGTGCACAGCTCAACGACATCAAAAACCGCGTGCAAGATGCGCTGACGGCAAGGCGCAACGAACTGAGCCAGTCGGCACGTCACGGCCTCGGCGAAAGCGACCGGATCGATGTGACCCTGCAGCTCCCCCCCAAACCGCGCGGCGGGCTGCACCCGGTTCCGCAATTTTTGGAAGAAATGGAAGAGGTGTTCGGCCGCATGGGTTTCGATGTTGCCCGCGGACCGGAAGCCGAGGACGAAGAGCTGAATTTCACGCTGATCAACATCCCGGCCGATCACCCCGCGCGCGACATGCAGGCGACCTTCTGGGTCGAGGGTGACGAACGCACGGTGCTTCGCACGCACACAACGCCGGTGCAGATCCGCTACATGCGCGAGCACAAGGCACCCTTCCGCATGATTTGCCCGGGAACGGTCTATCGCAAGGATGCCGACGCCACGCACTCCCCCATGTTCCACCAGTGCGAAGGATTGATGGTGGGCAAAGACGTGTCGCTAGCCGAGATGAAGGGCGTGATGGTGGCGGCGATGAAGCAGCTGCTCTCGCCCGATATCGATTTCCGCTTCCGCACCAGCTATTTCCCGTTTGTGGAACCGGGGCTCGAAGTGGATATCCGCATGAAAAACGCCGACGGCACCCCCGGGCGCTGGCTGGAAGTGGTCGGTTGCGGCATGGTGCACCCCCAGGTGCTGAAAAACGGGGGCATCGACCCCAAGAAGTGGCAGGGCTTTGCCTTCGGCTTCGGCATCGAACGACTGGTGATGATCAGAAACGGCATCACCGATCTGCGCTCCTTCTACGAAGGGGACATGCAGTGGCTGAAACAGTTTGCCTGAGATGAGGTCAGTCGACCTGCCTCCACGTGCCCATCAGGCCGTCGCGTTCATCGAAGACTTCCAACATCAGGTGACGGAAATTGCCGCGGTTGCCGCGGATGTCCTGATCAAGGAGTGCTGCTTCCTCGGCATCAACACGGCGATACCCCTTCATTACATCATCGTTGCCGTGGGGCACGGTCGGGGTACCCGACAAATGCTGCCAGGCTTCGCCTGCAGACTGCACGGTCTTGGCGTGGCTCTGGTCTATGCGCAATGCCTCATCCGACGGAACATCCGTGCCATACTCACGCATCAACGCCTCAAGCATCGCACCGGAAGGAATGGCGGACTCCAAACGGCCGTCCGAGGAGGAATGCTCAGGATGTGGTGTGGTCATGAAATTATTATACTATATTTTTATGCTTTGTCAAAATATAGTATTTAGGCTTTCCAATGCTCAGGATCGCGGATGAACGACGCAATCAGCTTTGCGTCCCCTTCGGAGATACGATCCTGGCCGACGGCCACCTCCACAAGGGTGGAAATGGTTGTGAGGGGGTGCAGATGAATCCGTGCCTCTTCGGCCTTTTCGCGGGCGGCCAAAAATTCATAGGTGAAGATCGCCACCACGTCCGTCACCACCGCCTGGCCTTCGTCGCGCAATGCCTCGACCGTCATGACGGCGCTTCCGCCCGTCGACAGCAGATCCTCGATCACCACGACGTGGCTGCCGGGTTTGAGATCGCCCTCAATGCGCTTTCCCGCACCGTGTTCCTTGGCCTTGGAGCGGACATAGACAAACGGCAGCTTGAGACGATCGGCCACGAGCGCCGCCCAACCGATGGCTGCGGTGGCCGTGCCGGCGATGACATCGGCAGGGATGTGCAGGTGTTGCACGCGGCTTGCGAGCGCATCCACCACCACATCGCGCGCTGCGGGGTGGCTGTAGATCATGCGGTTGTCGCAGTAGATGGGCGACTTGATGCCGCTCGTCCATGTAAACGGTTTGCTGGGCGACAGTTTGACCGCCTCGATGCTGAGGAGGAACTCGGCGATGCGTTCGGGGAGAGCCATGGCAAGGTTGGGGAACGGGACGAGTATACAGCCACGCGCACCGCTGGCGAACACGCTAGAATGGCGGCGTGCACCCCCTCCTCGAACCCCTCAGCGAGCAGCAGCGCTCCACACTCGACCGACTCGTCGATGTGTTCCTGCAGGAAAACGCCATCACCAATCTGTCGGCTCTGCGCACGCCGGAAGCCTGCTTCAACGGCAACGTGCTCGACTCACTCGCCTTCCTGCAGACGGGGATGAACAAAGGATCATTGCTCGATGTGGGTACGGGCGGAGGATTCCCCCTGCTGCCCGTGGCCATCGCCTGCCCGACCATGCAATGCCACGGCCTGGAGGCGGTTGGCAAGAAAGTGAAGGCCGTGGAACGCATGGCGGCGGCGCTGCAGCTGACAAACGTGCATCTGATTGCCGAGCGGACGGAAATCCTGGGACAGGACAAGAAGCATCGCGAGCAGTACGACATCGTGACCGCGCGAGCCGTGGCACCGCTGAACATTCTGTTGGAATACTGCGCGCCGTTTGTGAAAAAAGGAGGCTCGCTGGTGCTCTGGAAGAGCACACACATTGCCGAGGAACACGCTGCGGCCGTTAATGCCGCCGCGGTGCTCGGCCTGACGGAACAGCCCGCCCTTCGGTACACGCTCCCCGGAGACTGGGGAGAACGGCAGCTGCTGATCTACCGAAAAACATCGTCCACTCCCCCGCTCTACCCCCGTCGCATCGGCGAGGCAAAACGCCACCCCATCACGGAACGCTGAACCGTCGAGGGTTCCTCCTTCCGCCGCGTGGTACCATCTGCACCATGCTGGGTTTCGTCAGCGTGTCTCTTTCCATCGGCAGCCGACCGATCGTGCAAAACGTGACATGTCTGCTCGCGCCGCATGAATGCGTCGTGATGGAGGGCGCAAGCGGCACCGGCAAATCACATCTGCTGCGCCTGCTTTTGAGGGAAATGGATCCCACCCAGGGAAAGGTCGATGTGGACGGCGTGGATCTGCGTCTTTTGCCCCCGCAGGTGCTGCAGCTCTACCGCCAGCGCCTTGGTGTGGTTTTCCAGACCCCTCATCTTCTCGAGCGACTCACCCTGCGGGAAAACGTCGCCTTGCCGCTGCAGCTGCGCGGCATCGACGATACCGCCGCAATGCATGAGGCCGGGGAAATATTGACGCATTTGGAACTGGATCACCTGGCAGATGTGCCTGTTTTCGAGGTGTCCTATGGCGACCAACGCCTTGCGTCCATCGCCCGGGCACTTTGCGGAGCCCCTCCCATTCTGCTGCTGGACGAGCCGTTGCAGGGTCTCGATCCGCATGGTGCACAACGCGCCATCGCCGCCATCGCCGCAGCCAACCAAAGCGGCGCCAGCGTGCTGATCTTCACACAGCATGCAGCGGCATTCCACGGCATGGGTGCCCGCATGCTGCAACTGACCCCGCAAGGGCTGTTCTCCGAAGGAGCCGCCCCCGTGGCGCCATCGACGACGGCCGGCGGCACGGGTGACCGCATCAAAATCACCCCGATTTCGAGTTGAGGACTTTTGCAGATGCAAATGACCTGCAGTAGAATGGCTGCATGCAGGAGACAGACCGTGTACTGGCCGCACTGCGCGCAAGCGGCAAACGCCTGACCAACGCCCGCAAGGCGATCGTGGGTATTGTGACGACACACGACAAACCCCTGTCCGCGCTCGACATGCAGGCGCTGCTCACACGCAAAAAACTGTCGGTCAACGCAACGACGATCTATCGTGAACTGCAGTTCCTTGAAGCCGAAGGTATTGTGAAGGGCGTGCACTTCCAAGACGGCGTGCAGCGCTACGAGCGCACTTCGTTGCCCCACCATCACCATCTTGTGTGCCTCTCGTGCGATGCCGTGGAAGACGTACACATGGATCGCGAACTTTCGACGATCGAAACACGCATCCGTAAGGCACACCGCTTCGACGTGGAAAGCCACTCGTTGGAATTCTATGGACGCTGTCACAACTGCCGCTAACCTCGAGACATGCACACCTTTGCACAATTCATCGGCACCGCCCTGATCCTCGCCGGACTGGATGCGGCATGGTTTTCGACCGTGGGGTTGAAACTGATGGGTGATATTTCACCGCTGCTGCGCAAAAATGCCGCAGGCAATGTCGTGCCGCTGTGGTCTGCGGGTGCAGGGGTGTATCTGCTGCTTGCCGCAGGCATGGTGCTGTTTGTGCGTCCGCTGATTGAGCGTCAGAGCACGGCACATGCCGCGCTCATCGGTGCGGCGTTTGGTGCCGTGGTCTACGGCGTGTATGAGCTAACCAACCGGTCGCTGCTCAACGGCTGGTCATGGCAGGTGGTGGCCGTCGACATGCTGTGGGGCACGTTTGCCTGCATGGTTGGGGCACTTGTGTTGCAGCGGCTGTGAAGGGCGTCTGCTAGAATGGCCGCATGACGGACATCGCAACATTCGGCGCAGGATGCTTCTGGGGTGTAGAAGATCTGTTTCGGCGGCAACCGGGCGTGCTTGATGCCGTCGCAGGCTACTGCGGAGGACACACGGAACACCCGACCTACGAGGATGTATGCACCGACCGGACAGGACACGCCGAGGTGGTGCAGGTGACCTACGACCCCGACACGATTACCTACGAGCAATTGCTCCAAGTATTTTTCGAAAATCACAATCCCACCCAGCGAAACGCCCAGGGGCCCGACATCGGCTCGCAATATCGATCCGTGATCTTCACACATTCATCCGCACAGGAAGACGCCGCCAAAAAAGCGATCGCCGCAGTGGACGCGTCGGGCACATGGAAGAAGCCCGTCGTGACACAGGTGGAACCCGCCAAACCTTTTTACAAGGCGGAGGAATACCACCAGCGATATCTGGCGAAGCACGGGCTGGGCAGCTGCCACATTTAGAACGTCCCGAGCGTCACCGACGACATTTCGCGTGCGGACAAATTGGGGGCGCTCTTCTTCGAAGGGCGCCTTGTGCGCGTACGCGGCAGCGCGACTTTCGGCGCGGGTGCGGCGGCATCCTGGGGTGCGCCGTTGATCAGGGCATTGACGCACGTATACACGCGGGAGCGGATGAGTAAGGTGAGTGCATCCTGCTTGCTGTAGTTTGCCCCGCCTTCCACACCGCGATCGGACAGATCAGCTGCAGCCATCCCCTGTTCGCTCATCCACAATTGGAGGCGTTGCCAGTTGCCCGCATCGATCAGGCTGTCCGCCTCGCGATAAAGGCTTTTTCGACGGACCTCC
This sequence comes from uncultured Candidatus Peribacteria bacterium, assembly GCA_964649695.1. Lineage (GTDB taxonomy): Bacteria > Patescibacteriota > Gracilibacteria > Peribacterales > Peribacteraceae > CAZHON01. The sequence goes on along the minus strand of CAZYQO010000001.1, from coordinate 218,377 downwards.
GACAGAGGTTCATAGGCCGATGATGAGGAGGGGGTGTTGCGCATAGGATTGCCCAATTTGGGTATTTCCAGCAGAAAGTCAAGGGTCTAAGAAGCCCGTTTAGAAGGGATCCTTTGAGTTCCAAATGTTCTATAAATGTGTTATAATACTATCAAATGCATATCCTCAAACAGTACCCCAAACTCCTGCTCTTCGCGGTCAGCTGCATCGTGGCCTACGGGTTGAGCATGCAGGGAACGTTCGACCATCTGGTGCATGCCGTGAGTGGCGAAGGATATGTCTCGATCTTCTTTGCGGGACTGCTGTTCAGCTTCGGATTCACCACCCCGTTTGCGATCGCCTTTTTCGTGGCCGCCGCCGGCGACGTGCACCCGTTGCCCGCCGCTCTCATCGGCGGTGTGGGCGCCGTGCTCTCGGACATGACCATCTTCTCCGTTGCCCGCTTCACACTGAAAGATGAATTGCACCGTCTCTCGGTGACACACTGGATGCACCGGTCAGCAAAAATCTTGCGAGGCGCCCGTGTGCCGCGAGCGATCCGCACGACGGCGCTGTGGCTCGGCGCAGGATTCGTCATCGCCTCTCCCCTGCCCGATGAGCTGGGTGTAAGCATGCTCAGCGGCATCACCACGCTCGACACACGCCGTTTCGCGCTGCTGTGCCTGCTGTGCAACACCGTGGGCATCTTCCTGATCCTGCTCGCGGCACAGGTGGCTGCATAACAACACGGAGCCACCGTGTGACTCCGTGTTCCCCGCATTCCCACTGCCATCATCAGGCGGCAAATGCCGCATCGATCATGGCTTCAACCTTGGCCTTGAAGGACACCTTCAAGGTATCGACACAGGCCTTGGCGGCCGTTGCCTCGCTGTTTGTGGCATTGCACAGGCGCTTGGCGGTCTTGCCGATCATGGAAAACGTATGTTCGAGACGCTGCACCATCTTGTCCCACAGATGCTGGGTGGCGGCGATTTTTGCGTCGGCACTGACCGTCGAACCCGATGAGGAGCGGGGATGATCCCTGTCGTCATCGTCATGATGACCGACACGGGAACCCGAACCGACGTGCACCTCGGCCTTGGCCTGGATCTTCTGCTCACACTCGATCCTGTCTTGACCCGTCATCTCGCGGCAATGCTGCAACTGGGCGGCAACGGACACATCGCCGCGCAGGGCGATCAGATCACCGAGGCCGTGTGCCGAAGCCGGCACGGCGGCAAGGGCGAGCGAACCGGCGGCAAACGACGCAAACAAACGACGAAGGATGTATTCCATACGTGAAGAAGGAAAGAAACAAAAGCTCTGCGATCGCATAGCACTACAACGCTGCACAACCGATGCTCTTACCTCGATACCCTTGCATACAAAAAGGCCGGCAAACGCCGGCCTTTCCGTTGCATGCTGTGATCAGATCAGGAACTTGCGACCGGCCAGTCCGCCGGCGCCGAGACCGCTAATCATCACGCTGAGCCAGGCGAAGAGGGGCACGCCGTTCTCGCCGGATGTGCTGTGCGATGTCGCGGGGCGCAGGAAGGCGGAGACACCGCCGCTCGGCAGACCGAGGGAATGCACACCCGTCTGCGGCAATTGCTGAATGATGCGGACGATCGCGCTATCGCTGGCGTTCTGCCCTGGCGCTGTGAGCGTCACCGTGTTGGGCAGCACATCGCCGTTGCGCATGGAAGCGCCGATGCGAGCCGTGTAGCGCAATGTGCGCGTCGTGTTGGCATCAAAGCGGTCAATGGTCCAGTGGATCGAGTTGCCCTGCACAATGCCGCCTGCGGCATCCAGGATGGTCAGCTGTCCGGAGGTGTACACGTCGTCGATGTTCACGCCGGTCACACCGACCGTTCCGGTATTGCGGATGGTGACGGTATAGGACACGACGTCGCCTGGCTGTGCCTCGCTGCGATCCACCGTCTTGTCGATGGTCATGCGGGCGGTGGTCACGGGACGGGCAAGATCGATCACGCGCGTTTCCTCCGTCTCGTCGTTGCAGTCGGTCTCCACGCGCAGGCGGAGGCGGTCGCCGTTGCGGGCGGACGGCATCACGCTGACGGTAAGATCGAGGGTTTCCGTATCGTCGGCATCCACACGGACATTGCGCCATTCGACCTCGTCATCCTCCACATCATCGCCGTTGTCGGAGGCGTCCTCGAAGCGCGTGTCGTTGTCGAGGAATGCGCGGACGGTGGTGGTGCGGCTCGTGTTGGAATCGTTGCGCAGGCGGATGCGGTAGTCGATCTCATCGCCGATGGCGACGGGATCGGGATCGCCCTTCACGTCGATCGACACGTCCTCACACTGTGACACCGTGTTGCTGCAGGTCAGCTGCGTGGTCACGGTCTGGCTGGTGTTGTTCGACATGTTGGTCTCGGATGTGGCAGAGCTGACTGTGGCAACGTTCGTGATGGTCGCCGTGGAGCAGGTGCCGGACTGGATCTGGGACTGGAAGGTCAAAGGCAACGTGATCTGCTGGCCGCTGGCCATGGTGCCGAGCTGACAGACGATCACCTGACCCTGCTGGGTGCAGCGTGTGTCCGAGGAGCCGGGCAGATAGGTCAGGAGCGACGAGAAGGGATCGGACACCTGCACGGACTGCGCCGAGGCGGGACCGCTGTTGGTGACTGTCAGCTGGTAGCTGAGGGTGGAACCGCGCTGAATGGTCGAGGGACCCGTCTTCTGAATGCTGAGATCCGTCGTGGTGGTCAGCTGGTTCTGCTGGTTGGTGATCGCTACCTGCGCGCAGGACGAGTTGTTGGCAGAAGGCGTGACCGTCACGACGCCGTTTGCGGGCACGAGTGCGGTGCGCGTCCAGCCAGATGGGATGATTTCACTGATCGTGTGCGTTCCGGCAGAGACGTTATTGAAGCGTGCGCGACCGTTGCTGTCATTGGTCGTGGTCAGGTTGCCGTCCAACTGGAAGGTGAACTGCGTGACCGGAGTGAGCACCGTGCCCTGGGGCGTCAGCGTGGTCTTGGTGATGTCGATACAGCCGGTGGTGGGCTGTTGCTGGTTCTTGAAGGTGACCGTGCTGCAGGCGGAACCTGTCTGCACGTTCACGACGCCGTTTGCCGGCGTCACCAGGAACTGCGTCCAGCCGCTGAGGGGGTTTTCGGTGATCGTGTGGGTGCCGGCAGGGACGTTCACGAAGCGGGCGCGACCCGTCGCATCATTTTGAATCGCCTGTCCGCCGTCGATCTGGAAGCTGAAGGCAGGAACGGTCGTGGTGATTGCCGTGCCGTTGGCATCAAAGATTTCCTTCACGACATCCACGCAACCCAGCTGCTGGCACTGCACCTGCAGGCTTGCGGAGCTCGTGTTGTTGGCGGAGTTGTCACCGGCGGTCGTGGTGCTCACCGTGGCCGTGTTCGGGTAGGTGGCGCACTGCGTGGTGGCGGTGATCTGGTAGGTCAGCGTGACCGGGATCTGCTGGCCGCTGGTCATGGTGCCGAAGTTGCAGGTGACCGTGGTGCCGGCGTGGGTGCAGCGGTTGTCGCTGACAGACACGAAGGTCAGGTTCGGATCCTGGTCGGTCATCACGACGTTTTGGGCGCTGTCGGGACCGTTGTTCTTGACGGTGACCGTGAACGAACCTGTCGTGTTGCCCTGCTGAATGACGGGCGTGTTGGCCGTCTTGGTCACCTGAATATCGGCCTGGGGAACGGGACACTGCACCACGACGTTGGCGGTGCTCTGGTTGTTCGACGAATTGGAATCGGTGGAAGACGTGGCAACGGTTGCCGTATTCGGGATCGTCGTACAGCTGGTGGAAGCCGACGTCTGGAACACGAACTGGAAGTTCGGCGAGGCGGATTGGCCGCTTGCCAATGTGCCGATGGCACAGGTGATCACGCCGCTGGCCAGCGTGCAGCGGGAATCGGAGGGTCCGATGTAGGTGAATCCGGCCGGAACGGTGTCTGTAAGCACCACATTCTGTGCGCTGGCGGGACCGTTGTTGGTGACCGTCAGGTTGAAGGTGGCCGTGTTGCCCTGCTGGATCGTGGGCGTGGTCGTCGTCTTCACCACCTGGACATCGACGTTCGTGGGGCACTGCACCTGCAGGCTTGCGGAGCTCGTGTTGTTGGCGGAGTTGTCACCGGCGGTCGTGGTGCTCACCGTGGCCGTGTTCGGGTAGGTGGCGCACTGCGTGGTGGCGGTGATCTGGTAGGTCAGCGTGACCGGGATCTGCTGGCCGCTGGTCATGGTGCCGAAGTTGCAGGTGACCGTGGTGCCGGCGTGGGTGCAGCGGTTGTCGCTGACAGACACGAAGGTCAGGTTCGGATCCTGGTCGGTCATCACGACGTTTTGGGCGCTGTCGGGACCGTTGTTCTTGACGGTGACCGTGAACGAACCTGTCGTGTTGCCCTGCTGAATGACGGGCGTGTTGGCCGTCTTGGTCACCTGAATATCGGCCTGGGGAACGGGACACTGCACCACGACGTTGGCGGTGCTCTGGTTGTTCGACGTATTCGTTTCCTGGGTCGTAGTGGCGACAGTGGCGACGTTCGGAATGGTCGAACATGCGGTCGAAGCTGACGTGCCGTAGGTAAAGGTCACGGGGATCTGCTGGCCGCTGGTCATGGTGCCGAAGTTGCAGTTCACCGATGAACCGACAAGGCTGCAACGGTTGTCACTGCTGCTGACGAAGGTGAACCCGGTGGGGACAGGATCGGTCAGGGTGACGCTGCTGGCGGAATCAGGGCCGTTGTTGCGCACATTCAAGGTGTACGACACCTGGCTGCCCTGCTGCACGGTTGCAGCGTTAGCGGTCTTGGTCACTTGGATATCGGTCGTGGGTGCGGGGCACTGCACGACGACGCTTGCGGAACTTTGGTTGTTTCCCGGATTGTCGTCCTGCGTGGTCGTGGCGACGGTGGCCACGTTCGGGATTGTGGAACAGGCCGTCGAAACCGATGTGCCATAGGTGAAGGTCAGAGGAATCTGCTGGCTGCTGGTCATCGTGCCGAAGCTGCAGTTCACCGACGAGCCGACAAGGCTGCAACGGTTGTCACTGCTGCTGACAAAGGTGAGTCCGGCAGGAACGTGATCTGTGAGGGTGACGTTGGCGACGCTGTACGGGCCGTTGTTGCGCACCGTGAGGGTGAAGATCGCCTGGTTGCCGCGCTGCACCACGGGAGTGGCTGCGGTCTTGGTCACCGTCACATCGCCGTGGATGAGACAGTTGATCCACACGTTGAAAGCCTGAGCGAAGTGGCGGGCGATGTAGATGTCGCCTGTCGAGAAGCTGGAATCGGGGAACGGATGCGTGCCGTCGCTGTAGCCGTCGTGCTTCACGAGCACTTGGATGGTCGTCTGGGTGGCGGTGGGAGACAGATTGGGCAACACGATGTTCGACGACATCACCGTGGTATGCACACAGGCGGATGCACCGCAGCTGGGCGACTGGAAGTAGGTCTGGTCATACACGGTCTCCCAGTTTGCGCTTACGCCGTCGAAGGTGTTTTGCAGGTTGCCGTTGCGGTCGTAGCGCACAAGCACGCGTCCTCCGGACGGCATGTTGTTGCAGGCGACGTAGTTGATCTGCACTTCAAACGGAATCGGGGCGCGGCAATCGTAGGTGCCGTTGTGGATCGGCTTGTTGACGAACAGAGCCACAACCGGCTGGGAATACACGGGAGCCCAGTAGTTGCGATACGTGGTCAGTGCGGCGCCGCTGAAGAACACTTCGTTTGCCGCGACGGAGATCGGTGTGGACACTTCGATGCCGTTGCTGCCGCCATAGGCGAACGTCGACTGCACCTGGGTGAAGAACATGGCAAACAACAGCCATGCGGCGAGCCCCGCCTGCAGCGGGCGCTTTGCCGAACGGACGGTGCGCACCGATGCCCTGACGAAACGGATGCACAGGCCGAGACAGGCAAGGATGCCTGCGGCCCACACCAGGTAGTAGAAGCGCATGAGCCACTGCGCCCACAGATGCCACGTCGGCATCGCGGATGCGGCGGCCAACTGCTCAGCCGTGAGGGTGACGGGCACCGTCGCATCGCGCAGCACCGTGTCACCCTGGCGGATGACGATGTGCAGGGCGGGGTTTGCGCCAAGATCACGGTTGAGCACCAGGCGAGCCGTTCCGCGGCCTGCACCGTCGGTGAGGCGGACGGAAGGAATTTCGAGCGAGGAAACCACACCCTTGTCATCTTTCAGTTCAACGGTCATCTGTCCTTCGCCGCGGGTCTCGGCATCGGCCGGACCGACAAACTCGATTTTGGCGAATGCAGACTCCCCTGCCTTGGTGGCCAGGGAAGCGAGACGGGCGGAGATCAGGTCGGCGCTCATGCCGCGCACGACGATGCGATATTCGCCGAGGGAAGACACCGTTTTCTTGCCGTCCTGCAGCGTCATCTGTGCCATATACACGCCAGGGGCGTTGGGTGCCGTAAACGGCAGCTGCAGCATGTTCTGCACGCCGGGTTCAAGGTGCACCGCGTCATAACGCACTTCGGCAACTGCAGCGCGGGACGAATCGAAGGCATACAGCACCACCACCGGCGTCAGGGTGCGGCCGGTCTTTCCCTGCAATTGCGTTTCTGCCACAAAGGAAATTTTGCCGGCCGGATCCACGTTGGGTCCTGTCAGCGGTTCAAACGGCTGGCTGCCGAATTCCGGCAGAAGGATCTGCGTGCTGTTGAGATAGGCAAAAGAAGAGGCGCCCGACGTGAGCTGGAAGGAGAAATCGCCCCATCCAAGCTGGCGGCCGCCCGTCTGCAGCAGCTGCACCTTGGCCATGTAGTTTCCCTCGGGAAGATTGGGCAGATCGACCGCAAATGCGATGTCTGCATGCTGGCCAGGCAACACTGCAGGCAGGGCAGAGGGCTTGGGTTCGGCAAACAACATCGTGGGCTTCTGCGTCTCTTCATCTCCCGGCATGTAGCCGTAGATTGAAACGCGATACTGCAGATCCGACAGGATCGTGTCGTCCTGGTTGAGCACCGTGAATGTCCCCTTCAATCCGGTGTTCGTGGCCTGCGCGTCGACATGATCCACATACGCCATCGGCGGCGCATAGGCATTGACCAAGTCCAGCTCCGCAGGGCGGTCGCCGTACGGGTTTTTTGCGCTGTCCTGCGCGGATGTCTGTGCCGGGCTGATGCCCAGGACAAGTGCGGCAAGGAGGGCGAATGCGGCGAGAGCGAACGCCACAAGGTGCCTCTTGGGATAGCGGAGAACTGCCTGAGCCATACGACGGGGATAAGGGGATAAATTCATTTGCAACATATAATTGCAAAAGTGTCCAATAGTAGGTTTTATATGTTCAAAGTCAAGTGTATTTTTCACACAAAAAAACCATGAATTGGAACACTGAATTCAAAAAGAGCTCTTTGTGTAGAGGAAAACAAATAATTGACAAAATTATTAAATTATGTAATTCTATGACCTTCGTTTCTTCACACCACGGGCGTCCCCCATGCGATTCTGACAATCATTACTACGCCGATTGTCAGACTTTGTCAGAACGGCGTGGGGGAAAAGAACGGAAAGGAAGTACAGCGTTTTTTTGTCTGTTGTTCGATACCTGAACTTTTTTGGAGGAATTGACGATGGTCTGCGCGATGACGATGCCGGTGACCCGGCGACGAATGATCCAAGCGACGGCTGCGAGTGCGGTCGGCCTCACGGCCGGACGTACCGCGTTCGGCGAGGACGGCCCTTCGGTGCCGGACATGACGGTCGAGAAGTTCAAACAGATGCCCACTCGAGACCAACTCCTGTGGGGCATCAACCGGCTCGATCTCAAGCCCGAAGAATTCCTGCTCCCCGCAGGAAAACCGCTGCCCGACGGAACGGCGCTGCAAGGCGACGCTCTCCGCCAGGAAGCGGACTTGTACTGGGCGGAAAACAGCATGTTGCGCGACAGCATGAATTTGCTGGCCTATCGACAGGGGCTCAGCAACTTCGTGCACATCCAGCTCAACCGTGAGATGGAGAAGTTGCGCGGCAAAATGGTCGAATGGCTCGGCAGCAATGCCGACATTCAGGCGCTCTGCGCCAAGACCGTTGCCGACATCCGCTGCATGTACACGGAGATCCTGGCCAAAAAGCGCACGTACGACGAGTACATCGCGGACATTCGCGGGATGTACAAGGAAACGTGCTGCAAAAGCCAGGTCTGCCAACAGAGCTGCGGGGGTGGAGGTGGGGGCGGCTCGCTGTGCGGAGGAAGCGGAAATTTCTGGAAGTTCCTCATGATCGCGGCGTTCATCGCCCTGATCGTGGTGCTGGTCACTTCCACCGGCGGCGCCGGAGCGGCGTCGATCGGCTTGTTCTAAGCCGAGCATGACCGGATCGTGTCTGAGTCTGAGTCCATAGTGTGTTTTCTTTTGTTCCCATTGAAACGAGGAGTCCGAGACCATGAATCGCTATCTGTTGAATCTTCTGTGCTGCGTGATGATGCTGATCGGCACCACGGCCTACGCCGGGGACGCCGCCAAGCCCACCGTGGTTCCCGCCAAACCCCCGCTGACGGCCGAACAGGTCAAAGGCGGCAAGGTGTGGCCGGAGGCCGGCATCACGTTCGAGGAAACCGGCGACAAGCAGGGGGTGATGCTTTACAAGGGCAAGCGCATGAAGGCGCCGCCCCTGCCCAATCGCCCCGAGTTCCAGCGTGACGAAAACACCGTCACGCTCGAGGAGCTCAAGGCCATCCGCTTCGAACAGGCGCAACTGCGCGCCCAGGTCGAAGGGCTCACGGAGCTCGTGAACTTCAACATCGAGCAGGGGGAACTCGCCATCGAAGAGGTGGTGCGTCTCCAGCAAGGTGTGGAAGAAATGCTCCGGGAGCAGGGAACCACCCGCGGACAGGTGACCGAATTGGCTCGTGAAGCCAAGGAGGCTCGCAAGCAGCTCGACGAGCTGCTGTCCCGGGAAGCCACCCTCAAGGCCGAGCAAGAGCGTCTCGCCGGCAAGAAGAAGTAGTCCTTTCCGTACCCATTACCACGCCGTCTGACGGCCGGCTGACCCCTCGCGGGGTCAGCCGCTTTTTATTGTCCAAATTGGCGTTTTTTGCTATAATAAAAGGATTTCTCACGCTTATGGACACACCCACACCCTCCACGCCCAACACTCCGGATCCGCGAGAGGAAGAGCGCCGATTGCTGGCCGAGGAACAGCAAAGCACCCAACAGGCGATCGAACGCTACAGGAAGGCACTCGAACGCAACCGCCAGATGATCGAACGGCAGCGCGAGGAGGGGGAAAAGCTCCTTCGACTGCAGGAGGAATTTGCCCAGAAGGAAGCGGAACTCACATTGACCGATCCCGACCGTCTGTCGCTGTTTTTGCGACGCGCGAATTCCGCTCGAAAACGCAGCGATGTGATCGACACCGACACGCGGGAGGATGCGCGCATGCAGCCCGTCAGGGACGCGCTGAAAACCGCCAATGTGCTGTACAGGGACAATTATCTCAATCCCCTTCCCACGGAACACCCCTCGCCCGAAGAGCTGGCCAAGATGAGAATGATGATGCGATCCGTGAGCACGATGGAAGCGGCAGCCAACACCTACGATCGGCTCTTCGGCATTGCGATCGATGACAGCGGGAATGACTACGAAGGCCTGAAAGACGCATTTCCCTCGCTGGAACAGGATGGCAAAGATGAGGCTGACGCCTACATGAAGATGAACACGGAAAAACGCAAAGTCGCACACTACATCATAGAAAGACAATTCCTTCGCAGGAGGGATTTGGAGATGCTTGCCCCCGTGCTGGAGCAGACGGAGGAATTGCAGCGCATCGTGCAAACCGTCCGACGGGCACAGAAGCTCTACAATGCCTGCCAACCGGAGATCGGCACATCCAAGGAAAAGACGCAAAAAGGCATGGTGGCGTGCAATGCGCTGCGCAGCGGACTGGATGAATTTGACCGCTACCTCAACACGCTGCCGCGCGACAAAAAATCGCTGCTCGCGCGCGCCAACCAGTTTGTGGAATCGGAAGAAACCCGCGTGCAGACCCGTGCAGACATTGAGGCCATGTTCAAGGAATTTGATGTGCTGTTCAGTGAATCGCTCTCGCAGGACATCGCCCAGCAGATGCGTCCGATGATGCGTGAGTTGTGGAACGCACGCCTCACCTTCCATCGCTTTGACCGCACCATGGACACATCCCCCGCAGATGCCGTTCAGGCGCTCGACGCCATCGATAAAATCCGCGGCCTGCTCGACCAATGGGGAGCCGTCAAAGAGCAGATTCGCTTTGTGGAACAGGCGGAGCGCCGTCGCCGTGCCGAGCAGCTGACTGCGCCAAAGCCGGTCATCCCGGGCAAGCCGACCCCTCGGCCGGGACAGCCGACGCCTCCCAAAGCTTTACCGTCCACTCCGCCCAAAAAAAACGATCTGCCCGGTGCACCGCAGCCTCCTCCAGAGCGTCGGGAAGCACCGAGCATTCCCCCTGTCCCGCTGGAGCGTCGGCAGCAGCCGGAAACCGTCACACCCCCCGAAATCCCCAAGCCACTGCCCAAGCAGGCGGCTCCGGAATTGGTGAAGCCCGATACCACGGTGCCGCCGTTGGAACAGCCGGAAGCTCCCGCACTCCTCACCGAACCGCGACTGCGCGAAGGCGGAATCGATTTGCCGGGCAACGGACGGTTCGAGCTTGCCTACCAGATGACGGTGGACGGCCGAAGCTCCCCCATTCGCTCCAAGCAAAAACTCCCGCTCAGCCTCGACGATGTTGGCACCAAGGCCGCCAACGGCGTGCGCTTCACGCTGACGAAGAACCCCGACGGCAGCCTGCGCCTTGTGCCGGGCAACGGCATCAGCAATTTCAACTTCTTCATTTACCGCCTGGATGCGCAGCCGCGTCGCGTCTTCACCTGGAGCAAGGACAAGCCCGCGCTGCGCGCACTGTCCGAATACCGCTCGATCCAAACGGATGCGACATCGCTCGACATCAGCATCGACGGCGCCACGACCCATGTGGAGGGCGAAGGAGCGGTGATCGACAACAAGGTGCGCGTGATGCGTGTCCCCATGGGATATACCGTCACGCCGCTCAACGGATTTACGGGATCCATCGGCGTGCTGAAGGCCGATGGAGGCATGGAAACGATGCGCGCCGCAAACGGTTTCATCGAAGAATAATATGGGCGAATCGCTGCACAAAGCCGGCAAGGACATCGGCAACACCTACGAGAGCATCGTCACGCTGCCCGAAAAAAGCGTCCGTGCGATGACCGAACTCTTTGTAGGGGAAAATCCCCTGCCCAAAATCAAGGGCGCGACGAAGGAGGCGGTCGGCAATGTGCTCACGCTGCCCTTCAGCCTGCTTCGCCATCTCGCTGCGGGCATGGCCAAGGGCACGCTCAAACTGTCGTGGTCGTTGATCAAAAAGATCCCGGTGCCCGTGCTCAAGACATGGAACGATGAACGTGGCGCGACCCACGAGGAAACACAACGCCGACTCGAACGCCTGCGCTCCGAGAAGCCGGCCGCCTAACGCTGTACACTGCCGCCCATGGGATTCGTCGTTCGAGCACTGCGCACCGTCTTCATCTTTTTGGTCAGCATGTCGGTGCTGTGGTTCATCGACACACAGATTTTCAAGCGCCTCGATGAGCAGCTGCCGTTTTTCGTCGCTCTCGTGCTCACCTATGTCATTGCCGCCTATATCCTGCTGCCGCAGGCCATCCATCTGGGCGTCATTGTGTTTCGACGCGGCCGCATCCCCCGGGTCACGCGTGCTCCGGACGGGCTGCCCGCCCACCCGGTAAACGTGATTCTCCTGGGTTCCGAAACGGCGCTGCGCAACGCATTTCTCGACGCGGGATGGCACATCGCCGACCCCATGACCCCGCTGAGCGCCTGGAATATGATCATCTGTTTCCTGCTGAACAGACCGTACCCGCAAGCGCCGTTCAGTCGCCTCTATCTGTTTGGCCGAAAGCAGGATATCGGCTTCCAGATGCCCATCGGGCAAAGCCCGCGCAAGCGGCACCATGTGCGGTTCTGGGCGGTGAATACCGACACCTTCATCGATCCTCTCGACCCGCACTACTGGCTGGGCAAACAACCTGTGGATCACTCCCGCCCCGTCATGTGGGTCGGTTCGGGCAATGAGGATGTGGGGCTCGGATTCACCAAACTCACCTTCCAAATCACACACAAGGTGGACGCCGAGGTCGATCAGGAGCGTGACTTCATCATTGCATCACTTCAGCAGGCCGGGCATCTCAGCGAGCGCCACACGGTGGAATCCGGTGAATGCAGCATCGGCAAATACGCTTCGGACGGACGCATCCTTGTGGCGACGCTCAAAGACTGACTACCTCCTGCGCCACGTGCTCTTCTGTCCTGACGGGCGCGATGCGGCGGCGCGATGGGGGCGATGTCGCTGTTTGGTCGGCGCTCCCGATGCCCCTGGCATACTGGCGGAGGGCAGCTCGGCAATGGTCAACGGCATGCGGATGAGGCGCTCGATACGACGGATGTCATCGCGCTGATCTGGCGTGGCAAACGACACGGCCTGACCGGTCTTGCCGGCGCGACCCGTGCGGCCGACGCGGTGCACGTATTCGTCGATGTTGTCGGGCAGATCGTAGTTCACCACCACTTCGATGTCGTTCACGTCGATGCCGCGGGCGGCAATATCGGTAGCCACCAGCACGCGGTAGCGGCCGGACTTGAAGCCTGCGAGAGCCTCCTTACGCTGGGCAAGGGAACGGTTGGCATGGATCTCGGCAGCCTTGTGGCCGTTTTTGATGAGCTGTGTCGTTAGTTTCTTGGCGCCGTGTTTGGTGCGGATGAACACCAGCACCGTTCCGCTGTAATCCTTCAGCAGCTTTTCGAGCATGGAAGGCTTCTCTTCGCGGTGCATGATCAAGATGGCCTGCTCCACGCGCTCGGCGGATGTGCCCTGCGGGGCGATTTCGATGTGCACCGGCATGCGCATGTGATGGGTCACCACCTGCAAAATCTCCTTGGGCATGGTCGCGGAAAACAGCATGGTCTGGCGCTCGGCGGGCACCTCTTTCAGGATGCGTGCGATCTGCGGCGCAAAGCCCATGTCGAACATGCGGTCGGCTTCGTCGAACACGAGCACATTCACCTCGCGCAGCGTGATGCTGCGGCGCTCCAGGTGATCGATCAGGCGGCCGGGGGTGGCGATCAGCACGCGCGGATCACGCTTGAGCATGGCGCGCTGACGCTCCATGGAGGCGCCTCCCACGAACACCGCGGTATTGATGCGAAGCACAGATGCCACAAACGCGAGGGAATCCTCCACCTGCTGGGCAAGCTCGCGCGTGGGAACGATCACCAATGCGCGACCCTTGTTTTGCGACAGGCGTTGCAAAAACGGCAGACCGAAGGCGAATGTTTTGCCCGTTCCCGTCTGGGCGATGCCCATAACATCCTGCCCGTCGAGCGCAGCCGGGATGGCGGCATGCTGGATGGGAGTGGGATTGGTGATCCCCTTTTTGGTCAGCGCTTCGAGGATCTGGGGCGAGATTCCCAGTTCCGCAAACGTCCTTGGTGTTGCTGCTTCATCAGACATACGGAGCAATGTACAGGAAAAAAGCACCCTACGGTAGCAAAAGAATGGCTTATTTCTGCGCCAATTTCCCATCCGACATCACCGCCATCGGTGGGTGGAACGGTGTATATGCCACGCAATCGCCTATTTGCCGCGCTCCATGTACTCCGTCACACGGTCGACGAAATTGCCCACCAAGGGCACCCACTCGATGTTGCGAAGGAAATACACCAGCAAGGGAATGATCACCACGGCAGCCACGATGGCACCCATACCCGATGCGATCCCGGTCAAAAAGCCACGGAGCACCTGCCTGGACGGCGGCACGACCGAGGCACGAACGGCATCTTCGAGTTTTTCCATTTCCTCGATCAGCTCATCGTCCTCCAGTTCGATTTTCTGGGGCTTATCCATGGATGCAGTATAGCAGCGCTTAGAGCGTCGCGTAGACGACCGCGGCTACCGCCAGGATCGAGACAAGATAGTGGGCACTGTCGAGCACCATGGCCTTCACGGGGCGGCCGAGCCACGCGTAGCTGTTGACGATCGTGAGGCAGGTGAACGGCAGCCACAGGATGACCGCGATGAGCAACGCATCACCGATGTTGCGCAGTGCGACAATCTGGAACGTGCGACCCAGCACGGCGGACTGGACGATGACTGCGACAAAGTTTGCGCTGAGACCAGGCAGCATCATGGAAAACTTCATATCCTCTTTTTTGGGAGGCGTGAGATTGTTGAGCTCCATCCATACCTTGCCGAACAGCGGCCCGTGCCAGATGAACCCGATGACATACGTGGCCAGGATGGCGAGCAGGATGCCGAGGACATGCGTCTGCACGTAACCGGCAATGGCGAGGAGATGGATCATGGGAACGGGGGAAGGGATGAAGGAAGTATAGCGTTTTTATTGATCATATTTTGTATACAAATTTTTTCGCTACTGAAAGGCATTTATGTTGCCTTCAGGAGAATTAAAATGACCATCTTTGCCACCTCGGCACGATTGATGGGCGCATCGGGGCGGAAGGTGCCGGTCGGCTTGCCATTTTTGCCGGTGTCGCCGGAAATGATGCCCAGTTTTTCGGCCGTGGCGATTGCCGCCGCATAGGGCGACGACAAACGGACATCGGAGAACGAGGATGCCTTTTCTGTCAGGTCCACATGCAATGCTTCAAGGAGAGCCTGAACCACCTGCCCGCGTGTAGCCTGAGCGTTCTTGTCGAACTTCATGACCGTGGCCAACGAGAGCTTCATGTTGCTGACCGCATCGAGATAGGGCTGCGCCCAATCATCACCCTTTCCTTCGGCCTTGACGGTGCGATTGCCAATGATCACCGACACCTTGGCGAGCTGCGCGAGTGTGATGGGATCACTCGGGCCGTACTTGCCCAGCGGCTTGCCAGACGCATCCTTATACCCGTTGAAGATGCCCTTTTGCGCCACCTGCCACACATACATGCCGAACCAATCATCCGCCCAGACATCATGGAAGATCTGCATCTTGCCATCCGACTGAGGAACGGAAATATTCACATGCCCCATGGAACTGGCCGCTCCATGTGTCAATTCGCTGGCAGAAATGCCGTTTTGCACTGTACCGCGCAACGGAGCAGCTCCTCCCCCGCCTCCCCCGCCCCTTCCGCCGCGGCCGCCGCCGTTTTCGTCCTGCCTGGCGCTGTCCGATGCCGCCGAGCTGGAACTGCTCGACCATGTGAGCGGATCGGCAAACTCACAAATATACGACATCGAACCTCCACAGTCTGCATCGTTCCAATAATCGTCGGTCAGGTATCCCAGGGAACCGTAATCGATCATGCAGTTTTCATTGTCGCCGGAATTGTTTGGCTCGCCGACGTAGAAATTCGTGTAGGCATCGTCATCCGTCACACAGGAATACGTAGGCTCCTCTTCTTCGGAAGGCGTGGCGTGGCAGAAGGATTCCGACTCGTCCACCCAGGTGAAATCACTCTCGTGATCGGTATCCGTCCCGCCGATCCAGGCATCCTCGTGACCCTCCAGTTTGTGCAGGGCATCGTTTTCACGCGCGCTCTTGATGGTGGCCAATGTGCCTCCGCGCGTTTCACAATCCGCCTTTGCCTCACTCCATGTGACCCCGCCGTCGGGCGCATAGTAGGCAAAACATGTCTCATTGTTGTAGTTGATCGACAACGCCGCGCCGAAATCCCGTGAGCAGGCCGAATAGACTGTGCAGATGCTTGGCTCATCGGAGCACTCCGAATCGCCCTCGACCTCGCAGGTGCTGCTGCAGCCGTCATGATCGCTGGTGTTGTCGTCGTCACACTCCTCGTCGCCATCGATCATTCCGTCACCACAGGTGACACGGCGACACTCGCTGGGATTCATATCGCCTTCGCTGTTACAGACGAATCCGTCTTCTTCCTCGCAGGTGCTGCTGCAGCCGTCGCCGTTTGCCGCGTTGCCGTCATCGCAGTCCTCGAAGGGATGCAGCCCATCGCCGCAGACAAACGGAATGGTGCAATAGCCGCCCTGTTCGGTCTCGCAATCGACCGTGCGCCACGTCCCGTCTTCCTGCAGCTCGGTACAGTGATGCGCCTCGTCGGGCTGGGCTTCGTCCCAGTTTTGATACGCGTAGTCCGTATCGTCCACCCAGACAAATGTGCCGCTCACGTCGGTGTCGCTCAGGCCGATCCAACCGCTTTGGGTCATGATCTTGTAGAGGCTAGTGTTGAGGGATGAATCGGCAACCGTGGTTAGATGCCCGCCAAATTCGTCGACACAGAAATCCCGGTAGGACGACCACGAGGCAGACACCCATTCGTCTGGGAACCGGAAGACGCACTCGTCGCCGATGTGCAGGTTTTCAAAAGGTGCACTGACACAAATGCGCTCACAGGTGCTCGGCGCGCTCTCCAGCCCCTCACCGCACGACCATCCTTCTTCCACCTCACAGCCTGAACTGCAGCCGTCGTCATCCTCGGCATTCCCGTCGTCGCACTGTTCATCTTCGCTGACGAATCCATTGCCGCACGGACTCTCGCACGACAGGGTGCCTTCGGCCAGCGATGCGATGTCCGCCTCGGTCAACACGCCGTCGTAGATGCGGACATCGGCGATGTTTCCGAGCCAAAACGCGGGGCTGTTTTCCTCATTGCCGTAGCCGATGCGGATCGTGCTGCTCATATCCTGGGCGGTGCCGACGCTGTCCATGGATCCGTCCACGGCTCCGTTCACATACAGTTTGACCTCACCCGTCTGCCCGCTGCGCGTGCCGCATACAAAAGTCCATTCTCCGGTGTTGACCACTGTCGCGCCAACCAGATTGTCGTCCGTTTCGCCTACGAAATTACCGAAGCCGAATGTCAGGGTGCCTGCGCTGTTCACGCCGAAGCCGTAGTCATAGGTGAAATATCCGCCCACATCCGCCGAAACGATCGGCATCACACTGTCGAATCCGGTGCCGTTGCCCACCGCTTCCGTTTTGATCCAGGCGCAGATGCTCATGTCCTCTTCGACGGGACGGTTGGCCTCGATATAGCCGCTTTCGCCGTCCAATGCATAGCTGTGGCCGCCTTCCAGGGCGGTCGGGACATCGTTGCTCAGTGTCACGCCGCCGTGGATGGTTCCCGTAAAGCCGTTTCCCGACGCATCGGTGGCGATGCCGTCCAGGACAGATTCAAACTGATAATGCGCTTTGGTGGTGCAGGCGGACGCATTCTCATAGCACGCACTCGGTTCGGCATCGGAGCAATACCACCCCTCCTCTATCTGGCAGGAGGCCGAACAGCCGTCATCGCCGGTTTCGTCGCCGTCATCACACTCTTCCTCGCCGTCCACCAGCCCGTCGCCGCACGACAACACGCCGAAGTTCCAGGCAACGTTGTCGCCGCTGTCGATGCAGTGGATGGTGCAATCGATATCCGTTTCGTTGGTATTGTGCGACAGTTGCACATCGGCATACGAAATGTTGCGCTCTCCCTGCGGGTCGATGTACCACGGGTCTTCGCCCGATGAGCGAAGCTCAACATGATCGCCTCCTTCCCTGTGCGTAATGGAAAGATCTCCCTCGATGGTGAATGTCTGATTGCCTTCGAAGTACACGCTATCGGGACCATTGATGGTCAGATGGTGGAACGTGGTGGTGCCGTTGAGATGCTGCGCGCCCTCACCGTTCAGATACACGATGCCTTCGCCGGGCTCGAAGGTGCCGCCATCGATGTTCCAATTTCCATAGAGATTGATGACATTGGGCGCATGGAATGTGCCGGACTCCAGATGGACATCTCCGTGTACGGTGAAAGCGACAACCGAACCGGTCAGCAACCCGCCCTCCATCCACAGGCTTTGCCCAACCGACAGCGCGGCACCGTTTTGATCAAGCTCTCCTGAGGAGACGATGAGCGTATTGACGGTCGTATTCGACGCAAGGGTGTAGGAAGGCCCTTCCACAAGCGTTCCGGTCGCATAGCCGCCCCGCCACAAATTCAAAATGGATGCCGCGGATACGGCTGTGTCATACACGCGAACGTCATCCACAAGCCCTTCGAAGAAATCGTCACCGCTCGTGTTAAAGACGTGTCCTCCGATGGAGAACGTGTCTTCGGAAGTGCCATACGTGGTTTCGATCGACGCGCCGCCCGTGGCAACCAGCTCGCCGTCGACATACATCTTGCGTTCCGTGCCGTCGCCGACGCACGCGACATGGTGCCACTGATCCAAGGCAAACGACTCGCCGTCGAAGCTCCAGTTCACGCCGCCCTCATCGACGGATGTCCAGCACTGCATGATTCCCGGCGCACTGATGCCGAATTCCAATACGTCGTTCTGCCCGAAGAAGGCACTGCGTGCGTTCTGACGGGGAAGCACCCAACCTGCGACCGTGAACTGTGTCGCGTCATTGAGGCTGAGCGCGGTCGAGACATACTGATTGTCTGCATCGAGATGCAAAGCATAGGGATTGAAAAAATGTGTTTCGAACGTGCTGTGTGTATGCAAGGGCCCGCCGTGCAATTCGGCATCATCGGTATGACCCGACGCATCGCGGACAAAATCGCCGTTGCCCTGGTCAAACTTCCAGTAGGCAATCATTCCTTCTTCGTTGGGGGACTCGACATTCGTGATGTTGAAATCTTCCGGTATATCCGTTGCATGCGACTCAAGACTGTTGAGTGTGAGCGACGCCCCTTCGCCGTTCAGCGTACCGTCGTTCGTCACGTATCCCGCACTCACGCCATAGATATCACCGAAGAGCAGAGCATCATCCTCCGCGACGGACAAGTGATGGATCACGTTCATCTGATCGCGCGCGTTCCACGTCCCCTCGCCGCCGCCGGTTTCGACGTCATAGAAAGGCTGGCCTCCCGACAACATGTCGGCATTGTTACCGCCCTGCAGGGAGAGCACTCCGCCGTTCGGCTCCACGACTCCGCCGTTATTGAGCCATGAGCCGTAGAGATGCGTCGTGTACTCGTTCATGTCGAGGGTTCCGCTGTTGAGGCGGAAATCACCATGCACATCGACATCGTCACGGAGCCGGAATGTCTGCCAGCCGGTCGCAGGTTCGCTGCCGGATGCCAGCGCGGCGATGGCGTTGCGCGACAATGCGTAGTCATAGACACGCAATTCATCGATATTTCCATTGAAGTACTCCGCCTCCCCGTTGTAGCTGCCGATCGACGTGTCCGCGGAATGGTCGGCATTGATGTCGGTGCATGAGGAGAAATCCAGTGTCACATCGTCGCCTTCGATTGTTCCGCAAGAACCGTCGAGAATGGATATGGCGACCGGAACGCCGTTGTAGAAAAGCCGCGCCTCCTTCTCGTCCTGGTCGAAGACAGCCGCAACATGCGTCCATGTGTCGGTCTCCAATCTGTCGTTTGCCTGGAAATACAACGCATGGGAAGGATCGCCATCGGCGCCGATGCCGGCGGCCGCGCCGCCTTCTCCATCGGAGCTCGCGGATTGCAGCAGCCATCCCGAGGTGAACCCTGCATGACCGTTGTTCATGATGCGCTGATACCCCGTAACATCGTTGGGGTTCACCCATGCCGCGACGGTGAAGCTGTGGGAGTTGCCGAAGTCGAACCGGTTGGTATCGCCGAGATCGACATACTGCCCTTCTCCGTCCAGGGAAAGGCTCGCATCATTGATGAAATTCACATCCGCCCTATCTTCACCCGTCTCCACTGCGCCGCCTTCATAGGATCCCATGGAGCCGTACCCGGACGAATCGGATACCGCTCCGTCCTCGCCGTCATCGAAGTTCCAATATCCTGTCAATCCGTCATTCAAGGTCAGGTTGTGGTACGTCGAACCGCCGGTCATGCCGCCTTCGCCGTCCTGGGTGTACATCACGGTTCCTTCGGCGGTTGATATCGTCGGCACGTCTCCTTCGTTACCGCTCAGAATGAGCGTTCCCCGGTTGGTAAACGTGCCGCTCACATCGAGGATGAGGCCATTCTGATCGAGTGTCGCTCCACTTTCGATCGTCAAGTTTGCAACCGAAACGCTATCCGTCAGTACCGGATCATAGCCCGTATCGGGAATGACCACCGAGCTTGTTTCATCGGGTATGACTGCGGGATCCCAGTTTCCGGTGTCAGACCAGGCTGTGCGGCTCATACCGCTTGCCCCCGTCCAGGTCACCGTCGTACTTTCGGGCGATGTGCATTCTTCTGTGCCGTTTGCCAATTGCTGAATCTGCGAAGAGGAGAGGGCATTCGCATAGACACGCACATCATCAATGTTTCCGTCAAAAAATGCGCCAGGATATGTCACACCGATGGTGACATTGGAGGCGTTAGGAACACTATGGGTGCCGCTGGGCATGTCGGCACCGAGCAGGCGTCCGTCGAGGTAGATCCTGCGCCACGTACCATCGAAGGTGGAGGCGACATGGTGCCACGCACCGGTGATGTCTCCCGTATTGACCGCAAGATCATCGTCCCACCAGTACTCCACAAGACCCGTCTCGGTCAGACGGAATGCGTTGACCTGATCCGTACTGAAGTAGCCGCCCCATCCGATGATGCCCTTCTCGCCCATCGTGTCCGGCTTGATCCACGCGGAGATGGTGTAACTGTCGCTGCCCACGGGAATATTGGCCGCCTCTTCCGTCACCACAACGCGGCTGGAACTTCCGTCGAACTCCAAGCTGTAATTGTTTTCAAAATCCATGCTGGGGACATCTTCAGAATACGTCGGGTATGAGCCCCCCTCGCCGTCATACATCAGCGTGCCGTCGTTTTCATTGCTGGATTCATCCAAAACGGCAGATCCTTCTCCTTCATCGAATTGCCAATAGGCAACCGCGTTGCACATGCCGTCATCTCCGGCTTCGTTGAATTGGCAAACATACGCTTCCTGTGAATCACACGTATCGTCAGCCCACTGACCAAAGTAGGGATCTTCGTGAACCAATTCTACGCAAGCAGATTCACCACTGTTCGGTTCACCATCGAACCAGTTGCTGTATGCGCCGTCGATCGCCCCTGCGCCGATATTCCAAAACGCATTGTCATCTCCTATCCAGGAATAACTTCCTTCGCCGTCCTCATCGCGCGCTCCGATCCACACAAAATAACTAATATGATCCAAGAGGAGTGCGTTTACCTGTGCGCTGCGCACAACGGCAAGGGTTCCCCCCATTTCCTCGCACGAGGTTTCGGCATCATCCCAGCTGAGTCCGCCCTCGGGATTGTAGATCCCGTAACACGTGTTGCCGTGACGCACGGATGCGTTGGCATCGTCGCCAAACGATGCAGTGCAGGCGGTCGTACAGAAACTCGGTTCGCCTGCGCAACTCCAATCCTCCTCGACGACGCAACTGCTGCTGCAGCCGTCGAAATTGTCCGTATTGTCATCGTCGCATTCCTCGGCATCATCAATGGTTCCGTTGCCGCAGGCGGCAAGTGATGTACATTCGTTTGCTCCTCCCGCAAGCTCGGCCAATTGAGCCTGTGAGAGCGCGGAACGGTAGATGCGGACGTCATCGATGTTTCCATCGAAATAATTCGATCCGTCGGAGCCGATGGTATCGAGCACCAGTTCATCCAATGTCGACGTTCCATAATCGTCGTCCAATGGAGCTTCTTCGCCGTTGATGTACAGCGTAACCACCCCGGCATTATTGACCGCGGCAACGTGGTACCACGTATCGGACGAAAGCTCATCCGCTGCCACGTAATCAGTATCACTGTCGTAATAATCGAGATTATAATTCCCCGTGTCGCCGTCACGGTTGATGATCAATCCCAATTCACTGCCGTCGGTCACGATGCCGGGATACGAGCCTTCGAGCGTATCGATCTTTATCCAGGAGGCGATGGTAAAGGAACCGCTGAGTGTTACGGGCTCGAACTCCGCCTTCTGGTGGAGCGTGCCATCAAACAGAAGACTGAAGTTGTCGGCAAAGTCCGTCGCGGGGACGTCGGCGCTGAACGACGGGATGACATCGTCGTCGCCCATCAGAGTCCCGTCATGGTTATTCTCCGTAGAGTCGCCGATAGCCGAACCCTCGCCCTCATCAAACGTCCAGTATGCTTCCTCGGTACACACCCCTCCGGCGCTGCCTCCGCCGCTCGTACACTCGCCGGCACCGCCTGCCAACTCGGCAATCTGGGGACCGCTCAGGGCAGAATCGTAGATGCGAAGGTCATCGAGGTTGCCGAAGAAGGTATACCCCATCCCGGGCACGCCTCCGAAAAGGTTCGGATCGAAGTTGATGGCGCCGCTGAATGCACCATCTGCCTCCCCATCAAGATAATAGTCGCCTGATGAGCCATTGATCACGATGGCAACATGGTGCCACTCACCGGACGTAATGATGGACGAGTTTGGGACGTTATCGCCGTCGACGGGATAAGTAAGATGCCCTCCTCCTTCCGCATCATCAGCATAGAACACCCCGGCCACAGGGAACTGCCCGATGATGCTTCCGCCGTCATCCACATTGGTTCCGTCCGATTTCATCCAAAAGGCAATCGTGTATTCGTCCCCGGTGGTTTTATTCATTTCCACACCCTGTCCATCCTGCGTGAACTGCAAGCTGTAGGCATTTTCGCCATCGAGTGTCGGCACATCGGTCGACCAAATCGCCTGGTCGAGCGCGACGATCGTGCCATCAAGACCGTTGTCCGACACATCCGTGGCGATGGATCCCTCACCTTCGTCCAGACTCCAAAACAGACCGGGTGTGCAGATACCTCCGGAGCTTGCTCCCGCGCCTTCCGCGAGGTTCAACACCTGCCCGGGACTCAGCGCATAGCCATAGACGCGCGGCTCGTCGATCAATCCGTGGAACTGCCCCCAAAAGCTGTCCCATGATGTATCACCGATCTGGGTTGTTACTTCGGAAGTGCTCGGAGGTATGTAGCCGAGTGTGGCGATCCCCTCTTCGACCCCGTTGACGTAGATGATCAGATGCTCGCCGTCATACACACCTGCCACATGCGACCATGTCGATGTGTCCAACGCGGAGGTGCTGCAGACCGTCACATTTTCCTCCGCGCTTGCCTTGGCAACGATGCACGCCTTTCCAAACGGATCGACAAAAAGATTGTAGGTAATGGATGTGCTGCTTCCCACGCGAGAAACGATCGGATCCGCATTCCCGGTGATTTCATCGGGGTTCACCCAAGCGGAGATGGTGTAGGCGCTGAACGCATCAAGAGGGTCGCCTTCGGCATCATCGATATTCACATACGCTTCCACTCCATCAAAAGAAAGACTGCGGATGTTGTCAAACGAGGTCGGCACCTCGCCCATCCTCCACTGTGGTCCGGTTTCCACACCCGGCTCAAGCGTGCCGTTGTTGCCGTACCCCGAGCTGTCCGCCACGACATCTCCTTCGCCTTCGTCAAAGTTCCAATGTCCGCGCGGAGGCTGTCCGCCGATCTCCGCAATCTGTGCATCACCCAAGGCCTCGTTGTAGATGCGCACATCGTCGATATTTCCGTAGAAGTAGTTTTCCGTATCCCAACGCCTGCCGACGTACCACGATTCGGTTCCCGCCGGCAAAGGCAGACTGTATTCCACCGACGAATCCAGCTCACCGTCGATGTAGAGCTTCATGGTCGTGCCGTCATACGTTGCCGCAAGGTGCACCCAGCGACCGAAAGGGAAGGTGCCATCCTGGCTGAACCGATGCCAGGTGCCATCAAAGAATCCAACGCCTATGCGCTGTGCATCGTCTCCTCCGAGGTTTCCTCCCAACGCAAATTCCACATTGTCATCGCCGCTGTATGCCTCAGTCACAATCACGCTGTTTTCTACAAACGACGTGCCGTTGGCTTTCACCCACGCCGAGACCGTGATGGCATCGTCATCAAGCTCTTCATTGAATGCGTTGGAAATGGACAAATAGTCGCCTTCGCCATCAAAAGTAAAACCTGTGGTATTGGAAACATCGGTAAGCGCCGCTTCATTGTTCGTTGTCGCATCTCCATTGATCGTTGCCACATATTCGTGCCCCGATATATCCGTCGTTCCCCCTTCTCCGTCGTTGCCGTCGAGAGGAAGATACAACACGGGGTTTTGCCACGAAAGAACGGGGAACGCATTGCCCCATGCGACCCAGTTGCCGGTTTCGGGAGTGAAGTCCCATGTGGAATCAAACAGCGGATCGTTGTCCGTGTCATAAAAACTGGCGGTTTCCGCATCCGTGCAACCGGTTTGCGTGCCGGAACCGATGCACGCATCGGGGCTTCCCCCC
Source organism: uncultured Candidatus Peribacteria bacterium (assembly GCA_964649695.1). GTDB lineage: Bacteria > Patescibacteriota > Gracilibacteria > Peribacterales > Peribacteraceae > CAZHON01. Next base: position 194,190 of record CAZYQO010000001.1, on the reverse strand, counting down.
GCAACATCCAAGCTGTTACTGACGGTTCCGTCATTGCCTCCCACAAGCTGGCCATGCGAGCTGCCGGACGACATGGTTAGCGGCAACCCGACAAAACTGTTCTGCAGTGTTCCTTCATTGAAACCGATAAGACCGCCGACATCGTTGGTATCCTCCGGCACCACTACATATGCGGCAGCATACGTGGTGGTGACGGCTCCCCCGTTGTACCCCACCAGTCCGCCGACATACGACGAACCTGTCACGGAGCCGCGCACGTACGAATCGCGGATGACTGCCCCCGTATTGCTTGCGCCCACAAGACCTCCCACGGTGTCTTCTCCGGTGACCCGTGCATCAACAAAACAGTTGCTGATAGTGCCGTTGTTGTAGGCCACAAGTCCGCCCACGGTGTCTTGCCCGGTGATGCTGCTTTGGATCAACCCAAGATTTTCCACTGTACCGCCTTCGGCGATTCTGGCGAAAAGACCGACGTAATTTTGCTCGGAGTTGTTGTAGGTCACGCCGGAAATCACGTGACCCCCACCGTCATAGGTGCCGGTGAACGGCTCTTCGCTTGAACCGATCGGGGTGAATTCCGTTGTGGAACAGTCAATGTCTTTCGTCTGAACGTAGTTTCGACTGAGACCGGTCAAGTTGATGGCCACAAATTCGTCACAATCGGAAATTTCCACTGTTCCGCCGATCATCGCGAGCAGTTCGGGTGCGGCAAGCGAGCGACTGTAGACGCGCACATCATCGATCAGTCCGGTGAACTGTGCTGCACTGTCACGAATGTCACGCCCGATGACTAAGTCATTGGACGAATAGGTGGCATCGAGTGCAGCGGTCACCGTTCCGTCTTCCTGTCCGTCCACGTAGTAGGTTCCCTCAGTGCCCTGTTTTACGAAACAGGCAAGGTGCCAACTGCCGTCATCCACCGCGGTGTCGCTGTGTTGGGTCGGATCAACGTTTCCATAATCAAACCCATACCCTTCATCGGCATAATCCCAAAAATTGAGGTACCCTTCTGGATTGATACGGAACACATACTCGGTGACAGAATCACCGCCTACCCTTCCCTGTTGTGCAATCACGGCATCCGGAAAAGAGGTTTGCACCCACCCGCAGACCGTAAGGTTGGACGTCGGCAAGGTTCCGTTGAAGGTGTTGGCGCTCAGGTACTGCGTATCGGATCCCACAAGCTCAATGCTGTTCCCATTGATGAGGAGTGAGCTTGGAGGAACCGACGTGTCGTATGTGGGGGTCAGCGCACTGTCCGCGGAAAACGACAGATTTGTAGAGGATCCGTTCACACCGTCGTCTTGGAGCGATTCCGCAAAACGGTAGTAGGCCTGCGGCGCCTGCCAATCAAGCTGCGGGAGCAGCCCCCCGGGCATCCACCAGCCGCCTGCCGTATTCATCGTCGAAAGCGGCTCAATGTTGTTCCACGTGAAGTCCGCAAGCGCATGCGAACCGTCACCGCAGCCGTTACCCGCAATCGTTCCGCAATCGCTTCGGCCGGTCGAGGCGATGCTCCAGTTCGCATTTGTGACCGACACGCCATGATCATTGCCGACCACGCCTCCGCAGTTGTCATGACAGGCGACTGCGCCAACGGCAAACACGTTTTCGACTGCACCACCGCTCAGATCACCCACGACACCGCCCTCATTGGCGACGCCGCTCACATCCCCCGACGCATACGAGTTGCGCAACTCGCCGTCTACCATCACTCCCACCAATCCTCCAGCTGAATCGCTCGCAGTGACCGCTCCTGCTGCGTAGGACGTATCGATTGTCCCTTCGTTGTACCCCACAAGACCGCCTGCGGAGTCACTGCTCGATGTAACCGGTATCCAGGAAAAGGAATACTCGATGAGACCCGTATTCACGCCGGCAATGCCTCCCGCGTCTTCCGCGCCCGGCGAATTGATCTCGCCGCTTACGATTCCGACATGTCGGATTTCACCGCTGTTGCGATTGAACAGCCCCGCCTTGTCCGTTGCACTGGTGACGGACAAATTGGAGATGACATGCCCGCCTCCGTCGAACGTTCCGCTGAATGCATCCGAACCCGAACCGATCGGCTCAAAATCCACACCCGTGCAATCGATGTTCTGCATGAGCGTATACGTCGCGGTTAGATCATCGTTCATCGCCTGCAGTTCGGCGCAGGAAGAAAGATAGTGCCCGTGATGGTTGATGGCGGCGATTTCCGTTGCATTCAAGACTCTGTGATAGAGCCGAAACTCGTCGAGCCAACCGTTGAAATATGTATCGGCAAAATTGCCGGTTCCGGCTCCGAGATAAAAGACCGATGTGTCGTCGGCGTTCAGCGAAAAGTCGAGATCCTGAGACACATCAAGCTCGCCGTCGAGGTACCCCTTGAGAGACGCACCGTCGTAGGTGAATGTGACCATGTGCCACTCCCGGTCGGTGATCGCGGTTGCGAGACCGATATTCGGGCTGTCGCCGATATAATCTTCGGCGTAGAAACTGAATATTCCCGGATCGAGAGACCCGTACACGACACCGTACCCCTGCGTCCCCTCCACGTTTTCCTGACTGAAGATCGGTTGCTCGTCCGCGGAGCCAAGTTTCACCATCACGGAAAGCGTGAAGTGGGTTCCGGACGGGACATTGTAGGTCGGGTCTTCATCGACACTGACATACTGCTGATATCCGTCTTCCGGAGAGAAACGGAGGCTTGTGACGTTGGCGGGAACCGCGGGTGCCTCTTCATCAAACTGGGGAGGAAACCCTTCACTCGCCAACAGATCGCCGTCCAATCCGTCTGTGCCGGCATTGGTTGCCGTCGTTCCGCCGTCTTCATCAAGCCGAAAATAGCTCTCCGGTGCAAGAGAAAGGGAAGTGGGCAACTGATTGCCGCCATACAACGGGGCAATTGCGGCGTTATACCAATAGCCCTCTCCAGAGGAGAAGTCCCAGACGCCGTTGAGGGGCGGATTGCCGCTGTCGTAAAAATACGACTCGGACGATTCCGTGTCCGTGCAATCGGTTTCACTGTCGGTAAGAGGATTGTCGCCGTAACACGTGCTCGCGCCGGTTGTCACACTGCTCCAGCGGCTGTTTTCGATGGTGGCAATGATGAATCCAAAAAGGGAAAACCCGCTTTCGCCGACCAATCCACCAGCAGAGCCGCTTGGTGCCGTTACATGACCTAGGGCAAACGAATCCGAAATCGTGCCGACCATGTGTCGCCCGACCAGACCCCCTGCCGACGAACTGGCGGTCACGTTTCCACTTGCGTATGTTCGTTCGATGGTTCCCCTATTGATGCCCACCAAACCACCTACATAATAAGCGGCAGGCGAAGACACATCTCCAGTGGCATAGGAATCGGTAATGACTCCTTCGTCATAGTTCACACCCGCGATGCCGCCGATGCCGTAGTTGGAAGATTGGACGGTTGCGGACGCAAATGAACGGTAGATATTCCCGCGGTTGTACCCCACGATCGCCCCAACGAAACTCACACCTTCCACGCTTCCATTCACGATGGAAACTTCGGAGATCGTGGCTCCCACACCGGCGTAACCGAACAAACCGACATAGTTGCTCAGCTGATCAATGGACAGGTTGGAAATGCTGTAGCCGCCTCCGTTATACGAACCGGTAAACGGAGTGGTGTTGTCTCCGATCGGATCGAAATCCACACCGGTACAATCGATATCGGCAACCTGCACATAGTTCTCGTTGAGGTCATACCCCTCGATGGCCTGCAGGTCTCCACAATCTTCGACGTATATCGTGGCTGATGCCTGCGGAACCTCCAAAATCCCGGCGCTCACGGCGGCTCCCGCGAGCAGCAGAATCGTGAGAAGCCTTTGGAAGCAAGATGGAGAAGGCAAGGAGGATTACGGAGTCACATGCTTGAACGCTTCGACAATCATCTTTGCCACTTCGGCACGGTTGATGGGGGCATTTGGGCGGAAGGAATGTGTGCCAGCATCACCGGAAATGATGCCCAGTTTTTCGGCGGTCGCGATGGCCTTGGCATAGGGCGAGTTGACGCGCACATCATCGAACGATGACGAAAGCTCCGTCAGCGGAATCCCGAGCGCCTCCAGAATCGTCTGGATCACGGCACCTCGGGATGCCTGTGCGTTGGCATCCAACCTGTCGATGAAGGCCGTCAACTGTGCGGCTTTTGCGGCATCGAGATAGGGCAGCGCCCACTGGTCGCCGGTGGTGTTGCCGGGGACATCGACCTCCTTGAGCGTCATGGCCACCTTGGCCAGCTGCCCGAGGGTGATGGGATCGCTCGGACCATATTTGTTGAGGGGGTTGCCGCTCTTGTCCTTGTAGCCGTTGAAGATCTGCTTTTCGGCAACCTTCTTCACATAAGCGCCAAACCAGTCATCGGTCCAGACATCGCGGAACACCTGGGTCTTGCCGTCGGCATCAACCTTCACATGTTCGCGACGCCCCTTGTCGGCGCCGGTGTCACCTGCAGCGCCATGGGAATCGCTTCCCTGTCCCGATGCCTCAGCTCCGTTCTGCACGGTACCGCGGAGCGGTGCTGCCTTTCCTCCCCCGCCACCGCCTCTTCCTCCACGTCCTCCGCCGTTGCCGCCATCCTGTTCAGGTTGTGTGGATGCGCTTGAGGAACTGCTGGATGACGAAGAGCCTTCTTCGGCGGCAATCTCACAGACATATCTGTAACTCGATGAACAGCTCACATCATTCCATGTTCCGTCCTCCCCGCTCATCGAAACGCAGTTTTCATCGTCATCGTAGTTGTTCGGCTCACTGCTTTGCCAATTCGTATACACTCCATCGATCTCTCCGTCCGCTTCATAGATGCCCTCCTCCGGTTCAGGATGCTGAGGAGTGCCGATCCAGAATGTCTCATCCGTTGTCCAAATAAATGTCCCTTCTGTGTCGGTGTCGGTTCCCCCAAGCCAGCTGTAATTGTCATTGATGATGGAAAGGACGGCAGCGTTTTTCCCTTCGCTGTCTGTTGCCACAAGACGGCCGCCCGTTTTTGCGGCACAGGCAGACGAGGCTGATTCCCACGATGCAGTGACATCATAGTAGCCAAGACACAACCCGTCTTCCTGATACACGGCATCTGCATCGGCAAGGTCGTCGCTGCACACCGTTTCACACATGCTCGGCTCACCCGTGCATCGGTATCCCGTCTCGCGCGTGCACGTTGCGCTGCAACCGTCGCCGTCGTCCGTGTCGCCGTCGTCGCAATCCTCATCGCCCTCGATGGCTCCGTTGCCGCACTCTGCAACAACCGCACACCCCGTCGGCTCGGAGAAGCCCACGGAAAGTTGGCGGATCTGGGTTGCCGTCATGGCCGTGTCGTACAGGCGTACATCGTCGATCAGACCCTCAAAATTATCGCCGCCGCTGTCGCCTCCGATACGATTGAGATGCAGCGTTGAAACATCGGGCAGGCTGGCGCTCAACTGTTCGACACCATCGACATAGGTGGTGACATTTCCGTCTTCACTCGACACAAGAGCGATGTGGTGCCAGGCAGCCGTGGACATAAAGCTGCTCACGATGTGGTTGCTTTCATCAAAGAACAGATTCAGCTCATCATCGTTGCCCGAGCCCGTACCCATGTAATACAGACCCACGCCATTGTCTTCCGTGATCAGGGAGCCGTACTCGTTCGACGAACCCTCGGTGTAGATCCACATGGAGATGGTGTACGGGGCGGTGATGGTGGTATCGATCGTTGCATACAAATCCGCATCGAATCCGAACCACAGCCAGGACGTATTGGAAAATTGCAGATCCGGCCCCGCGCCATCCATGGACGTGAGGTACTCGGGAGGTCCGCTGCCTTCACCGCTATAAAGCATACCGTCGCCGTCGCCGACGGTATCCACAATCGTCGTTCCTTCCCCTTCATCGAATTTCCAGTACGCAACGGGTGCGCAGGCTTCCGTCTCGGCCGGCACTTCACAAATGAATGCCCGGGTGGTGTTGCAATCAACGTCGTTCCATTGGCCGACGGTGGACATTTCCACGCAATCTTCCGTGTCCGCCTCGCCGCCCACATCAGGCTGATCGGAGAGCCAGTTTGCATATGCACCTTCCGGCACACTGCCGTCAAACCAGAACGTGCCTTCTTCCGCCACCCACTCAAATGTGCCTTCCGTCGTGGCATCACGACCGCCGATCCATGCGTTGGTACGATTGATCACCAAAGAATTCACCGCATCGTTCTGCATCGCATTCTTGATCACGGCGAGATGTGCACCTTCGGCGACGAATCCGCAGGAAGAGTCCTGTGCCTGATCCCAGTTCACACCGCCTCCTGCGTCAAAGTATCCATAGCATCGAGTGCCCCCCTGGGCAGTGGCTATCGCCCCCCATTCATTCAGGCTGGCGTTGCAGGATTGATAACACAGGCTGCTGCCCGTCCCCGAACAGAACCATCCCGCTTCCGTTTCGCATAACGCGGAACAACCGTCCTCACTGATCACATTGCCGTCATCGCATTCCTCGCCTCCGCTCACACGTTCATCGCCGCAATTTCCCCCCGTCAAATCATCGGAAAGAGCGACAACGAAAGAATCTGAATTCCCATTGTTACTTGTCTGGTAGCCGCTTTCATCATTTTGATCGAGATTGGTCGAAAAAGTGGATCCGGCGGCATACAGGGTGTCGTTATTGGTGTCCCAGACGATGGACGTCAGATCATCAAACGAATTGCCCCCATAGAGCGTGGTTTTGAGTAGGTTCAGATTCTCATCAAACTTGCCCACAAAACCATCATGGGAACCGCCTCTGGTGCCCTGAATCGAATCGCTCTGCAACGGGAACCCGTTCGGATAGTCCGTGCGGCCGCCGATGTAGACATAACTCCCCGGCTCTCCGCTTGTGGCAACGGACCGCCCAAACTCCTCGCCCGCACTGCCCAGATAGGTCGAGACATCGACCGCACTCAGATCTGCGGGAAGCTTTGCGATAAATGCGTCGTACTGCGAATCTTCATCGAGCTCGTTGTTCGCCTCATCGAGGTTGTCGGATCGTGTGTCTCCCACGACATACACACCGGCGATCGACTCGTCGTTGTTTTCCAGAAGGGACAACGCATACCCCCAATCATCACCGGCTCCACCGATATACGCGGTCGTGGTAATCGATGACAGGTAATTCGGCAGCGTGATGACGAACGCCTCAAGCTGACCCGAGTAGGTGGCATCGCTGATATTGGCCAGCTCTTCGACATCCGTCCAACCCGTCGCGTAGACATCGAGATCGGGCGCCAATGCAACATCGGTGATTTCCGACGATATGGAGTTGAGATACGTGGCATGGGCAGCGCCGAGCGCGGCAACCTCCGAGGACGTGTCGACGGTAAAACGTGCGAGGAATCCGTCCTCCTGGTCGTCGATGGTCGTCGGCATATACGATTCACCGTCCACCGCCGGCAAGATCACATTGCCTTCCCCGTCCTCCCCTCCGGAATAGGTTCTCCCACCCACCACAACGGATGTGGTTGTCGCATCGACATGACGAACTGCGATGGCATTAATCATATCCAAGGCATTCCCGCCGAAATATGTGCCGTTGGAGAGGGTGAGATTCGTATCAAACACACCGATGAATCCGTCGCTGTCCCCGAAGCTCCCCCCTTTGCCAAACAAGGAATCCACAAACGGCAATGCATCACTGGCCGTGGATCCCACCACAAAGACCAACCCGCTTTGACCATCCACTGCAATATCCCTGGCGATATCCGCACGGTTGCCGCCGAAATAGGTCGCCGCTTCCAGCTCCGAAAGATCCTCGCTGAACTTGGCGACGAACACGTCGCTGTTGCCGTCGTCGTTCCCATGCACCGATTCGTTGGTGACATCGAGATCATCGGAATACGTGCTGCCCGACACGAGGATGTGGGATTGCTCTCCGTCGTCGTAGTACGCAATGCTTGTGCGACTGTCGTCTTCACCGGCTTCATAATTGGTTCCGCCGAAATAACTGCCCGAAAGCACGGGATCGATCACGAGCGGAAGAGCCCGATCAAATGCCCCGAGCGCGAAGCCATAGGACAGGCCAGACACCGCATACGACACATCGACAGGCAACTTTTTGCCGTTTTTCATTTGGTACGCAACAGGCTTGCTCAGCGTCACGGCTCCGCTTTCCGCCTTCAGGGACAGCTCGCCGCTGTCAAGAACGGTCAGTGCCGTCACGTGCAAAACATTCAAACGGATCGCGGAAGGATCGGCACCAGGCGCCACCGTAAAGATTTTTTCCACGGTGTTGCCGTGGGCAATCAACGAGAGGTCAACGCCCTTCCACGGCTGCGGATACTCGACGGTTTTGTAGGTCGCGGCATTCTCCTTTTTGACGGGCTTTGCGGAGCTCTTGTAGACATTCACCTTGGTCGGCGACGGCTCCCCTGCAACGGGTACTACGGCCGGCAATGTCTCCGCAATCTCGACGCCGGCACGGACGTGGTAGGCGATCGAACCCTTCGTAGCGGCCACCGATCCGGCAAACGTGCGAGCCTGGAACGATGCGCCGTCTGCGACAAACGGCACCTGCATGACGGCCAACTGCTCACCCGTTGGAGCAGTGGGTTGGCGCGAGGAGCGTGAAGCGCGAGAGTCGGAACCAGCGAGATACCACATTCCACCGACGACTGCCGCAAGCAGCAGAGCGGGAATGAGGTATGAGCGTCGTGTCTGCGTATCCATAAAAGGAAGAAAAAGAAAGAAGTCCGACGATCAGTGCGTCGAAGCAGGGATGTGCTGGAAGGCCTCCATGATCATTTTTGCCACCTCGGCGCGATTGACGGGCGCATTGGGACGGAACGTGGTTTTGCCGCTGTCACCGCTCACAATGCCGAGCTTGGTTGCCGTGGCGATGGCCTTGGCAAAGGGCGAATCTGCAGAGACATCGGAGTAGGAAGTGCCGGTTTCCGTTTCGGGAATGCCCAACGCCTCCATGATCGTCTTGAGCACCTGCGCACGGGTGGCCTTGCTGCCGGCATCGAGATCGCCCAGGAACTGGGACAGCTTCATCACTTTTGCGGCATCCATATAAGGAAGTGCCCACTGTTCACCGGTGACGCCTCCCTCCACCTAATGATTGCCGAGCAACGCGGCCACCTTGGCCAACTGCCCCATCGTGATGGGATCAGCGGGACCGTATAACCCGCGAGGAATGCCCTGCGGTGTCTTGTATCCTTCAAAAATTTTCCGTTCGACCAATTTTTTCACATAGTCGCTGAACCAGTCGTCGGTATACACATCCTTGAATGTCTGTTCGCCGTGTTCCCCGACAACCTGCAGATGCTCGCGTCGGCCAGCCGAGCTGCCGCCCGACGATCCTGCGCCTTCCGTTGCTGCGGGATGTGTGGGTGCTGTGTACCAACCGTTGTTCTGCACGGTGCCGCGCAGCGGTGCGGCCTTGCCGCTGGTTCCGCCGCCGCGACCTCCGCGGCCTCCGCCGCTTTGCTGCTCGGGCTGCGCCTCCTGCGACGAGGAAGAGCTGGAAGACACCGCATCGGGGATTTCACAGATATAGCTCCTCACATTGGCACAGTTCAGATCATTCCATTTGCCGCTTTCCAGGCGCTCCACACAGTCTTCTCCAAGAGGGGCTTCCTCTTCGTTTGTGTAGTTGTTCGGCTCGGCCACACCCCAGTTGTAGTACACGCCGTCGATGCGACCTGGATATTCATAATGATTCTCTTGCGGATCGGCAGACCAGAAGGTGGTCTCGTCGCTCCACACGAAGATGCCTTCTTCGCCCGCGTCGGTACCGCCGATCCACCCGTTGACATCGATGGTGTTCAATGCCGTTGCTTCCAGCAGTGAATTGATGGATACGAGTTTCCCTCCCAACGACTCGCAGGATGTCTCTGCATCCGACCAGCTTTTCGCATACTCGCCTCCGAAGCTCGCATAGCAAGCGCCGTCGTAGCTCGCCACAACATCCGCACCCGCCGTGATCAATGTCGACTCCTGGGCACAAGTGCCGATGGTCACATCTTCCAGCATACATTCGCTGTCGCAGCCATCCGCATCGATCACGTTGCCGTCATCGCATTCCTCGCCGCTGACATACCCGTCTTCGCCGTTGTCCTTGAACGACACATATCCGTCGCCACACACCGCGGTAAGCGCGGAGGGAAGCATCGACACAAAGGCGTCGGCCGAGCCGTCGTCCTGGCCATGCGCAGCCTGGAACGCATCGGGCCCAAGCGGGAAGTTGGAAGAATATGTCGTCCCGACGACATACAGCTCATTGTCCGCATTGAATGCAAGATCCGAAAAGTAGTCGGAGCTGCTGCCGCCGAGATACGAGCCGTTCTGGACAACCAGATCCGTATCGAGCTTTGCCAAAAATGCCTCGTATTGGTAGCGGTTCGCGTCAAAGGCGTCATCGTCGATAAAAGACAGCGCATAGCCTGTAAGGCCGCCCAGGTACAGCGCACCGCTGCCATCAAGCGTGATGCGCGCCTTGCTTTCGTCACCGTATCCCCCGATATAGGTCGCCGCATCGATCATGGAAAGATCGGTCGGGAGCTTCGCCACAAAAATATCGTGCTGAGAATCGGTATCCAGCTCTGTTTCATCGGTCACAGGCAGGTTGTCGGACGTGGTGTCGCCCGCAAGATAAATGACAGTCGCCGTCCCTTCGCCGTCATCCGCCATGGCCAGACCCGTGCCGTAATCATTGCCTTCATCTCCACCCACATACATGCCCGACAGATCGCTCAGATCGGATGGCAGCTGCGCAACAAAGGCCTCAGCACCTCCGTCGGGGCAGTTGTCCTCGCCTGGCAGGGTGCAATTGTACGTAGTGCCAGCGATGTACAGCGTGTCTGAGCCCCAGGAATATTTCATGTCCTTCACATCCGTTTCGGAGCCGGGCAGATCGAGATACGTCGCGGCGTCGTTCACGAACTCCTGTGTCTCGTCATCATAGGTAAACAGCGCCACAAATCCGTCCCATTGCTCGCCGTCCACTCCGCTCGATGTGATCGCATAGGCGGATTCATCGGGAATGGGCAAAGGCAAGTTCTCCCCAACTTCGCCAAGGGAAGCGGTCGTTCCGCCGATGAACACCGTGGTGTATCCGGCAATATCGCGGGCGACCATGGATTGCGCATAATCTGTGCTGTCTCCTCCGTAGTACGTGCCCGTAATGAGCGCAAGATCTCCGTCCAGCGTCAGGAGGAATGCGTCGTTGTTCCCGCCATAGGAGTACAGCGAATCACCACTGATCGGGAAGTCCGGGGAACTGGTGTAGCCGGCCATGAACACCGTGTCGTCATTGCTCACAAAGAGTCCCGCGTTTGATTCCATGTATGTGCCACCGATATAGGTCGCAGCCTGCAACTCGGACAGATCGGGATTGAACTTGGCAACAAAAATATCCTGGGAATAATCACCGTCCAACGTGGATGCATCGGTCACGGGGAGATCGTCGGACTGCGTGTACCCCGCAACGATCACATTGCCGTCGCTGTCGAAGGCAATCGACATTTTCCCGCTGTCACCTTCGCCGTCCTCGTAATCGTTTCCTCCGAAATATGTCGAGGCAAACGTCGGATCGATCACCAGCGGCAACGAACGGTCATAGGCGCCAAGTGTGAAACCATACTCCATGCCCTTTACGTCATAGGCCACCTCCACGGATGAGCGCGCACCGTCGATCTCCTGATAGGCAACCGGCGCGGTAAACGAGACATTTCCTTTGGATGTGGTCAGTTGCAGTGTGCCATCAGCCCCCACAGCGAGCGCAGTCGCACCGGCAACGGCAAAACGGATCAGCGACACATCGGCCTGCGGCGCAAGGGTGAAGACCTTTTCCACCGTGTTGCCATGGGCGACGAGATCGAGCGCGATGCCCGACCAGGGAGCCGCATAGTGCACCTGTCCGTACGAGGGCAAATGCTCCTGCCACTTGGACGGATCATTGCCCTTGTACACGTTCACCGTTGCAGCCGCCGCAAGCGCCCCCGTCGGCAACGCTGCACTGGCTCGCACAAAGGATTCCTCCACCTTCCCGTTTGATGTTGCGAGTCGATAGTGCACACCCTCCGCCGTTGCAACGGCCGATCCAGCAAAGGTGCTAGCCAAGAAAGAGCCATCCTTTTGCTGCACAAAGGGGATCTGCATGTTTCGCATGGTCTTCGCATCGAGCGACGGAATGGCCGAGCTGGTCACATGCGTCAGAAATCCCGCACTGTGCAACAGCCAGGCCGCACCGATCAGCACCGCGGCACCAGCAAGGGAAAGAGGTAAGCGATACGAACGCTGGATCGTGTCCATGGCGGAAGGGGAAAGGGGGATGAAGAACGGATTAAGAGATGGAGGAAAGAATAAGGTGTTTGGCTTGCAGTACAAAAATAGTGTCGTTGACGCCTTAACCTTCAGTGATAACATCTGTGGAAAAGTTTTGTGTTGTACACATACAAAAATTATTCAGAAAAAAAGTGCTACGATTGCGGCAATGGCATCGCGCATAACCCGCCGACTCCATCGTTGGCTTTCCTCCCCCATCGATGCCGCAGGCATTGCCTTGTTCCGCGTGGTGTTTGGCGTGGCGATGACTGTGGAAGTGTGGAGATATTGGCAGCGCGGATGGTTTGAGAGCTCCTATCTCGGAGGCTCATTGCATTTTTCCTTTCCGGGATTCGCCTGGATCCACACGCTGCCTGCCTTGCCGGTAATGATGGTGCAGGTCGCACTCGTCGCGTCGGCCATCTGCATCGCACTCGGACTGTTGTACCGGTTGGCCGCAGCGGTTTTTGCGTTGTTTTTCAGTTATGTATTCCTGTTTGAGGCAACCCAATACCTCAACCATTTCTACCTCATCTCGCTGCTGTCTTTCCTGCTCATTTTCATCCCTTCGCATACGGTATTTTCAATAGATCGTATACTTGCGGAGTCCTTATTAAAGGGAAAAAATCTGCACTCAAAAATTGTACAATTTTTTCTTCCGACGGCGTCATCGCGGTCATCTTTTGTGGGGCAATGGGCACAGGCATTGCTCGCCTTTCAGGTCGGTGTGGCCTACTTCTACGGAGGTGTGGCCAAGCTGCTGACACCCGATTGGATGCAGGGCTACCCCATGCGCTTTTGGATCGTCGATCATGGGGATTTGCCGATCTTTGGACCCTATGTGAAGGAGATGTGGATGGCGCTGTTCATGAGCAATGCCGGCATGTTGTTTGATCTGCTTGTTGTCCCCCTGACCGTCTGGCGACGCACCAGATGGCTTGGGGTTCTGGGACTGCTCATCTTCAATACGACGAACATGCAGCTGTTTCATATCGGCGTGTTCCCATGGCTGATGCTAGGTTCCATTCCCCTCTTCTTTGAACCCGATTGGATCAGACGCGTCTGGGATCGCCTCACTCTTCCCACCGCTACGGCCGCCATGCTTGCCGAGCAGCGTGTTGAGCGACTGCGGGAAATCGATGCCCCACGTATCGGTACGACCGGCATGGCACTGTTGTGTTGTTATGTCGCGTTTCAGGTGCTGTTTCCTCTCCGTCATTTGCTCTATAGCGGCAACGTGCAGTGGACATCGGAAGGAGGACTCTTTTCGTGGCATATGAAGCTGTCGGATCGGCGCGGCCATGTGTCATTCCGTGTCCTCGACCGCACAACTGGCGTTACGACGACGGTCGATCCTCGCCCGTTTTTGAAGGAATCCCAGAAGCCCGAAATCGCCACGGATCCAGATCTGATGCTGCAGTTTGCCCATGTGCTGCGCGATCGCTTCGCCAAGGGGCATCCGGAGAACATTGCGGTCTTTGTGGATGCCTTTGTGTCGCTCAACGGCCGGCCGATGGAACGTCTGATCAATCCCACGACGGATCTTGCGCACACGGAGCGCACATTCTTTGGTCATGCGCCGTGGATCCTGCAGCTCCAGCACGCATTGCCGGACAATCCGCAGGTGCTTTCGCCTGAGGGGGGCTCCGCCGACGATTGACGCCTAGTGAAGATAGGGCGACAGATCCTTTTCCATGTTATACATGCCGCGTTCGCGCGCTTCATTGCAAAGCCTCCGCTGTGAGCGCTCTTCCACACTTTTGCATACCGCAGTCGCCGCATCCGGGCTGTATTTGGCCATCCGCTCCATTGCCCCATCGATACAGGCAGCCGCCTCATCCTCGTTGCCCATACCGCACACCTCGGCAATGGTCAGTTGCTGTTTGGCGATTGCCGGCATGAAGCCGTTGCCGATGCCGTGAAAACAGCCGATGCGATACGGGTCTTTCAGGTGTTGGCAGCCCATGGCCATCTTGGTGACATCAGCCTTGGAACGCATGAGACGGGGAATGACATGCACCATTTTGTAGCGTGCACAGGCAGCGGGATACTTGTGGCTTTCGCAAGGATAGAGAATCGGTTTTTTGGCTTCCACATCGGCTCGATCCTTTTCGGTCACATACTCCATATAGGCGCCCGTGGCGCAGTAGTAGCGCATGTGATCCTCGTCGAACTGATCACACCACCCAATCGCCGTGTCGATGTCGTATTCGGCAAGAACCATCAGTGCATGCCCCGTCGCATGGGCGCAGTCCCCCGGCGAGTAGGATTCCTTCATGGATTTTTTGCTGCACATGTCCTGCATCATCATACGCACCACCTCGGGGTTCACATGACCTTCGGGGTCGGTCTTATCGCGCGCTCCGGCATAGGCCTCCATCATCACTCCGTGCATGCAGCCGCTGTAGCAGCCGTCATGACAGATGCGCAGGGAAAGATCCACATCCTGGGTGCTGGCATAGATCACCTTGCCGAGATCGTGCGCTTCGCTGTGGCAGGTCGGCCACAGCTTGGTGATGCCGTCGAGCACCCCATTGGCGCCGATGACGGGCACATACTCCTCGTACAACGAACGCTTGCCGATACTTCCCGGACCCAATGCCTTGAGCTTGCCGAGGAACTCTCCGGATTGGCGCTGCACCGCGGCAGGATCCACAAACAGCTGTGCAGGAACTTCGCCGTAGAAATTGCCAGTCATTTCGCCATCTCCCACCGGTTGCGACGTCTGTTTCGTGGAACATCCGCACAGGAGAAGCAAGCCGATGGCCACACAGGCGCGACGCAGCATGTCGGAAGCGTAACAGAAAATGATCGCCTTCTTAAGGCACTCTTAATATCACCGTCGTATGGTAGTGTCTTCCCCGTCTTTGTATTTCGGGCATTCGCCCATCTTCTTCCTTATGAAACATACGACACACGGCAATGACCGGTTCATGACCATGCTTTCACTCGCAACCCTTACCGTGTTGCTGGCTGCCTGTTCGAGCACATCCGATGACACGGGTGCCATGACGAGCAGCTCATCGTCCGCAATGACTGACGGCGCAGCGTCTTCCGTGGGCGATCTGCCCACGCCTCCGCCATCCATGGATTCCGGAATGCCGTCCTCCCAGGACGCCATGGCACCGGGCAAGACCTACGCCGACGGCACCTTCTCGGCCACGGGCACCTACTCGTCCCCCGGCGGACAGGAAAGCGTGGAAGTGTCACTGACGCTGAAGGACGGCGTGGTGACCGATGCCACCTACAAGGGTAACGCCGGCTTTGGTCGCAGCAAACAGTTCCAGGAACAGTTCGGCGCAGGCTACAAGCAGATGGTGGTGGGCAAATCGATCGACAGCCTCTCGCTGGATGTGGTGAACGGTTCGTCACTCACGCCCAAAGGATTCATGGACGCCGTGCAGAAGATCACCGCACAGGCCAAAGCCTAACCTTCAGAACAATTCCGCAGTAAACCCCGGCGACCGCACGGCATGGTAGTCGGGGTTCAGCGTGCAGTACTCGAATCGAAACTCCTCGACAAGCGTTGCGGGCTCACACAAAAACAGACAGGTGCACAGGCCGTCGGCCAATGCCGCGGTATCGGCCATGACCCACGTGGCCAGCAGCTGCTCGGGCGAGGACAAGGAAAACGGATCGATGGTGTGGTGATACTTGTCCCATCGCCGACGATTGCTGGCAGAGGCACACAGTGCGCCGTCGGTCATGGTGACCACCCCGATCGCCTTGGTGGGATCGCCCGGGTGCTCCAACCCGCAGCGGATGGGCTGGCCGTTGCCGCGGTAGAACACATCGCCGCTGCCATCGACCAAAAACCGCACCACACCCTCGGCTTGCAGGATGGCGGCGATGGTATCGACAAAATAGCCTTTGCCCAGCGCGCCGAGATCGATGAGCACGGACTGCGAAAGGTCGATGTGGGTATCGTCCACGATGCGCAGCGCATTGTGGAACTCGGGAACGGGACGGATCACCTCTTTGGGAGTGAGTGTGTAATCGGCGTCATAGCCCAGATCGCTGAGCGCAAAACCCACGAGAGGATTGCACTTGCCGCCCGAAGCATCGTAGAGCCGCGCGTACAGCCTCAACATCTGTACAAGATCAGCGGGAACACCCACCACGCCCAGCTGCGTGGTCAGCGACCAGATGAGCGACGTTTTGATGAACCGTGAATAGGTGCGGTCAAACTCCTGCGACTGCGCGATGATCCGCTGCCGCAGTCGCTCACCCATCGCAGGATCGGTATCCCACAGGGTGATGTTCCACTGTGTCCCCATGGACGCATACGAGAAGCGATAGGGTTCGAAAGACATGAACGGAAGAATCAGGAACGTTTTGACTGCACGGCGTCGATGAAGAGCGCGGCGGTGAACAGCAGCAATGCGCCGTCACGGATAAACACATCGGTGAACCCCTCCTGCAGGAAAATCTCGATGCAGACATCGAGCATGAGCAATGTGGCAAGCGCCGTGAACCACGACCGTGCATAGCCCGACAACACGCCCAACCCGACGACGGTGAGGACGATGCCGTGCATCTTGATGAGCAGCAGCGGCTGCATGTCTTTGAGCATCTCGGGAAGATAGGTCGTCCAGAGAGACGGCGACAGGATTTCCCAGATGCCGAACCCAAGGAAACAGAACGCGACGCCAAGCCTGCTGAGCACAACGGAAGGTGTGGTGGTTTGCATGGAAAACAGCCTATCAGCCATACACACATCGTGACAGCACGAGATGAAGGCAAGGTTAAGGAAAGGGGGCAGTCGAAAACCTAGACAATCGGCCATTGGCACGGGTTTTTGGGGCAAAAAATCTGCCGGCGTTTTTGCTTTTTTCTTGGTGTCGCCAGGAGTACCTTTTCCCTCCTCCCTCTATGACCGAATTCGCACGATCCACCGGCGAAAGCGCACTCGGGGTGAATGATGGCGTCGATATCACGCAGGCGGCACAGGATGCAAAAGACTCGCTCCTGAACCCCAACGGGTATTCGCTGAACAATACGATGAACTGGCCGACGCCCGATGTCGGCCATTCCATCCAGGACACCGTGCGCAAAAACCTGGAGCGCGTGCTGGTGTTCCTCCCCGTCTACAACCAGCAGGAAACCATCGGCACCACACTGGATTATGTGCTCGACCAGCACCAGATCCCGCCGGAGCGGGTGATCGCCGTGAACTGCTCCGACAACGGGGACAAGAGCGGAGAGATTCTTGCCCAGCGCGGCGTGAAAGCACTGGATCAGTGGAAAGTGCTGAACGATGCGGTCAACATCGACCGCCTGAAGGGACTGTTGCACATCAACGACATCCGTGAAGTGCGCGGCAAGGGACTCACCATGTTCGCCGGCTACCTCGACAAGCACCTGAAAGGCGACAGTGCCTACCCCGACCATACGCATATCATCCAGACCGATACGGACATCGGAAACATCGGCACCGGGCTCAACAAATGGGATCCCCTGTCCTATTTCTCCTACTACGCGCTGCAGCAAGACCCCAGCATCGAGTATTTCAAAGCCGCAAAGGTGGGTCGTAACAACGAACCGTTTGTCGTATTCAACAACTCGCTCGATGCCTTCGGTGCGCACGGCCGCGAGTACAAGCGCGACCTGTGCAAAGACATCTGGCCGCTGACGGGCGAATATGGCTTCCGCAAGGGCTTCGCCGAGCAAGACATCGTGTATCCCTCCGGCTACCCCATCGAGATGTTCATCAACATGCGCCGCGCCGAAATGCAGCTGCGCTGGAAGCAGGTATCGATGCCGGAGCCGCGCCTCGACGGCCAAAACGACTGGAACAAGGAGACGCCGATGTACGCCGACATCCAGCGCATGATGATCATGGTCTTAAGCCGCGTGCGCCAGCTCGCCGATCTGACGGAAGAGGACATTTACGATATCAACTCAAAGATCTCCTTCATCCGCGAAACGGCCTACATCCACAATACCAAAGAAGTGCAAGCACCCGTCCCCAAGCCCCTGCGCGCAAGCCGCCTGCTCGGCAGCATTCCGCAGCTGCAGAAACTGGGCATTGTCTACTCGGGCAAGTAATCGCTACTGCAGCAGGAAGGGGTTTTCGCCGCGGTCGATGTTTGGCAGTGTCGAGAGCAGCAGCAGGTTCCAGCTGACAAAATTCGGTGCGGCAAGAGGTTCGCCGGAGTCGGCATCGTAGTTCTCATGCATGCCACCGGTTTTCTGGATGTCGCGTACGCAGAGATCCGCGGTTTCCTCGGCGATGGCTCGGGCATCGTCGGTGTAGCCGTAGTTGAGCAGCGCATAGACCGTCAGGGTGTTGACCAACGGCCACACGGGACCCTGCCAGTTGCTGTAGGGCTTGATGATGTTGGCATTGTTGTAGCTCTCATGATCGATGCTCAGCGTGCGCACGCCGAAGGGAGAGCGGAGCTTCTCGGTGTTGAGCAGGTAGGAGGAGAAGAACCGCTGCGCCTGCTCGGGTGACGCGATCTTGGCGAGGAAGGGATGGATGACGCCGTAATCGACGACACGGATGAGGGACTTGTCGGCAAAACGCATGTTGTAGAAGGTGCCGTCCTCCTCGCACCACAAATGGGTGAGGATCGCCTGTTGCATGGCCTCGGCTTTTTGCGCGAAGAACGCGGCGTCCTCCTCGTGGCCGGTCATCCGGGCGATCTGTGCCATGGCCTGGTACTCGCGCATGGTGAAACACGAACAATCGACCGCGGCAACGGAGCCGCGCGGCTCGGGCAGCAGCGAGATGGCGTTGTCGGCACCCGATTCCATGCTGTCGGTCCACGCAGGCAGCCCCAACTCTTGGCTGAACAGTCCGCTGTGCATCTCACGGTACAGCACGATCTGGCGCAACTTGCCGTAGGCCTCGCCTTCCGTGAGCCAGCGCCAGTCGTCGAGGAAGCGACTGGCAAAGAAACAGCCCTGGGCAAGCACCGGTTTCATCAGGTTCAGTCGCGGGTCGGCGCCATGGGGCGTCAGCAACCCCGGCACGAAACCCTCCGGCGTGGCATGGTCGATGCAGTTGTGTGCCCAGTTGCGCAGATAGATGGCTTCCGACGGGATGAGCATGGACAGCGCCATGCCGATGAAAAACCCGTCCCAGTCCCACTGCTCGGGATACGGACCGCCCGGCACGAGATAGTCGTGGCGCAGCATGCCCGTGGCACGGCGCTTCACGCGGATGGTGAACGGATCGAGCGTATCGTGGAGCAGTTGCGAGCGCAGTGCGGCGGTGCGGGCATCCATGGCGGCGGGGCGAAAGGAAGCGGTGATCCCGCAAAGCATAAAGGACGATGCCCATTTGCGGAAGGATGTGTTTTGCTTGTAGATAAGCCAAAAAAAGCGGCTAGCGGATCACCTCGATCTGGCGTTTCTCGGCAATGCCTTCCGCGCGGGCTTCCACCGTGAATGTTCCCACCCTCGGCTGCCAATCGAAACGGAATGCGGGGCTGTTGCCGGTGCCCACGCGCACGCCGTCGACATACCAATCCACCGACGCGACGCCCGCACCCTGCCCCCGGAACACCACATGTTCATCGCTGTCGGGGATCAGGGGATCGAGCCGGAAGCTGTCGCCCTGCTCCGGGTCGGTGATGGCAAACCATCGCTCGCCTTGCACGGCGCCATTTGCCGACCCGCCGCACAGCGGCGATGCCTGTTCGGGCGGCGATTGCCAGCCGTTTTCGCGCGCCCAGGTGGTCAACTCCTTGGGGAAGACCGCAAACGTCCTTTGCTCGACCGCATCGACGGGGCACGCATCGGTCGCCAGCAGTCCGTTGCGCCTGTCGATGCGCACCGCACGGAAGATATCGTCGTGTTCCGTGGGCTGCGTCCCCTCAACAAACCATTCCTCCATGGTGTGAGGGCACAGTGCCGTGGGCAGCTTGCCGGAGAGCCGACAGATCACCGCAGACACAAGGCCAGCAGGCCGAGCAAAAGCAGGATGATTGGCTCCCGCCGCGGCAAGCATCACATCATGGAAGATGGGCCCCGCACCGGTGATGCCCGATGTGCCGCGCATGGGGGTGTTGTCCGCATTGCCCACCCACACACCCACCACCACATCAGGCGTATAGCCCACCGTCCAGTTGTCGCGCGAGTTGCGGGTGGTGCCGGTTTTGGCAGCGACAGGAAACGAAAAGGACAGCGGCGTGTTCTCGCCGAACTCCGGCAGGCGCGCATCGGCATCGCTGAGGATGTCGCTGATCAGCCACGCAATTTGCGGGGAGAGCAGCTTCTGCCCACGCATCACCGGATCCGACGGCAGAACGCGCGGTGTCAGTGCCTCACCGCCGCGGGCGAACATGCCATAGGCGCTTGTCAGATCGAGCAGGGTGACCTCGGCATCGCCGAGCGTCAGCGCCAAGCCGTAGTGCTCGGGCGACTCCGTGAGCGTGCTGATGCCTGCCGCAGTGAGGAAATGCTGGAGTGCGGCAACGCCCACCTTTTCGAGCACGCGCACGGCGGCGATGTTGTAGGAGTTGGCCAGCGCCTCGCGATAGCGCACCAGACCGTGGTAGCCATAGTCGTAATTGCGCGGCACATAGGGATTGCCGTCCTGTGTGTAAAACTGCGTCTCGATATCGGCCACGGTGGTGGCCGCGGTGTCGCCGTTCTGCAGGGCGAGCGCATAGGTGAAGGGCTTGAGCGCGGAACCCGGTTGGCGCGGAGAGATGGCCACATTCACCGCCCCGTCGTGTTCGCTGTCGAAGTAATCCGCGGAACCGACCATCGCGCGGATGTCGCCGGTGTGGGCATCGAGCACCACGACCGCGGCAGAGGTCACCCGCTGATCCTTCAGTTCCGCAAGTTTGCGCTCCACGATGCGCTCGGCCTCCTGTTGCAGCGGCAGATCGAGGGTGGTCTCCAGCGTGCCGCTGGTGGCAAATGCCTCGGGACGCACCTGCCGCAGCCATTGGACGAAGTGCGGCGCACGCATGGGCACGGTGCCGCGTGCATACTGCAGGGGTTCACGCAGCGCGTCACTATGCTCCTCCTCGGAAATCACGCCGTTGTCGCGCATGGCCTGGAGGACGCGCTTTTGGCGTTCCTTCGCGGCATCGGGATGTGCAAACGGATCGAGCGTCACGGGCGATTGCACCAAACCGGCAAGCAACGCGGACTGACCGAGCGACAGCTCCTGCGGGGATACGTTGAAGAATGTGCGCGCTGCGGCAGCCACGCCATAGGCCTGGCGCCCGAAGTAGGCACTGTTGAGGTAGGACTCCAGAATCTCATCTTTGCCGCGGTAGAGCTCGAGCTTCCAGGCGAGCAAAGCCTCAAGCATCTTGTACGGGACACTGCGGGTCTGCGGATGCATGCGCAGACGCACGAGCTGTTGGGTGATGGTGCTGCCGCCGGACACGACGTACCCGGCAGTGATGTTCTGCCATGCGGCACGCACGATGGCGAACGGACTGAAGCCGTTGTGCAGATAGAAATCACGGTCTTCGACCGACAGGAACGCATCGATGATGGGTCGGGGCATGTCCTGAAGCGGCAGATAGGCATACGACCCGCTTTGCACATCGCGCACCTCATACAGCGGCCTGCCGCCGCGGTCGGTGATCTGCACTGCCGTCTGGCTGCCCGGCTGCATCAGCGAGCGCGGGAACGGCGCAACCAGGGCGAGAAGCGCCATCACCACAACCCCGCCCAGCGCCCAGAGGCGAGGACGGGATCGGATGCTTGTGCGGAGGAATGCCCGTACGGCATGCGCCCGGTGAGCGGGGCTGCGCAGAGCCATGGTTACTCTTTGACGGTCACAAGGGCGCCGTCGGTCTGGCCGAACACTTCGGGGAAGTACATCTCAAACGCGCGCGTGGGGCGGCGTCGATAGGTGCCCGGCGTGGTGGCGCGAGCGAGGTAGGTGTACTGGTACACGCCGGCAGGCAACGTATCGGCGAAGAGGAAGTAGCCGTCGTCACGCACTTCGGTGTGGTTGAATGCCCACAGTCCCCTCTCCCAATACTCGCGATCCCAGGAGTGGCTGCTGTCGTCGAGCGGCGTGAGCAGCTGCTGCTGCGATGTTTGCAGCGACACATCGACGATCTCCATGCCTGCAGGCACGGGGCTTTCGACGGCCACCGCATGACGCTCCTCGGGCACGGTGACCGTAAGGGTGACCGAATAGGTCTCGCCGACTTTCAGCGTTTCATCGGTCAGGTTTTGCTTGCCGCCGAGCGCACGGATCGTGCGTGTCACACCGATGCCCTCTTCTGCGGGTTCAATGCGGTCGCCGGTGAACAGGTAGGACAGCAGGAGATCGTAGTAGATGCGGCCGGTACCCTTCAGGCCGATCTTCACTTCATTCTCGGCACCGCGCTTGAGGGCGTCGAGCAGCACGGTCGCATCCTGGTGCTGCAGGGCGGAACCCTTGCCCACATGCCAGTTGAGCAGGCGCGTGCCGTTGAGATCGACTCCCGCGTCATACGATGCCGAGAGCTCGCCTGTCTGCTTGAGATAATCGCTGAATGCCAGCAACGAGTAGACGGTCGACTGCGTGGTGTCCCAGTGGCCGTCCTTGCGGGCGGTCAACAGATACCGCGTGACGTTGGGGATGAGTGCATTGTCGGGGTCGATGCGCACCATCGCCTGCAGCACCATGGCCGTCGTTCGCTGTGTGGTGTTCATGTACACGCCCCAGTACGAACCGTTCTCCTCCTCGAAGTGCGTGCCGCGGCTGTCGACCAGCGCGCGGTTGAGGATTTCCTTGAGCACCTGGCCGCCTTTGCCGGAGCCCGATTTCTCATAGGCCATGGCCAGCTGCGCCTGCGCAAAGAGCGGCAGATCGGCGCGCTTCGTCGCCAGGTTATCGAGCAGGCTGACGTTGGTCTGCCCCGCCTCACTGAGCGCGAAGAGGATCGTGGCGCGGTCGGTCAGCGTAAGGGGCACCTGGTCAGTGCTGTTGCGCAGCACATCCGAGAGATAGGCGACTGTGCGGCTGATCACGCCTTCGTCGACGGCATAGCCCGACTGGCGCGTAAGCACGAGACCGTAGAGCACATAGGCGCTGAGCGGCGCATAGCTTTGGTTGCTGCCCTCGAAATAGCCGAACCCGCCGTCGCCGCGCTGGAACGTGTAGATGCGCTGCAACCCCGCAGTGACCGTGGTATCGAGCTGCTTGGCATCAACGAGCTTGGTTGCTCCCTGCGCATCAAGGCGCGAAAGCACAACCGATGGCAGGAAGGACGAGAGTGTCTGCTCGGCACAACCGTAGGGATAGGTAACGAGATAATCGAGCGCCTGTGGCAGATACGCCGCCAAGGTGGGCGACACCGATACCGTCAGGCTGCCGTCCTTGGCATCTTTGGTCGTGGGAGCGATCACCTTTTCCAGCGCCACCGTTTCGGTGATGCCCGTGGTCGCCACGGATTGCGGTGTGGCAAAGGGATAGACCGGGATGGTTTCGATCACTTCATCCACGGCATCCTGCGCAGCGGCCTTCATGTCGAGTGTCATGGAGCGTGTGGCGGCGGCCGTGATCGGGAACAGCACTTTGGTCTGCTGACCGCTCTGCACCGTGATCGTTTGCGGCTTGGGCAGGGCAACCATGCCCGACCCCGTCACGGACACCGTGAAGGTTTTTGCCGTCGGTTCGAAGTTGTGGACGATGGCACCCAGCTGAATCTGATCTCCCGTCACCGCAAAGCGCGGACGCACGGGACGAAGAATCACTTTCTTCGTCTCGAGGATGGTCATGGCCTGCGAACCGAAGAGATGGCTCTTGGTCGATCCCACCGCGAGCAACTGCCAGGTGGTCAGGTTGTCGGGCAATGTGAAGCTCAGCGTGGCCGTGCCCTGCGCATCGGTCACGATCGTGGGGTTCCAATACGCGGTATCAAGGAAGTTGCCGCGTGCCTTGCTTTCGGCACTGCCGCCTCCGCCGCCCTTGGAACCCGGCTTGTAGCGGTCGAGCAGATAGGTGAGCAGCTCGGCGGTGTTCACACCGAGGCCGCGCTCCGCATAGAACAAGCGCGTAAGATCCGGCGTTTCAAAACTGCTCAAGGCCAAGAGGCTCATGTCCACCGTGCCCAGCGACACCTCGGCCGCGACGGGCTTGCCGCCGGCATCGGTCGACGTGATGGTCACATGCACTTTCTCTCCCGGTGCATAGCGATCCTTGTCGGTCTTCACCGCGAGGTGCAGCTCCTTGCTGGATACGTCGATGCTGAGCTTCGCATAGCCGATCTTGAACGCAGGCACACCGGTATCGATACCGTTCTCATCAAAAGTCTCACCAACGCGCGGCTTGAGGATGGCCACCGACACATACACGTTGGGCAGCAGATCCTGCGTGATGGGGATCTTGATGGGCTGCGCGTTGCTCGTGATGTCGATCACCTGTTTCTGCAGCACGTTCTCACGCTCCACCGTGACCAGCGCCTTCACGCCCTTGCCCTGGTAGGGCGATTTCACCAGCAGCACGGCGGTGTCGCCGGGCTTGTACTCGGGCTTGTCGGCGATCACATCGATGCGGTCGCTGTTGGTGCGCGGCCAGTTCACATAGGTGCTCGACCAGGCATACACGCTAGCGGCCGACTTGGCCTGGCGACCCTTGCCATCGGTGACCATCGCCACGACGCGGAATTCCCCGCCCGAAGGAATGGCGATCTTTGCCGTCGCCTTGCCCTGCTCGTTCGTGGTGACGGAGGTCGAACGGATGAAGGTGTCCTGCGGTTCGTTGTCGTAGTAGTACTCCCCGTCCACGTTCTTCTTACGGATGGAGTTCCAGGTGCGGGAATACAGCTGCAACGACACGCTCTTGCCTCCCATCGCCTTGCCGTCGGGCTGCACGGTCACCACATCGAACGCGGCTTCCTGGCCGGGCTGCACGGCATAGTCGAGCGTGCGCACGCCCACGTAGGCATCGGCCTTGTGGACATAGACCGATGAGCGGTTACTCACGACCTGGTTGTTGGCATCGGTCACATCGGCCTCGATGGTCAGCACCTGGCTGACCGATTTGTCGTCGATGTTCGCCGGCACCTGCACGGTCAGTTTGCCCGCCGCATCGAGCGTACCCTTGCCCTCGGTCACAACGGAGGATGTGCGCTGGCAGTCGTACCAGCACCAACTGTCTTCGAGCGAGAACGAGTACCAGCCATCGGTGTACTTGTTGAAGAAGTAATCGGTTGTCTGCGCGCGCCACACCACGTTGGCTCCGCCCATCGGGGCGCCGAAGTAGTACGAACCGTCGATGGTGGCCTTTACCGTGTCGCCGTTGAAGTAATCATCCGACTCCGTGTCGATCGCCACCTTGTATTCGGGCTTGCGATACGCGAGTACCGAGAACGTGGTGGAGATGTAGTTGTAGCCGATCTCCGTATCGGGTGTGAGCTGGACGTTGAGGTAGTAGGCGCCCAGTGACGCCTTGGCATCGATCGGGAAGTCGCCCTGGAAGCTGCCAAACTGGCTGATGGGCAACGTTTTGGAGAACACCTCGTTGCCTTCGGCATCCTGGATATGCACCGCGGCCTGGCGGTCGGTCGGCATGGAGTAGGCACCCTGCCAATCGCGCAGACGCACAAGCCCCTTGAAGTGCATGGTGTCGCCGGCCTTGTAGATGGGGCGCTCGGTATAGACATAGGCATCGACGCGATATTTGCCCGACGAGCGTCCGCGGAAATCGGGAGAGAGGTCGAAATTGTACGGCTCAATGCCTCCGCTCCAATCGCTGCCCACAAAGGCAATGTCGGTGTCCGTCTCGGCCGTCACCCAGAACTCAGGGATCCAGTCGTAGGTGTTCACGCTCAGCTCTTCGATCGGCACCGCCGTCTGGAACAGTCCCTGTGCATCGGTCACGCCGGTGCGCGGCGTCTTGCCGTCGAGCGTGTGGAACGTGATGCGCGCACCCTTCACCGGGTCGCCTGTGCGCATGTCCGTAACCCAGACCAGGGCGTTGTCGCCCGAGTACTTCATGGTCACGGCGAGGTTGGTGATCGCGAAGATCTGCTGCTCCACTCCCGGCACCGGCGGATTGCTTGGGATCATGTATTCCGGCGCACGCACCTGCATGGCATAGATGCCCGACGCAAGCTCTCCGCCGGATTTCGCCTGCACATCGAGCGGCGTGACACCCCACTTGTCGTGCTTGGCTGTGGGCTTGATCGACCACTCAGCATACTTCTCTTTGCCCTGCAGGGGTGTGATCGCATCGTAGGTCTGGTGCTTCTGCATGCGCGCCGCAAGGAACTCATTGATGTTGAGCTTGGCGAATTGCACATTGAGCGCGCTCACGTTGACCGAGCTGAGGTAGAAGATCGGCGGTTTGGTCTTTTCGAAGATGCCAAACTCGCCCTTGGAATCGATGGAGACCTCGGGGCGCACCTGCGGCGTGGTAAAGCTGAAGGTAAACGGCTTTGGCAATGTCTGCCCGAATTCGTCTTTCACCGCATTCACCGTGACGGTGTAGGCCGTGCTGGGCAGCAGCGACGGGTTGCCCTGCACCATGGCGGTGTCGCCCATGCTGTAGGTGCTCCAACCGAAGTCCTTGGCATTCAACGGCGCGGGCGTGATGGTGATGCCCTTTGCCAACGAATCGGCATTGAGCGGGTTGGAAAACGACATGGTCACCATCTGCTGGTCGGCCTGGTACTGCCCGGCCGAGACCGACAGATCGCCGACCGTGCGGAAGTGCAACAACGTGCCACTGAGTGTCCCGAGGTCGCCGACCGATCCGCGGATGCCGGGTTCGGCAAACAACGCATACGATCCGTTGAACGACAGCGCCTGTGCCGGGGTGACCACGAGAGAGGTTTTGTCGGTCACGGTTTTGCCGTCCTCATCCTTGAACTGCGCATAGGCCACCGACTTGATGGAGACCTTCTTGCCCGTCGGCTTGAACGATGCGCCGCTCTGGAGCACGGGGGAAGGCTGCCCGGTCGTATCGAACAGCGAGAGATGCTGCATCGCACTCTGCGGATCCATCTCGCGGTTGAACGACAGCTGCACCGTGCTGGTGGGGCCCGAGGTGCGGCTTCCCTCTTCGGGCGTCGTGCCTGTCAGCACGGGGCGCTCGGTCTCAAAGCTCCAGCTGAATTCCTTTTCGGTTTTGTCGCCGGCCACCGAGGGGATGCCCGCAGGTACCGCGATCGAATACAACGTGCCCTGCTTGAGCGGAGCCGAAGGGATGAACTCGCGCGCCACAGTGCTCAGCCAGCGCCAACGGCCGTCGATCGGCGGAGTGATGGTCACCGGCCACTCTTTGTTCACGGTGTCTTTGGCAAACTCGCCCTGCACCTGCGACAGCGGGATCATGGGGCGGTCGAACACGAGGGTGATGCGTGAATCGGCTTTGATCATGGTCGCGCCCGTTCCCGGGATGCGCGCAGCCACCACCGGGGGACCCGCCACCGTAAACACAAACTCCAGATCACGACCCAGCGGCGTGCCGTCGTCCTTCATGGCGCTCGATGGCACAAGGAAGTTGTAGGTCGCACCGGCCTTCAGTGGCGCTGCGGGATGCAGAAGAAGCACATTGCCGTCCCACGACCATTCGCCGTCCACCTTGGTGCTCGCAGTGATCGCCTTCTGCACACTCGTCTGATCCATCACTTCCGGGAAGCTGAAGTGCAGCACACTCTGGGCAGAGACCTTTTGGCGCAGTGCAAAATCCATCGACCCGCCCGGCAGCCAGCCGCGGTGGATGAGATAGCCGGCACCAAGGAGCACCACCACGGCGACGCCGAGGGAAACCGCGCGGGCTTTGACACTGAGGGACGGGAACTGCATGAAAAGGGAGGGAATCGAAAAAGGGACGCCACAGGCATACAGGATGATAGGCAAAAGCTGAAGTGCGGCTGATGGTGTTTTCTGACTAAACTTCAGCGCACGGAGGCGGCGACATCTTTTGTACACAAAAATTGCTCAAAATGGAAAAGCGATGTAGTGTTTGCTTTCCCCCCAAACGCACATGCTCACCGACCGTTCTTCCTTCGGGAAGAGCACTGCCACGCGCGCGATCGTCGCCGCATCCTTTTCGTGCCCCCCGGCGTTAATGCCGGTGATGGGAGATTTCACCGCTCTCTACGAGCTGCATCACGCGGCAATCCTGCGCTACTGTGCCTGGAAGAGCCACGACCGCGACATCGGCGAGGATCTGGTACAGGACACCTTTCTGCGCTTCTGGCTGTGCCTGGAACGCGGCGAACAGGTTTCGAATGTCCGCGCATTGCTCTATCGCATCGCACACAATCTCTTTGTCGACCATGTGCGCAGAAAAAAGGAAACCTCGCTCGATGTCCTGCTCGAAGCCGGGTTTGAACCGTCGGTGGATCCGTGGCATGTGACCGTCAGCGCTCTCGATGCGCGTCGTCCGCTGGAACAACTGCAAACGATGCAACGCCCCTATCGCACGGTGCTCCATCGTCGCTTTATGCAGGGGCTGCTGCCGGCTGACATCGCCACACTCACCGGCGAAAGCACCAACGCGGTGTCCGTGCGGATCTTCCGCGGCCTTAGGCAGCTGCGCGGCATGCTCAAGGAATCGCCCGTGGGCTAGCGCGGCATTGCGCCGCAGAAACATACACCGGAATGAAACGCATTCCGGTGTCGTTGTGACAGGAGGGGGTGGTGGCTGGGGAGAGCCGGTCGCGAACTTTATTGTTGAGTCCCTGAAAAGAATTTGAAGACTGGAATTTAGATATGAGAGGGCAAGACGATTGGGCTCAAAATGGCAAATCCTCCACATTTATTTCTGACTCTATATTCTTTTTCTTATTTTCACCGATTCGTATTTCCAAGGATTCAATGAACTCAATTAAATTAGACATGTTACCTAATATAAGCATGCTTTCATGATAGTTAAGCATTGGATTATCATGAGCCAGGCTTTGGTCATTTCTGACAGTATTGAATTCTTGTAAAACCTTTATTGATGAACTGAGAATTTCAAGGGTCATTTTAGATTCAATCAAACCATTTTCTCTAAGGTATCTAACGTATGAGCCAAAGAGGCTATGCAGCGGGACATTTTTGTCATACTTAATTAAATACTTATCGCAAAGCGTTTTAGCATATTTGGTTACAAAAGTGTGCAGCCTATCGAGTGCTCCTTCTGGTTGATTTTTTGCAATACTTTCTCTAATTGATTCTGACAAAACCCAAAAGTCTTTTATGTCCGTATTTGGCTGGAAAGCGTTTGAACTATTGAGAAACTTTCCACTTTTCAGTCTTTCAGGAATCTTTGCGCATTCATCATATAAATTTTGCTCGGCAGAAGTTATTTCTGTCATGCTAATAATTTTTCCATTTTTCCAATATTCTAGTAATGAACTTATTAATTTAGCGACAGTGTAGTTGGATTCTACCTCAAAGAATGTTCTTAGCCGTGAACCTTTTGAGCCACTCCATCCAGCATATTTCTGATCGTAAATATCTATTCCTAAATGCTCTGCAAAAAAATCGGTAAATGTTCTGTTGCTAAAATCCAAAACATAGCCACTGTGAGTTTCTAAAAGTTTATTTAATTTCGCCTTTTCCATTGGAGTCAAATCCGCCATGTATGCATTTTAGCTGACCACTGAAAAAATATTATCCATTAGGGCACCACGGTCGCATGCACATGTTGGCTGAAAACCCATCGCGAAGACAAGCTCCGCTTGTCTGGAGCGATACCGCTGCAGGGAGGGTGGTACTGGAGGGAACCGTCGTAGGTTCCCTTCAGAACTGGCTGAGCGGACGGGTCTGACCTTACCCCGATGGGTTTTATGGGGCCAGTTCAGACATTCGAGAGGGGTCATTTTGAGGCTAAGTAGCAAGCGGGTCAGCAAATGAAAATGAGACAAATGAGACAGTCCTATGACTTGCTTTGAAGCCAATAATCTTGTTCAAATTATTTGATCGATACTTGGAGGTAATCCATGATTTTATATCCCCGAAGATGTTCATGGGGATCAACAAATCGATACCACGGCTCCATGCGATACCAATCTTTGCCATCTTTTGTTTCCTTTACGGAGTGGCTTTCAACTAATTTCTTCGGAGGAAGAGTGTCTTTGTTATCTTTGATCAAGAAAAGTTGAGCGTGAATTCTCTTGTTTTCATTGATTACAGTTCGAGCTTTGAGAATTCCCTTCTTGATCCAGCTCGTCAGTGTGGGGCCTTTGACATTGAACGCTCTTTCAATCTCCCAACGGGAATACCAGCTGTCCTTATTCTTCGAGAGCAATGCGGGGATTTGCTTCCGGTCAATTGCACGTTGGCATGTCATGCATTTTATCCCGTACTTGTCGTACCAGGAATCCTCCTGAGAAGCAGAATATCCACAAATGAAACAGGTGTATCCGATGCCATCAAGATGAA
Source organism: uncultured Candidatus Peribacteria bacterium (assembly GCA_964649695.1). Taxonomy (GTDB): domain Bacteria; phylum Patescibacteriota; class Gracilibacteria; order Peribacterales; family Peribacteraceae; genus CAZHON01. Next base: position 163,624 of record CAZYQO010000001.1, on the reverse strand, counting down.
AACCTTTGGGCGATTCTTCCAGTTTCTTCTTTCTCCGTTGATCTTCAATCATAAAGTCATACATCACTTCAACGAGTTGACGCATATTGTATGCGGCTTCGGTCGCCTCTTCCCATGTGAATTCTCTTCCATGCTCTTTTTCGAGCACATCTTTCATTTCCTGAATATTCTCATGAGAGACATCCATAACGGATAATTATACGAAGCAACCGCATGGAGTAAAGAAGAGATATACAATGAAGTCATGAAAGCAAAAGAATGGATTGAACGGGAAAAGCATGTCGCTCTCCATGCACAGCCGAGATGGTTCCGTATTCTCAAATGGATTGTCATTTTCATTGCACTTGCAGCACTTGAGTGGTGGAAAGGCTGGCGAGTGGCGATCTTGATTTTGCTGTGTCTGATGGCTCTTGGCACAACCCTGCACTTCATCCTTCGTTGGAAGACGAAGGGATGGACTCAATCGTGGGGGCCCTACAAAAAGATCGATTTGCCGAAATAATCAGGCGAAACTGTAGAGTCGCAAGCTGTTGAGAATCACCAGTACCGTCACTCCTACATCTGCGAAAATGGCGAGTGCGAGATTGCTGTGTCCGCTCAATGCCAATCCGATGAAGAGAAGCTTGATGATGATGGCCGCCGTGACGTTGAATCGGATCTTCTGTTGGCATTTCTGTCCAAGTCTCACAAGGAAAGGCAGGAGATTGAGATTGGATGTCATCAAAGCGATATCCGCATTTTCCATCGCGATATCCGAACCCACCGCCCCCATCGCAATGCCGACGGTCGCTGTTGCGAGCGCAGCCGCATCATTCACGCCGTCTCCGATCATGGCGACATCTCCATATTGCTTTCCCAATTGGCGGATGGCCTCCACTTTTGCTTCGGGAAGAAGTCCCGCCCGTACATCATCAATACCCAGTGTCTTTGCAACATACTGCGCCGATGCGAGATTATCACCCGTCAGAATCACCGAATGGATGTCTGCCTTTGTAAGGGTAGCAATCGTTTCGGCACTCTCCGGCCTCAGGGCATCGGTGACTCCGATCACCCCCTTGATCTGCCCCTCTGTGCTCATGACGATCGTAGTTTTCCCCTGTGCTTCGAACTCATCGACTTTCTGCAAGACTTCCTGCGCCATTGCATGTTCCTCTCCGACGAACGTGCGGCTCCCAAGACAATGGTGTTTGTCCGTACAGACCAGGCAGTCTCCCTTCACACCCTTTCCCATGACTGATTGGAAATTTTCAAAGGCATGCATATCGAGCTTCAGTTCCTGCGCCTTGTCGGTGATGCTTTTGGCGACAGGATGTTTTGAGAACGCTTCCATCCCCGCTGCGCATGCGAGCACCTCTTCTTTGCTGTATCCGTTGAAGGCCACGATATCGGAGACGATCGGTTCGCCCTTCGTCAGCGTCCGCGTCTTGTCGAATGCAATGGCCTTCACTTTTCCCATGGCCTCCATGAATTGGCCGCCTTTCACGAGGATTCCCTTCTTCGTCGCATTGCCAATCGCCGAGAAGACTGCGACAGGCGTAGAGATGACGAGAGCACAAGGACATGCGATGACGAGGAGGCTCAATGCCCGAAGAAGCCACGGTTGGAACGGCTGGTGGTAGGCCAAGACAGGTACGACGACGACCAGAATTGCCAACACGATGATGGCGGGCGTGTAGTACCGCGCAAATTTTTCAATGAACTTCTGGCTCGACGCCTTCTTCTCGGATGATTCATAGGTGAGATGGATGATCTTGGCGAGCGTCGTATCATTCGCGGTTTTTGTGACTCTTATCTCCAGATAACTATCGCCATTGAACGTGGCGGCAAAAACCGCGTCGCCTTCGCTTTTATTTCTTGGCAAAGGTTCTCCTGTGATGGTTGCCTCATCGATGAGCGAGCTTCCTTTGATGATTTCCCCATCCAGAGGAATCTGATCACCGGGGAAAACGGTAATGATGTCTCCTATTTGAATCTGTTCAATGGGCGTTTTTTCATCTTTTCCTTTCAGCTGCGCTGTTTTTGGCGAACTCGAAACAAGATGCTGCAGGGCGGATTGGCTTCGCTGTACGCCGTAGGCTTCCAATGCTTCCCCCAGAGCGAAAAGCACTGTGATGATCACCGCTTCCTCATTCTCACCGAGATAGAGAGCGCCGATGACGGCAATCGTCATGAGGAGATTGATGTTACCTACGTTCAGTTTTAAAAGGCTTTTGAGGGCGCTTCGGAAAACAGGCCAACCGAAATACGCGATGAGCGAAAGAAAGAGAGGTAGCTCAATCCACGGAGAAAGGTGAATGGATCTCAGAGAGAGGATTTCAAAAGGAAGGACAATGAGAACAGCCAAAGAAAGGAAACGGAACTTCCGGTCTTTCCAAAGGGTTACCTCCGGGAAAGATTCGGGAGATTGTTTCGCGGGCTCCGCACAGTGGTTACAGCAACTGGTGGTGGTCATGGCGTTACTTGAGATAGGATTTCACAACATCGATAAGTTCCTCGGCGGCTTTGGACTGTTGCGATGTCGGCTTTTCTTTGGGGTCGACAACATGCGAGCGCACATGGTCTTCGATGATCTCGGCCATGAGACTCTTCATCGCGCCATGGCAGGCCACGAGCGTCTGAAGTGTTGTCACGCAATCCTGATCGTCCTGCAGGGACTTCTCGATACCATCGACTTGGCCACGAATACGACGGACGCGGTTCAGGAGCTTCTGCTTGTCTTTGATAATGTGAGGCATAAGTACAGTATACCCCCTAGGGGTATATAAATCCACACTTATTGCGTCTTTTTCATCATTCCACAACCACAGCCGCTGCCCTTCGCCATACATCCTCCACCTTGTGCAGGTTGGGCTGCCGCTTGGACTGACGGAGCTTGGGCAGCAGCTTGAGGGTGCGCATTGGCTGGTGAAGCGAATGTGATGATGACGTAGACGGAAGAAATTCCGACAAGGCTCCAGAAGATGGATTCAACTTTTTGCATAGAAAAGAGAGGAAATTTATGATTGCCAATCAAACGAAACAGTCACGACTTTTCCCTTGATCTGGAATTGCGTATACATTCGATAGAATGTGCCGGGTGTCACGTCGGCTCTAAAGACAGGCGGCACACTTTCTGCATGCGCATGCGTGAAACCTCCATCGGTCGTGAGCAAGATGCTATGTCCTTTCGCGCCGAGATAGTCTTCCAGTTCTACGGGATTTCCCTTCTCGTCAGTGATGTCATAGGCAAACGTCGCCGTCTTTCCGGAGAGTGTTGGCGATAGAGAGATGCGGTATCCATCCACGGTTTTGGATGTAGAAAAATCCTTCACGAGCCCGTACGGCTCCTTTTCTCCACCGAACGTCTTTTCGAAGTACGGATTGTAGGAACCACCTTTGCTATCCACAAAGTCGGCATACAACCTATAGGTGCCGCCTGCCTGAGGTGTGAAGTCGGCGTGCCAGACCCCTTGGCTGTCTCTCATCGGGTGCAAATGGCTGAAATTCTGTAAATCATCGCGGATTACGATGAAGTGCATCTCTTTGGTGTGACTGAAACCGTAGTCGGTAAAGATCTTCCCTTTCTCTCGAATCGAGAAGGCAATGTCAGTCGATGAAGCTCCTTTTTCCTCTTGTACGCGAAGATCTTTCGTTCCCTTTTCCATCGTCATTACATGAGAAGCATCTGATGATGTTCCATGACCATTCGTCATCCCGTGATTCATTCCAGTTGGGGATTGAGAGGGAGCTGCGGTACACGCCCCCAAAGTCAACGTCATCGTCGCAAGCATAAGTCGCAGATGTACTTTTGGCATACTGATCGGGGGAAGAAATATACAAAGGCGGAATCAGAGCCGGATCGTTGAAGCGGAGTTCAGTGAAGCCTCGATTGCCTTGCTGATCGCACCGATCGTTGATTCTACTTTCTGACCATTCACAAAGAATGTCGGCGTTCCCTGCACGCCGAGTTTCACGCCCGCGTCATAATCCGCGAGCACCGCCTTCTTCTTGATGCCTGAACGCAGGCAACGGTCAAAATGGTCTTTATCAAGTCCAAGCTGATCAGCCCATTTATAAAGAGAATCTCTGCTCAAGTCTTTCTGGTTTGTGTAATCGAGATCGACAAACTGCCAGAATTTTCCTCCGTCAGCCGCACACTCTGATGCTTGGGCAGCGAGTAATGCATTCACATGCAGCGTCTGCAGCGGGAATTGTTTGAATTCATAGCGGATCTGGGAGCCGTACTTCTGCAGCATCGGCTTCACAATCAATGGGTAGGCAGAACCGCACGCGGGACACTGGAAGTCGCCGTATTCCGTCACGGTCACGAGCGCTGTCAGGCTGCCCGTTGCAGTCTTTGTCGATGCATCGGACAGTCCGGTCGTATCGACCGTCGTGCATGCGGCCAGTGTGATGCTTGTGAGAATGGAGAGTGCAAGAATGAATCGTTGCATGGTATCGGTGGAAGAAGAAAAAATCAGGAATGTTTTTTCGGATTGTGCTTTGCGTCATGGCATGCCCCATCCTCACAGTTTTTCCCGAACATCATGGGAACAATGCACATGAGCGGACAGAGAAGGAACGGAGCAAGAGACAGTAAAGAAGCTGCTTTCCCGTTCCCATTCCAAACGAATAATGTGGCAACCACGATAGCTACGACGAGGAGGCCGATGCAGAGTCTGGCGCAGCGCATAGAAGAATCAGGAACTCAATTTGGCAAAGATGAAGAAAACAGCTGTGAAGCCGACAATCATGACGATGGGAGCGATGTCCGAAAGCCAATTCCGCCGTACCGGATGAAATCCCTTCAGCAGCAGTGAATTGGTGACTACGGATACGGAACTGAATGCCATTGCGAGGCCGGCAAGTTCGGGACGAAGAACGATGCCCCAATGCATGAAGAGTCGCGCGGCAACGGGGATGCCGATCACATTGAAAAAGAGCGCGAAGAAAAGATTCTGTTTGATCTTGTTGACGGTGGCTCGGCTGAGCTTGATCGCCGTGACAACATCGCGCAGATCATTCTTCACAAGCACGATCCCGCCCGTCTCCATTGCAATGTCCGTCCCCGAACCCATGGCGACCCCGAGATCTGCCTGGGCGAGCGCGGGACTGTCGTTGATCCCGTCACCGACCATCACGACTTTCTTGCCTTGGTCTTGCAGTTTCTTAACTTCACTCGCTTTCTGCTCCGGCAGCACTTCAGCGAGGATACGATCGATGCCAACGCTCTTCCCGATCGCGGCAGCTGTGCGTTTGTTATCTCCGGTGATCATATAGACCTCAATGCCCATGCTCCGCAGACGGGAAACAGCTTCTTTCGAGGTATCTTTGACCGTGTCTGCCACCGCGATGATGCCAAGGACTCCGTTCTTGTTCGCAAGCAGCATCGCCGTTTTGCCACCTTCTTCAAGTGTCTGAAGGTCCGTTTCATGATCATTCATAGAGATGTGTTCTTTTTCCATGAGCTTGCGGTTGCCGAGGAAATATATCTCCCCATTCAAGGACCCCTCAACGCCGTGTCCGGGAACTGCCTTGAACGATTCCGCCGAAGAAAGAGACAACATCTTGGTCTTCGCATACTGAACAATGCTCTCTGCAAGCGGGTGCTCCGAGCCTTGTTCGAGGCTTGCAGCGAGACGGAGTATCTCCTCTTCGGTGCTCTGGAATGCCAGAACATCCGTGACTTCCGGTTTACCCTTCGTCAGGGTTCCCGTCTTGTCGAATACGATCGCAGAGATCTTGTTTGCCGCTTCCAATGGTTCTCCGCCGCGAATGAGGATGCCGTTCTCTGCGCCCTTGCCCGTAGCGACCATGATCGCCGTGGGAGTCGCGAGCCCGAGTGCGCAGGGACAGGCAATAACGAGCACGGAAACCGCAGCAAGAAGAGAGAATGTCAGTCCTGAACCGAGGAAGAGCCACACGATGAACGTAAGAACCGCGATGGCAATGACTGCCGGAACGAACCACGATGACACCCAATCGGCAAAATCCTGAATGGGAGCCTTGGAACCTTGGGCTTCTTCGACGAAATGGATGATTTGAGCGAGCGCGGTTTCACTGCCGACCTTTTCAGCCGTGAACTCGATGCTGCCGTGACCATTCATCGTCGCGCCGAAGACGCGGTCGCCTTCCTTTTTTTCAACAGGAATACTCTCTCCCGTGAGCATGGATTCATCGATGGACGTCAGTCCTTTTGTGACCGTTCCGTCGACGGGAACTTTTTCTCCGGGTCGGACAATGACGATGTCACCAACCCGCACCTCCTCCACAGGAATGTCGACTGCTTCACCGTTTCGCAAAACCCTCGCGGTCTTCGCCTGCAGTCCCATCAATTTCTGAATCGCTTCCGAGGTTGCGCCCTTCGCCCGTGCTTCCAGCCACTTTCCGAGAAGAACGAACGTGATGAGGAATGCAGCGACCTCGAAATAGAGATCATGCATCTCGCCGACGACCGTACCCTCGGTCACGATATGACTGATGAGGTTGAAGAGACTATAGAAGTACGCAGTCGATGTCCCAATCGTGATAAGGCTGTCCATACTGAACGTGCCCATCTTCAAACTTGACCAGAAACCCTTGTAAAAGCCCGCACCGAGCCAGAATTGGACGGGGGTTGCGAGGACAAGAGACAGAATGCCTCCGTACGGCATCAGGAGGTCGATGGCGGGAAGAGTCGGTAGGAACGAGCCGAGCATCAGATAGAGCATCGGCAGACTCAGGACGAGACCCGTGAAAAACTTTCTTCGATAGTCTTTGATTTCCGCTTCCCGTCGATTGCGGTCGAGCTCGACACCGTGATGACCTTGATGCTGCGGTTCAGCACCGTAGCCTGCCGCTTCGACGGCATGAATCAGATCGTGCTCGCTGACGTGGGCTGCGTTGAAACGGATACGTGCTTTCTCAGCGCCGTAGTTCACGTTCGCATCTTCCACACCCGGCGTCTTTTTGAGCTTACGGGTGATGAGCGCGGCGCAGCTCGCGCAATGCATGCCGGTGATGGTGAGGGTAGTCTGCTCTGAGGCCATGCGCATTAGGTGGAGTGAACTTTGTACTTAGGATCGAGGGACTCAATTTCCTGCGTCCATTTCCGCAGATCAAAATCCTCTGCGTGTTCGATTGTCACGTTCTTATTGTCGATATTTACATCGACATTCTGGATAGAGGGAAACTCGGAACTCACATCTTTGATGAGAGCGGCGCAGGACGCGCAGTGGATGCCTGGGATGGAAACGGTCGTTTGCATGAGAAAGAGGAAAGAAATTATGACTGGAGGGCGGCGTCGATGGCCGCCTTGAATGAAGCATAGGGCTGTGCACCGCTGATGAACTTCGTGTCTTTGGTCTTCAGGTTTACGACAAAACTTCCGGGAGTACCCGTGACACCTGCTGCTCCGCCCGCGGTCTCTTCATCCTGCACATGCTTGGCGAATTGTCCGCTGTCGAGACATGATTGGAATTTCGCGTCATTCAAGCCGATCTCCTTTGCGAGAGGCACGAGCTGGTCGAGTGCAAAGCCCGTCCCGTTAGATGTGGTTCTCGTCAGGATTGCGTCGTGATATTTCCAGAACGCATCGTTCCCTCCGAGTTCGTTGGCACATTCGGATGCCTCCGCTTCTTTCTGGGCATTCGCGTGGAAGGAAAGAGGGAAATGTCGGTAGACAATCGCTACCTTCGAACCGTAATCCGCACTGATCTGCGTCATCGTCGGTTCCACTCTTTTGCAGAATGGACATTCGAAATCCGAATATTCAACGACTGCTACCTGTGCGGTGGCGATGTTGCCGCGGATATGATCAACCTTCGGATCAATAGGCTGCAGAGGGCCTGCGGCGGGCGTTGGCGTCGGTGCCGCAGCAGTCGGTGAAGGGGCTATCGGAGCTTGTGCCACAGCCTGCTGGCGGGGAGCTGCACCCAGTGTGAAACTTCCGCCGCTCCATGTACCGATTGCGTAGCCGGCGATGAGTCCCAAGAGACCCACCGTGACGGAAAACCAAGGATTGGCTGTAGAGGAAGCGGAGGTCTTCGAACCTAATTCCTGCCATTGTAGATTTGCCATAATAGAGAAGGAGAGAAGAAAAAGAGTTAAATAACATTGAAGGAACCGCGCACCATTCCCATTGAACAGCTGAAGGCCAGACGTCCGGGATTGGGCGCAGTGAATGTCACTTCGTTGATTCCCTGCGTGAGTGACTTCGTGATATTGAGATCAGGGATGACGATCTGGCTCGTGCAGCCGAATGCTCCAGACCCATCGATGAGCCACTTCACGGGAACCCCCGCCTTGATCGTGAGATCCGACGGTTCGTACCCTGCCCGGGTCACTTTCATGGAAACCTCCTGCACCCCGTTCGAGATCGTCGGAGCGGATCCCACATCGACAGGTGCATTGACCGAGACCGAAGGCAAATTGAATCCCGCGAGCGCGAATCCGCTGTTGAGATTGAAGAACGCAAGCACGAGAACAAGTGTGCCGGAGAAACGGAGGAATAATCGAGATGTGGCTCCTTTTGCGCTCGAAGAAACGGCACTCAGCCCGATCAATGACGGCAACGTTCCCAGTGCAAAGATGAACATCGTCAGTGCTCCTGTCACAAAACTGCCTGATGCGAGGGCTACGAGCTGGAGTGATTGCGTAAAGCCGCATGGCAGGAAGAACGTCATGGCGCCTAGAGCGAAGGGAGCCATTGGATGATTGCTTTCAGAGAGATTCGCTATCCAACGCGAAAGTTTTTTCGGAGGCTGGATCGGGAAACTTCCTTTCGGAATGATCTGCAGGATCGTCAGCGCCAACCAGAACATGATGACGGCAATCAATATACTCATGTAGCCGGACATTTTGGTCGAGAGTGTGATCGACTGCCCGATGACACCAACGAGGCCGCCGAGGACAAAATACGAAACAAGTCTTCCCACATTGAAGTGAAGGAGGGGCCGAAATTTCTCCCACGGCGTTTGAGCCTGATGACGCTCGTTGTATTTTGCGGCCAGCGCGAGAAGCAAGCCACCCGCAACCGCGAGACAGCTGCTTGTTCCTGCGACCAGACCGATGGCAAAAATTCCGCCGATCGAGAGTGCGCCCGAGGTCGACGGTGCCAGAGAGACCAGATCAAACGCTTGCAGAAGCTTGTAGATCGCAAAAATGATGATGAGAGATCCGCCGATTTCCATCCATTTTCTCTGGGAGGGCTCGAAGACCGAAGGTTCATCATCCAGTCGTCGCAAACTGTATCCTGCATTTTCAAGCGCAGTCACCAGAGCGTCCCAGTCGGGAATCTGGGAATGATGGATTTTCGCGCTGTCGCGGTTGAAATGGACGGTCACGCTTTTGACCCCGGCAACGCCCTTGAGAGCCTGTTTAATTCGGCTTTCGCATGCTCTTGATGTCATGCCATCGATCCGGACATCAAGGACTCCTTGTTCATTCGTTGCACATGCAGCCCCTCCGGAAGGTACTTCATCACCGACGCCGTACCCGGCTGCACGGATCACACGTTCGATCTCGTCCGAAGAGGGAAGATCATCGGCATCTGCCGTGATCATGGCTACTCCCTTACGATGGTCGACATCGATGTCCACCACACCGTGAACGGCTTTCAATTTCCGCTCGAGAAGCAGTTCGCAGCTGCCGCATGTCATTCCTGAGATGCGGATCTCTGCTTGAAGATGTTTGGATTCAGACATACGAGTAGAGAAGAAGATACAAAATATCCGCCTGGCATTCGGCAGACACAGAATCTAACTTCTTCTTTACTGTAACAATACGATTGTTCTTGCTGGATTGCCGCTCGGTGGCGGTGCATTCGCTTCGACAAAACTCTGCATTGATTCTTCAGGGATCACATACGCAACGGAAGGCGGCAGTGCGGCGCCCAGAAGTGACTGTCCCGCATTTTCTACCATTATTGATCCGGCTTCGTGTGCCTTGGAAAGGCAATGCCCTGCACATCCTCCGTTCATCGGAGCAGGCTGTTCTTTCTGCAAGTGCGCACAATGTTCGCAATGCGCGGAAGTCATCGGTTCCACGGGAGTCATAACATCCATCTCATCCTCATTTTGCATGGGCATCGCCGCCGCCATTGCCATCGGCATCATGCAAAAATTTCCCAAGAGCACATTGGCCAGGAACATGCCGAAAACCGTCACTCTTTGGAACATCACCGATAGTATAGCGGAATATCCTCGATAAATAAACGTATGACTTGTTATGGTTTCTAATAATAAAGACATGTTTTTTGCTTGCTACTGCGGATATATCGCTCTTGCAAAGAGAGTGTTCCTGAATAGTATGAAGATAAGTTCACATCTGCGACTTCGGATCAGCCCCTCAAACTCCTGCTCCCAAGAAACAGTCGTGAATGACGAGAGGACTACTCAGCCTCTCGGCACTAGCCGCCTTTCTAGCCAAAAAGCCCTCGTGGCCGCTTGAACTAGAGAGCGGTAGTGGAGCACTGCTACTCCATCGTTTTAGCCTTCTAAGGCGATGGCCGAGCTTTATCCGCTTCTCTACCACTCTCATGTCTAAGTTGCTTCGAAAAATTACTAAAACCCTGAAAATCACGCAGGTTCCGATCGATGTACTTCGCCCGGCTCCTTATAATCCTCGTGCTCATACCGAGGCTGACGAGGAACAACTGACCGCGAGCATCGATACATTCGGTGCCGTAGAACCGCTCATCGTCAATTGCGCGGCAAAAAGAAGGAATATTGTCATCGGGGGACATTTCCGTTTGGAGATTCTACGAAAGCTCGGTTACGACAAAGTCCCCGTCGTGTATGTCGATATCCCAGACGTGAAACGCGAGAAGGAACTCAATCTCCGCTTGAACCGTAATGTCGGTCGATGGGATTTGGAGAAACTTCGTGATCTATTCGATACCGAATTTCTTCTTGATGTCGGGTTCGATGATTCCGATCTGCACAAGATTTGGGATGACGCGCTTGAAGCGGAAGATGATGAATTCGATGTCGAGGCCGCAGTGAAAGAGATCAAGAAGCCAAAATCGAAGGTCGGCGATCTCTACGATCTTGCGGGACATCGCCTGCTTTGCGGAGACTCTACAGATCCGGCAGTCGTGCAACGGCTCGTGGGCAAGCACCGCATCGACATGCTTTACAGTGACCCTCCGTACAATATTTCCTTGGATTATTCGACGGGAGTGAGCAATACAATGCAGTACGGAGGAAAAACGAAAGACAACAAATCAGACGGGGACTATCGGGAGTTTCTGCGCAAGGCACTCGCAAACGGACTCTCAGTCTGCAACCCGGATTGTCATATTTTCACTTATTGCGATCAGAAATATATCGGACTGCTCCAATCGCTCTATCCGGAACTCGGAGTCGAATTCAAGCGGGTTGCACTCTGGATCAAGAATAATTTCAACATGACCCCGCAGGTGGCATTCAACAAATGCTACGAGCCCTGCATCTACGGGACACGCGGTTCGCCGTATCTTTCGCCCCGTGCGCAGAACTTTACCGAAATCCTCAATAAGGAGATCTCAAATGGGAATAGAACAATCGATGACATTCTGGATATGGTCGATATCTGGCTCTGCAAACGTTTGCCCACAACCGAGTACGAGCATCCGACTGCCAAGAACCCCGTACTTCATGAACGCGCAATACGACGATGCACAAAGCCAGCGGACTCCATACTGGATTTGTTCGGCGGTAGCGGCAGCACACTGATCGCTGCACACCAGATGAAGCGAAAATGCTTCCTCGTCGAATGGGAACCACTCTTCATCGATGTCATCCTGCGCCGCTTCGAGGCGGCCTTTTCCATAAAACCTACCCTTATCAAATCATGAAAAAACTTCCGATCAATCGCGGCGATATTTTTCAGCTAGGTGATCACTTTCTTCTTTGCGGAGACTGCAGAGACAAGAATTCTGTTACAAATTTTCTTGGAAAAAAGAATGTCTCACTCATTCTCACGGATCCGCCGTATGGGATTGCGTACGTCGAAGGAAAATCCAGTTTCACGAAGAGCAAAGCGAAACATGTTCCGATTGCGAACGATCATTTGCAGAGTGACAAGGAATACAGGAAATTCACGAAAGAATGGCTGGAGGCGGTCGAACCTTCGATGACCCGAAAGAATGCGGCGTACATTTTCGGATCGGACAAGATGCTCTTTGCACTTCGGGACGGCATGGTCGATGCGGGATGGAAGTTCGCACAGCTGCTCATCTGGATCAAACAGGCGGCAGTCATCGGGAGGCTTGATTATTTGCCGATGCACGAACTGATTTGTTATGGCTGGGCGGGAACGCATGCGTTCATGAAAGCGAAAGACAAGACGGTGTTGTTCCATCCCAAGCCGTCGAAAAGTGCGCAGCACGCAACGATGAAACCCGTCGGACTCCTGCGCCGACTGATTCTCAACAGCTCGAAAACCGGAGATATCGTGTATGACCCGTTTGTCGGGTCAGGTTCAACATTGCTCGCGGCCGAACAGACAAAACGTCAGTGTCTTGCAGTTGAAATTTCTCCTGAGCATTGCCGCACCACGATCGAGCGATTCACAAAGCTGACGGGGATTGATCCTATTCGTGTTCCCTCTGCTCTATGACCGAAAAATCCTACCCCGCCGTGGTTACTCGTCAGAAACAGGAGAAGATCCTTGTTCTGGAGCAAATGCGCAAAACGCCGATTATCCAGATGGTATGCGAGAAGACGGGCGTTGCCCGTGCCAGCTATTACCGATGGCGCAAAAGTGATCCTGCGTTCTCACGCGCAGCTGATGAGGCACTCCTGGAAGGAGTTCTCCTGATGAACGACATGGCAGAGAGCCAACTTCTATCAGCAGTGCGCGACGGCAACATGACCGCGATCCTCTTCTGGCTTCGCAGCAGGCACAGTGCCTACGGGAACAAACTCGAACTGCAGGCGACCGTCGAACATAAAGACCGCACGCTGACGCCTGAAGAACGCGCGATGATCCGCAAAGCTTTGAAGCTCGGTGGTTTCAAATGATTTCCATGAAAAAACGACCATCTCTCCGTCGGCAGAAAATGAGAAAGCTCATCGAGCGGTGTCTTAAGGATGCTGAGTTTCGCGCGCAAGCGACGCGCGAAGAACATATCTTGTTTTTCCTTGTCTACATGGGGGCGCATCTTGCGTATCCTGTCGCTCCGTTTCAGAAGCAGATCTTCCGCTGGACGCAGAAGAAGCAGTTCGGCCTCATTGTGGTCGCAGCCTTTCGTGGAGCGGGAAAATCGACAATCTGCACGGTCTCGCTGCCGCTTTGGATGATTTTAGGGAAGCCAGCGAAGAAATACGTCCTGATCGTCGCACGAACGCAGGAGCAAGCCCGTCGTCTCATTGCGAACATCATCAAGGAAATCGAGGAGAATGCATTACTGAGGCGTGATCTGGGGCCTTTGCAGTTCGATCAAGACGAACAACGCAGATTCTCGATAGAACTCGGGAAGTACGGCGCAATGATTCAGGCAATTTCCCTTGAACAAAGCGTTCGCGGTCTTAAGTACGGTGCGCACCGACCCGATGCAATCGTCTGTGACGACTTGGAGGACAGCGACGCAGCGCAGACGCAGGAAAACCGCGATGCGCTCTACCGCAGGTTTATTGGCGAAATCCTGCCACTCGGTGATGTGAAGACGGATGTCGTTGTGGTCGGGAACACTGTTCATCAAGACGGACTCATCTTGCGACTCGGTCAGCAAATTATTACCGGAGACAGACCCGGAGTCTTTGGCCGATTTCCGATTCAGGAAGACGGGAAGCCGCTGTGGCCGGGAAAGTTTAAAAATATGGAAGCGGTTGCGGACTTGGAAGTCACAATCGGGGATGAATCCATATGGAGGCGTGAATACCTTCTCGATCCTCGGCTCGATACAGAGTCGATTGTCAAAGAAGAGTGGCTGAGAACATGGCATGAGTTGCCGGTGGTCTCACGAAGACAGACATATGTTATCGGCGTCGATCTTGCGTTCACTCTGGGGCCGCGCTCCGATTACACCGCCATCATTCCCGCGAACGTCGCATGGGGTGATAACGGCTTCGAAATATACATTTTGCCGGACATTATCAATGCGCGGCTCGAACCTCTCACTTCTATAGAGAAAGTTGTGTCTGTATCCAAAGTGTTGAGTTTAGATGGAAAGCGTCCGAAGATTTTCATTGAAGAACTGGGGGCTCAGAAGATTTATGTCGATCAGTGGAAAGAAAAAGGATGTTTAGCCGAGGGCATCAGTCTTCGAGGAATGTCGAAGCAGCAGCGCATGGCCATCGCTGCACAATATTTGCAAAAAGGTGTCGTCCATTTCCCCGAGCGAGGAGCGGAGTTACTCAAGAAACAAATTCTCGGTCTTGGACTGGAACGACACGATGATCTGGCTGACGCCTTCACGACCCTCGTGCTGGGAGTGATGGAAATGTCTCCTCCTTCATTTTTCAGTATCGGAGAACTCAATGGATTATATGATGAGTCTTCGGTGTATTCACGGGATGAAAAGTTCTGGAGACCGGATCACAGCGGCGATCATCGTGATGGAGGGGGTGAAAACATCTTATACAAGCAGTTTTGACCGATTTATGCCCTAGACACTGGTAAAGCGTCATCACGGGGCCTACCCTCTGTAATATGAGTTTTAAATGGGAAAGCGACGTTGATCCCAACGACCCTCAAGTGCCTCTTGAGAATGTTCTTATGGTATTTTCAGAAGCAAAAGAGCGCCTGAATGCTTCAAACAATAGTTATGATTCTCTGATAGGGAAAGCCAATGTCTTGTTGGGATTCTTAGTGACTCTTTGGTCTGGATTGGTTGCATATTTCGGAAAGGACCTTGGCACTCCGGCTGAGAAATTACAATTTCTCCCCACTCTGCTTTTTTCTTGCTTCGCAGCGTGGTCATTGTGCTGTCTGCTTCGCATTGTAAAAAAAGCTAATACATCACCATCGGGTTACTGTCCTGAAAAATTATTTCAGAATGCGATTATGCAGCAAGAACACAAGGAGTTTGTTTTCCGACTTATCAAACAATACGCAATAAAAATTGATCACAATGAAGATATAAATACGGAGAAAGGAAAACTCCTGAGTAGTGCAACATCTGCACTTATAACTGGCCTTACTGTTTTTGCGCTGAGTTATTTATACCTAAGTAGCTTAGGCACTTTTAGTAGTATACCTGTCGGGAGCGGGATCTTTACTTCCTCCACTTCTAGTAGTGAAACCGTCAGGAGCAGGGTCTCCTCCGGCTCCGGTGGTTCCCTGTCCAGTCTGCGATGAAGATTGATCACCGCCTGCTTGAGCTGCTCTAAGTTTCTCGACAAGTTGCTTACCAATTGTCGGTCTTCCTGCAGAAATGGAAAAACCGCAAACACATGTTGTTATTTCGATACCAAGCTCTTTCGAGCACGAAGGACATCGTTGTGTGACAACCATAAGATGCAAGGTACCCCCAGAGTGGATAAAAGCAAGAAATAGAGCGTTTGTTTCCGATTTAAGCCTAGCCTTAGCAAAAAGGATGCGGCATTGCTTGAAGGTACTTCCCCCTTTACCCATGCCTATGCCAGTCGCAGCAGAAAAAGCCACAACCCGATATTGTTTGTATGCAAGAAAAAGTTCAGAAGAAGACGAGCGACAGGCGCTCTCGATTGACTCGCAAATTAAGACAATGATGGAAATTGCAAAAAGAGAAGGATTGGAAATCTCAGAAGTTCGTCGTGAGAGTCATTCCGCGAAAGCATCTGGCGTCCGTCCGGTGTTCCGACAGCTTCTCACAGATATCAGGAGTGGAATGTTTACAGGTATTCTCACCTGGGCACCGGATCGCTTAAGTAGAAATGCAGGCGATCTTGGCTCGCTGGTGGATTTAATGGATCAGGGAGTTTTAATCGATATCCGTACTCACGGTCAACGATTTACGAACAATCCAAACGAGAAGTTTCTGCTTATGATTCTTTGCTCACAGGCAAAACTAGAAAATGATAACAGAGGGATCAACGTGAAACGTGGGCAGAAGACACGAGTGGAAATGGGATACAGACCGTGTCTTGTGCCGCTCGGATACTTACATGAGAAGAAAACAGGGCAAGCTCACAGCAAGGTGGTGATCGATTCAACTAGAGGACCAATCATTCGGCAAATGTTTGAACATGTAGCGAACAATGGAGCCAGCGGAAGGGTGCTCCGACAATGGTTGAATGAGGAAATGGATTTCACGACACGGAAAGGGAAGCGCATCACTTTGAGCATGATCTATAGGACGCTTCGGAATTCATATTACGTTGGGAAATTTGAATACCCAGTCGGCAGTGGAAACTTCTACGAAGGAGATTACGAACCCATTATTCCTAGGCCTCTCTTTGAAGAAGTCCAAAAAGTATTAAATCTCGCTCCGAAGAAAGAATGGGGAACGAATGATTTCCACTTCGTCAGAATGTTCACATGTGGAGGCTGTGGATCGGGAGTGACTGCAGAAGAGAAACATAAGCACTCAAAAGCAGGTGGCATTCGTCGTTATGTGTACTACCGCTGTACTCAAAATAGAAATCTTCAGTGTAAAGAGCCCTCGATCCGTGAAGATCATTTGGTAGAACAGTTAACTGCGCTCATTGACCATATTGATCTCGATGAATTAGGAATGCGCGGACGACTGGAGGAAGAAGTGTCTCGCTTCAAGAAGTTTTCATCGGGCGTCCTTAGGCAAAGCACAGAGAGAACGGCAGAGGTGAATAGAGTGGATGTCCGCCAGTACGCAAAATATATTCTTAAGGAAGGCACAAAGGACGATAAACATGAGCTTCTTGGCTGTCTCAAGAGCAAGATCATCTTGAGTGATGGAAACATCCAACTTGAAAAGAAAAAAGAGGGTCATAGACATTCATAGTCGCATGTCTCTCTTTAACGATCCCGTTTAATGCGAGGATCTTTCTTCGCTCTCTTCTCACGATCTTTCTTGAAAGCCAAAACGTCACGTTCGGAGAATATTTTGCCTGCAGATGTCTGCTGACAGGAAAGACGACCTTCTTTTACAAGCCGATTGATATACTGACGGGAAACATTGAGCATTTCTGCAACGTCACCAATGCCCATCACTTTTGGAAGCTTATTCATAGTTAGCGCTTATGCTTGACTTAGTACGCTAACTTGACATCATGCATATATGATAGTTGCACTTATGAAACCATTTGGTAGTGTTCGGTGTAACTTCAATTCCTTACCCTCTAATTTATGTCTTCTCAGCATGCGGCTTCGGAACCTCGAAAAATCACTCTTCGCCTCATCATTAGATGGGGACTGGGTATTTTTACATTATTTTCAGCAGCGACACTGCTTGCGACGCAACCCGCAAGTGGATTGATGTTGTTAATTGCTTCGTTGATTCTCATTCCACCTTCGATGACATTTGTTGAAAAAAAGTTCCACTTCCATCTTTCGGGAGTAATGAAATTTCTACTGGTGATCGTATTGTTTGGTATATCTGGAGGTGCAATAGACCATAGCAAACTTCCATCAACTGAAAAAAATGATCAACAAGTGAACACAGAGCAGGTTGGGGCGTCAGAAGCAATCGCAGCAAAATCGTATCAGGAGATTTTTGTGTTCAAGGGCAACGGTGCTAAAAAATCCGAACCATTTACTATTGTAGGCGACAAATTCAAGATCGCATACGATTGTAAAGGGGCTCTTTGCCAGGCATGGCTGAAGAAGCCAGATGGTGCATTCAGCTTCGAGATCATCATGAACGGCACAGGACCGATCAAAGACGAGAGTATCTTCTACAAATCCGGTACCTATTACATCGAGTCGAATTCAATCGGGACGTATACGATGAGTGTGCAGGATTATAAATAAATGCTAGACTAGGGACCATTTACTACTTTAAATATGCCGCATAAACGTGCATTCATTAGCTTTGATTACGATCACGACGAGGACATCAAAATCCTGTTGGCCGGTCAGGCGCAGCATCCCGACACCCCCTTCGATTTTAAAGACGCTTCGATCAGAGAGCATTTGACTGGTGATTGGAAAGAAAAAGTGCGCCGCCGGATGGCAAACATTGATGTTGTGATAGTGCTCTGCGGACAATGGACGCATACTGCAAAGGGGGTCGCAGCCGAATTGGAAATTGCACGGGAAGAAGGCAAAGAATATTTCCTTCTAAAGGGCTATAGCGATAAACAATGCACATGGCCTACATCTGTATTATCAACGGATAAGATGTACGACTGGGGTTGGGATAATCTGAAACTTCTCATCAGTGGAAGACGTTAATATCACCCTAGATATGCGAAAAGCGTTAATCGTAGGGATAAATCATTATGATTCCGTCAGTCAGCTATATGGCTGCGTGGATGACGCGCATTCCGTAAAAGCAGTTTTAGAACGTCACGATGGAGGAATGGTGAATTTTGATTGCAAATTACTCACTGGCACGAGTGCGACCGATCGGGTGGATCGTAGTACCTTGAAAGACAGCATCGAGGAACTTTTTCAGGGTGATGCTGAAGTCGCATTATTTTACTTTGCAGGACACGGATACATCGAAGCGACGGGTGGATATCTTATTGCTACAAATTCAGAACGTGGCGATAATGGGATTTCTCTGAATGATCTGCTGACCTACGCAAACAATTCGCCCGCAAAGAATAAAATCATTGTATTGGATAGTTGCCATTCAGGGATTGCGGGTACGAATCCTACCAATGGAAATCTTGCGGCGTTGTCCGATGGGCTGACTGTTTTGACTGCATCAACGGAAGATCAGTATGCGACGGAAGAGAATGGACGAGGAGTATTTACAACTCTTTTCGTTGATGCATTGAACGGCAGCGCGGCAAATCTTACAGGCGACATAACACCGGGCAGTATTTATGCCCATATAGATCAATCGCTTGGTGCATGGGAGCAGAGACCTGTATTCAAAACAAATGTGAAGCAATTCGTCTCCCTCCGGAAAGTGACTGCACCAATTACGCTTACAGATTTGCGACGTATTTTGGAATTCTTCCCAAGCCCCGGATTTGAGTTCCAACTCGATCCTACGTATGAACCTGAAGCGAAAGGTAGAGATCCTGGCATGCTCCCGCCAAATCCAGTGAACGTGGAAAAATTTAAAATTCTTCAGCAATACAATCGACTCAATCTACTTGTACCTTTTGGTGCTCCACACATGTGGCATGCAGCTATGGAAAACAAGTCATGCAAGCTCACTGCTTTGGGAGAGCACTATAGAAGACTGGTCCAGAAAAACAGGATATAAAATGGTCTTCAAAATCATACAGTCTATCCATTCGACAATGGTGGCGATTTGAAACGTCTTATCTGCGAAGGTCTTTTCGAGCAGCTTTCATGATCTTCTCCCTTCCTTCGCTCGGGCTGATCTGTTTCGCTGCTTTAATAAGGGCATCCTTTGCGTCCTGCTTCGTCGTGTCAGGAACCTGTTTTTGTAGCTGATTCACAGCGTAGTTAAATTCATATTTCTCTTTGAAGCTGATCAGATTGCGGTCCGGCTTGCCGATGTTTTTCTTGTCGTCTGCCATGTATCCACTATACCACCGAATACCGAGTGTCTAAGAAAATTGAAAGTAAAGGACGAAGCTTTCGTCTACCAATCTCTCTTACCTAGGGCAAGCGGGTCTATAAAGACGCGAACGTCTTGGCTGGGGAGGAGGGATTCGAACCCCCGTATGACCGCTCCAGAGGCGGTTGCCTTACCACTTGGCGACTCCCCAATGCGTAGCCCCGAAAGGGTACGGATTTTGCCCCTAAAGGCAAGCAAAGATGGTAGGATTGACCCATGAAATACGACATCCTTGGCCGGCCAAGCTACAGCGCGCTCCTGTGCACCTTGGCAAACGGCGAGAAAATCCACACCGAATCGGGCGCGATGCTGGCCATGGATACCGGCGCCCAGATTGAAGGAACCATGAAAGGCGGCCTGCTTCAGGCGCTCAAGCGCACCGTGCTGACGAGCGAAAGCTTCTTTGTGACTACGGTTACGGCCAACAAGGACGACACGCAGGTCTATCTCGCTCCCCGCGCCACGGGCGATATCGAAGCGATCGAGCTGAAAGGCGACGAATACATCGTGCAGGGCGGCGGTTATCTGGCCAGCACCGAGGGGATCGAGAGCGACGCCAAGTTCAGCGGATGGAAGGGATTTTTGAGCGGCGAAGGGATCTTCATGGTGAAGGTAAAGGGCACCGGCACGCTGTTTGTCAGCAGCTTCGGCAGCATCCTGAAAAAAGAGGTGAAGGCCGGCGAACAGTTTACGGTGGACAACGGCCACATCGTGGCGTTCTCCGCGACCATGACGTACGAGATTCACCGCGTGGGCGAGGGGCTGGCCAACATGGTCACCACCGGCGAGGGCTTGGCCTGCACATTCAGCGGACCGGGAACCTTGTTGCTGCAGACCCGCAACCTGCGCTCGTTTGCGGAATCAATCATGCCGTTCTTGCCCAACCGCAACAGCTCGCAGGGCGCCGGGCTGCTCGGGCAGATCATGGGGTGATCACTGTATAGAACAAAAAAGACCCCCGCTCTCGGGGGTCTTTTTTCTTTCAAAGGAGTTACTGTGCCAGCAGCATCTGCTCGATGGCATACACCACTTCGCCGCGCGTCATGGGGCTTTCGGGGTTCAGTGTGGTGCCGCGATCGGGGAAGAGCTTGTAGCGCTCGGCAACGCCGGCGTACTGGGCATACCAGGCATCGGCCGACACGTCGCCGTAGGTGTAGGCCAGGTTCGTATCGAGCTTGAAGGTGAGGGTGAGCATCTTCAAAAACTCGGCGGTGTTCACCGTCTTGCCGGGCTTAAAGGTGCCGTCGCTGTAGCCGCCGATGATGCCCAGCTGCTTGGCCGCCACGACATACTTCACATACCACTCCCCTTTCTTCACGTCGCTCAGCGAGCCGTCGGTCTCCATATCGGGAATGCCGTTGTAGCGGGCGAGCAGAAGGAACTTGGCCAGTTCGGCGCGATTCACCGTCTGGTCGGGGCGGAAGGTGCCGTCGGCGAAGCCCCCCACGATGCCGCGGGTGGCCAGGTCATTGGCTGCCGCGCCGATGGGGTCGGCGGAGGACACATCGGTAAACCACTCCTTGGTCACCGTGGCATCGGTCTCGTCGATGGGCTGTTCAAAGCCGGCAGGCGGCACATCCGATGCGGAGGAAGACGACGAGCTGTCATCCCATGACGGGTGCTCCTCGGCAGCGGCGTGCTTCATCTGCTCGCGCTGCACTTCCATCATGTGCTTCTGCATCTCATCCATCTTCTTGCGCATCTCCTCCATGTTCTGTGAACCGCTGCCCATCAACATGAACTGGGGCAAAGGGCGTTTTTCGGGAGCAAGCACGCTGCCGGAACCGGAGCGATGCATCCAGTCATCATCCTCGGGGCGCATGCGCCACTGGCTTTCGGCGCCCGAGCCCGTAGGCACGGGAGCGATGAATGGGGGGCGCACGGTGGAACCGCTGTCGCCACGCTGCTCGCGCTGCCCGGCAGACACGCCGGCAGCGGACGAACGACCCTCCTGAGCCTTGCGGCCATCCTCCTGATACAGGCGCGGCATCACCGAACCCGACATCATTTTGCGCAACTCCTCTTCACGATGATCCATCTCCTTCGGCCACGTGATGCTGCCGGAAAACGACTTCTTCCAGTCTTCTGGGTGGAACTCGGGCGGGGCGGAACGGTGTTCGCCGTCACGCGGCATCATGCCGGGTTGGCCTCCACGCTGACCTGTCAGATCGGCGGTGCCGGCGGAAACAAGAGTCAGCGATGTGAGCGCACTGGCCACCACGGCCAAACCAAGAATGTGCGGATTCTGTCGCGAAGAAGACGCGTTCATAGGAAGAAGAAGGAATTGTGTATTAGATATATTATATACTATTTTATCACTTTTTGCAATTATTGCATCATTGGCTTTAGAGAGGGCTCCGCATGTTTCAGCCCGGCGATTTCTGCTGCTGCTCAGGGTGTTCATCCTTGGTCTCCTCCTGCCGATCGATGGCCGCCTGATTCTGGGCGTTTCGGGCTTTGGTTTTCTGCGTCAGCAGATCATCGGGCTTCTGGTGGCCGACTTCCTTTGCCAATTCTTTCAACGAGGTTGGCGCATCTGCCCCGTCATCCGCCGCCTCATCCTGCTGCTGTGCGTCGGGTTGGTTGGGCTGGATCTGCCGCTTGAGCACATCGCGCTTAAACTGCAGCAGCTTGCCCCGCTGCTCTGCCTTTCGGGCATCGGCACGCTCCTTCTTATCCGTACGGAAATACTCGTTGCTTGAAGGGTTGATGCCATCGTCGTCATCGCGCAGCGCCGCAGTCATGATGTCGATTCTACATCAAAAAGCCGCATGTTCCTGTATACTGAAGGTGTCCGCCCCTGTAGCTCAGCTGGATAGAGCGCCTGGCTTCGAACCAGGAGGTCGTGGGTTCGAATCCTGCCGGGGGCACCACTTTCTGAGGGAAACCTACGACGGTTTCCCCCAGTACCCCTTTCCCTGCAGCGGAGTTGTTCAGGCAAGCAAAGCTCGCCTTCACAACAGTTTTTTGCTGCTTCGGCAGAGCTCGCTTCGCAACGGTCTTTCCTTTGTCACTTCGAGCGGAGCGAGAAGGTCTTTGTTGAACAGATTTTGTATGCAGAGTTTTTGGCATCCTTTAGGCCGAAGCCTCTGCCATCATCACACAACGCACGAGTCGCAGTGTGGTGAACGGAATGGCGCCGTGAAAATGCTCCGACACCGGCTTGAGGCGCTCGATACCCATCTCCTCGAATGCCGAGCGGATGGCCGATGCCTCGGGCACTTCGTCGAGCAGATACGACAGGCTGAGTGACTCGCCGGCACTGATCGCCTCTTCGATATACAGCAGCACGCGATCGGGCTTCACCCCTGCGGCGGCGACCAGCGCATCGAGGGATGCGCAATCCTGCAATTTTTCACGGATCAAGGCCGCCCGGCGCTCGCGCACTCCCCCATCGCGTTCCTTCTGCTCTTTCGTCTCACGCTCCACAGTCGGTTCGGGCTCGGGCACGGTGAAGAATGCACGCGGCACATAGTGCTTCGATGCTTCGGACAGCGAGTTGTAGAGCTGCGTGACCAGCGGTTCCGCCCGGATGCCGCGCTCATTCCATTGCTCAATGGCCAGTCCGTCCGCGCTGCGCACGCGGCTCAGCGCCACATACGCCTGCCCCGGCTCCCAGAGCTGAGACAAGTCCACCGTCATGCGATCGAGCGATGCCCCCTGCGCCTTGTGAATGGTCGTCGCCCACGCCAGCGTGACCGGAAAGTTCCACGCGGCAAGCACCTCTTGCCCGTCGCCGTCGAGACACGAGAATTTCTCCAGCTCCACGTCGATCATCGTGCCGTCCAGCAGGCGCACCCGCAGCGACTCCTCCAGCATGTCGCACACCGTGCCAAGGCTGCCGTTCACGTAGAGATGATCCTCCGACACATCGTTCTTGCGCATCATCACCAGCGCGCCGTTTTTGAGGTGCAGCTCCTCGGGGATCGGCATCGATTTCTTTGCGCTGTCCAAAAACCGCTCATCACCCTCATAGACTGTCTTGTACACGCGCGGCTCGCCGGCAAGGCTCTCGAGGCGCTGATGGTTGTAGGTATCGGCCTTGTAGCGATGTGCATACAGACGCGTCGCATCCGACAGATCCGCAGCGTTGTGCATGCGGCCGTTCAAAAACTCACGCACCTGATCATTGACCGTGCCTTCGCGAATAAAGTTGAGCACCGTCAGAAACTCACTCTCCTGCGTACGCATGACTGTGGAGAGCAGCGCCGGCTGGAACATGCTTTCCTCCCACACACTGTGGGCAAACGCCCAATCCTTCTGCATGCCGCCCGCCGTGACCGGCGGCAGCTGGGCAAAATCGCCCACGGCAATGATGCGGAGCCCGCCCCAGGGCTCGGGTCTGCCACGCACGCGGCGCGCCACGCGCTCCGCCGCCTGCAGCATGGCGCCCGAGAGCATGGAGATTTCATCGATCACCACGCAGTGCGCTGCAGTCAGACGATGGATCACTTTGCGGTTCTTGCTCGCCCGCGCCACGGTGGCTTCCACGCCACCCTCCATGATTCCCAACCCAAAAAAACTGTGGAATGTCCTGCCGCCGATCAGCACCGCAGCGGCACCCGTACTCGCCACCACGGGAAACGCCTGTGACGGCTTGCCGAAAAGATACCGGTCGAGCAGGTAGCTTTTGCCTGTGCCGGCTGCACCCGTCAGGAAGATGTTGCCCTGCCGCTCGAGCATATCGAGCGCCGCCGTCTGGCAACTGGTCAGCATGCCGGAGGCGGCCGCGCGGTTCATGGCCATGAGTGTAGCAAGAGATCCGCCCGATCCATCGCAGAACACGATGAAATATTGACAATCAGACCGCACATTGGGCAGACTCGGCGCAGATGCAACAGCATCAATCGTTCTACGGCATTCGCTTCTGCAACCTCGTCCTCAAGACGTGGGAGCACAGCATTGCGTAGAAAAATCGAGAATTCTCCGCACTGCGACCGCTCCCCCACCCGAGAGCGGCGACTTTTCCGTTCCCTTCACACCATCGCAATCAACACGGCGGACTGCCGGCCACGGCCGATAGCCCGCCCTGCTGCTGGCACTAAAAAAGCAGTTTTATTCCACGTTTGGACACGGAAAGGACATGTCACCATGGTTCGTATGTATTTAGATGACGATGAAGAACGCCGGGATCTGATGCTGGTCTCCGAATCGAAAGATGCAGGAGCGAAGCGGCTCCTCGACCTGCAACAGGCGCTTCGCCAGGACGAGGCGGCGGAGGACAGGGGCTGCACACGCCTCTGCACCACGTTCGCACTGTCGTTCATTCAGCGGGTCAAGGCATCGCTGAAAGGCCGCAAGCCCTACCAAGGCAAAGCACCCGACATCCTGGTTGGGGCACTCGATCTCGACCGCCATTGCCCGCGCGTGCAGCTTCGCAAGAACGAGAGCGAACTGAGCGTGTGGGCACTGCATCGCATCCGGGGGTGGATCCAGATCTACCCCATCGTTGAAACCGCCTGACGTCACGCACGCCAGCAGCTCGGCAACCGCCAGCCCACATCGGGTTGGCGGATTTGCTTTGCCTCAATCATTCAGTTCATCGATCGGAAATTCGATGGAAGGCGGCAGGGGCGGCGGAGCGGTAACCACCGATGCCACGGGATCGTCGGCAGCGACCATGGTAGGCGTCCGCGGCGGAGCGGCGGTGATTTCCTGTTCCTTGGCGGCTTTGCGTGCGGCCTTCTTTTGCGCATAGTCGATCGGCGCAACCTTGCTGATGTGCGCCACGGCAAACTTGTTGTCCTTTTTGGCCAGCTCATCAAAAAACGATCGGGCATCGGGCTCATTTTTGGTGGCGCGGCTGTCATGGATGATGATCGACACCGTGCGGCGCTTGTGCTCACCCGGGCGCTCGGGGCGGAATTTCTCGATGGCTTGGGCGATCTTCTGGTTCTTGGTGCCTTTGCGCAGATCAAAATACTCCGGATCTTCCTGCCAATACTGCCTGTTCCAGCCGCGGGCGACCGTGAAAGGCGAATCGCAGTGCACATACTGCTTCTCGCCGTCCTTTTCGTGGTGCAGCAACGGCGGATGCACGATGTCGGGATCCGTCAGCAGCACGCCGTCCACGGCAATGCCGCAGGAGCGCAGATGGTCAAACGCAGCCTGCCAATGCTCCTGGCGGATATCATTGAGAATCACATACAGATGTTCCGCATGACTCACGCTCCGGGGCGCATCGACATACAGCGGGAATCCGTCGATCATGAACTCCTGGGTTTCATCCAGGCGCCGGACATACTCCGTCACCTGCGCCACCTTTGCGTCGTGCTCCGCCTGTGCCGCGGCAACCGCAAGGTCGTGGTTGTGCAGCGCTTTCAGCAGATCATCGCGCATCATCATGGTCATTGATCCCGCCACCAGCAACGTTCCGCCCACCGTCAACGGATCGGTGACGCGTTCCCATGTACCGCGTGCAACCGAAGCCGCCGCCTTGCCGACTTCCCTGCCCGCGTTCGCACCGGCCTCGATGACAGCCTGAATCAGCGCGCGGATGCTGCGACCGTGCTTTGCGATCGCTTCCTTCATCTCGCGTTCCTTCTGTTGACGCTCCCAATTTTGCCGTGCCTGCGCCGCCAAGCTCTGCTCGTTGCCTTTCAGCAGCGATGTGTCCGCCGGCCGTTGGCCGAACCCTCTGCGCATTAGGATTTATACAAGCACCGCGTCATTTCCCGATCAATCTGCATTTCTCTTGCATACAAGGGTATGATGGGAGCCTTGCTGACGGTCAAAAGAGGTGGTGAAAGAGGAAGAACACCGGCGTATACTCGCCCGCTCGCTCTGTTTTGCGCGGGGATTCTTTCACATCACCGGTACTGGTGTGGGCGAATGTGTGTCATCAATTTTTCAGGAAGGATCGAATCATGCAATGCAGGACTCTCACTTTGTTTCATTTCATGGCCATCTGTCTGGTGCTGCTCTCGAGAACGGCGACATGCGAGTCGTCTACAGAACAGCGCATGTCCGACGTGCACCGTCTGCCGACACTCGGCAACGGACGCGTGGTCAAAATGAACGATCACGATCAGATGATCGTCCAAAAGACCGTGCCCGGCAGCGACGGACGGCCGCAGCAGGTGTGGTCATTCTGGGATGGAAAGGAAGGCAAGGAAACACCCATGCCTCTCCCCCATCCCACCGGCGGCATCGCCGTGTTCCATGACCTGTGCGACGCGGGGTTCGCCGTCGGCAACCAAGAACCGTTCGGCGGCTTTGTGGCGAATCTGAAGGAAAAAAACTTTGCGAAGCTTCCTCCCCTGGAAGCGACGCAGAGCACCGTGGGCATCGCGATCGACAGGAACGCGACCTGTGTCTCCGGCATGTCGGGTATCAAACCCTGCATCTGGCGAAAGGGCACGGACGGCTGGGTGCCCGAGGCGCTCCCCGGCAACGGGATCAGCAACGACGGCAAGCCGGCAGATACCGTTACGGGGATGAGCAAGGAAGGCAACTTCATCTCGGGTCATGCCTACTGCCCGTTCATCGCGAAGGGCGGCGGCGTGCAAAAACCCGTGGTGTGGGAGCTGCTCCCCACCGGATGGAAACGGCGGATTCTCTCGGCGCGGCTCGGCGGCGAGGCGCTCGATGTGAATTCGTCGGGGCAGGCGACGGGTTGGTATATGGAAAGCGCCTCCAAGCTCCCCTGCCTGTGGGAGCGCAACGGTGAACTGGTTCCCATCCAGCTGACCCAAGGGTACAGCGAAGGGAAGGCCTTCTCGCTGAATGAGGGTGGCCGCGTTGTCGGTTACCTTACGCGCAGCGGAGGATGGGACGGTGAATTGGACACTGCCTTCAGCTGGGATGCCACCGCCAAGACACAGCTGCTTTTTCCTTCCAAGGTGATCAGTCGTGCCTGGTGTATCAACAATCGCAACAGCGTCGGCAGTGCGTACTATGCCGACGATGCCGATCATGCGGAACCCGCGATCAGCTCGATCGTCGGGAACTGACATCGCTCATCCACAGTACCGGGTGGAAGAACTCCGGCGGCCACATCGGCCGCCGGTTTTCTGCTGCGACATGTTTTCATCGTCGCCGATGATTGTCGTCATCGCAATTCACTTGCGCACTTCGCAGAGTTGCAATGTGTTATGCGATGCAACACGTGACGAAAAAACTGCGTTCAAAAAAAATTTTTCTCTCAAGCGCATCTCTCAAAAAAAATTTCTTTCATCATCACCGTGTTGCATGGATGACGACATGCACATGCCGCTTCGCATGTCGTGCAAAAGTACGTATCGTGATTTTTGGCTTTCTAAAGCGGTTATTTTGATACACAAAAAAAGCGGCGCACAGGGCACCGCTCTTTAGAGGCGACTACCTGCGGCTCTTCTTTGCCTTCTTGGTAGCCTTCTTTGCTGCCTTCTTCTTCTTCTTTGCGGCCATGGGAAGTGGGGGAAATAATTAGTGGTTACCATCATGTATCACTTTTATTTTTTCGTGAAGCAGTTCATGCAGCGCAACTTTGAAATTGTGATGTAAAAAATTTTCAACGTTTCGAAAAAATTTTTCGTGATGATGAAAGAAAAAATATTTTTCAAAAAATTTTGCGGATGTTCGGTGCACCATCCGAACATCATGCATCAACTCCCCCCATCGCCATGTTGCTTCTTCTCGCTCCGCTCGAACTGACAGGTGCATGCAACGTCAGTGAATCACCGGCAGCCCAATTACAGATGCTTCAACAGATGCCCCATCTTGTCCTTCTTCGTCTGCAGATACTTGCGTTGCCGATCGCTCGCGACGGGCACTTCGATCGACACGCGCTCAATGATCTCGATGCCGTGCCCCTCGAGCCCCACCACCTTGCGGGGATTGTTGGTGAGCAGGCGGATCTTGCAGGCTCCCACATCGCGCAGGATCTGAGCACCAATGCCGTAATCACGCAGATCCTCGGGGAATCCCAGCTTCACATTGGCTTCGACGGTATCCAGCCCCTCGCTCTGCTGCAGCGCATAGGCGCGCACCTTGCTGATGAGCCCGATGTCGCGACCCTCCTGACGCATGTAGAGGATCACGCCGTTGCCTTCCTGTGCCACACGCTCCATTGCCGCATGCAGCTGTTGCCCGCAGTCGCAGTGCTGCGACCCGAACACATCGCCGGTGATGCACTCGGAATGCACGCGCACCAGTACCGGCCGCTCCGGGGCAACCTCGCCATACAGCAACGCCACATGTTCGCGGTTGGTCAGCACATCACGGTACACATGCATCATCCATGTGCCGGTATCGGTATCGAGCGGTGCCGTGGCCTCGCGGCGCACAAACGACTCGTGCCGGCGGCGATAGGCGATGAGATCGGCGATGGTGATGCACAGCAGGTTGTGTGTCTGTGCGAACGCGGCAATCGCTTCGCCCCGCATCATTGCGCCGCTGTCGTCCATCAGTTCGCTGATGATGGCGCCCTCGCGCAACCCTGCAAGGCGGCAGAGATCGACCCCTGCTTCGGTGTGGCCGGCGCGCACGATCACGCCGCCGTCTTTGGCGCGCAGCGGAAACACATGCCCCGGTCGCACAAGATCGCGCGGCTCCGCAACAGGATTGATGGCTGCGCGCACGGTTGTCGCACGGTCGGCGGCGGAGATGCCGGTGGTAATCCCGTCGCGGGCGTCCACGCTCACCGTGAACGATGTCTCCCGCTGTGCGGTGTTGTGCTCCACCATCGGCGGCAGATCCAGCTGGTCGGCGATCGCATTGCTCAAGGCAAGGCACACCACGCCTCCCGTGTGTCGGATCATGAAGGCCATGTCGGCCTCCGTCACGCTCTCGGCCGCCATCACGAGGTCGCCTTCGTCCTCACGGTCGGCATCGTCGAGCACCACCACCATTCGGCCGGCGCGCAGCGCCTCGAGGGCATCGTGGATGGAAGCAAATTCCGCCATGGAAGCGACAGTGTCGCCTACTTCTGCCCCGCCTTCAAGATCACCCCGTAATCCTGCTTGTTCCACGCATCCGCAGGGTTGCGGTCGATCACGACCACATAGGTGCCCTTGGGGAACAGGAAGGACTGGTCGCACAGCGGCGTGGCAAAACCGTAGATGTCCACGTCGTCGAGCGGCACGATCTCGCAGCGCACGTGAGTGCTGTTGCTCATCTCGATGTAGTACATCGCCTCCGTGTTCACTTTGAAGGTGTAGAAGTCGGCATTGTCATCGACTTCGAGGGCACCAAGGCGCATGGTGTTGCCGACAAGTGTCTTGGCTTCGGTGTAGCTGTCGTTGCCGTCACCCTGCACCGTGCGGCTGGCCACGCTGAAGAATCCGCCCTTTGTGCCATGCAGCTGCAACTGGTACTCGCCGCTGACCATCGACACGCGCAGGAAGCAACGGTTGTCATCGACCGAGCCGACGTAGTACTCGGATGGCAGACTGTCTTGGCCGAGCTTGTAGAGCGTGCAGGTGACCGTCCGTCCCTGGTTGGGCGCCGTCACCGTGATCTCGCCCACCGTCCTTGCGCTGACGGTGAAGTGATACAGGGCATCCTTGCTGCCCCATGCGCCGTCGGCCGTCATCGGGAAGCTCACCTGTTTGATGCTCACGTCGCTGCTGCTCTGCGATGACCTGCTGCTGCGGGTCGACACACTGCTGCTTTGTTCTTCTGTCGATGATTCCGAAGAAACGGAGATCTCCGAAGAGGAAGAAGACGTGTCATGCACACGAAGCGCACTGTCGATATAGGCGGCTGCCTCGGCACGGCTCAGCGGCGCCTCGGGACCAAAGGCATTGGGCGACTGGCCGGCAACGGGAAGGATGCCCTGGCGGAATGCGGCGGCGATGAACTTGGTGTACCAAGCGGACAGGGAGATATCGGGATAGTTGATCGCCATGCGGTCGGCCTCGGTGTAGTCACCGATCGGGAACTCCATGGTGGCAAGCAGCATCTTCACTGCCTCCACGCGGTTGACGGGGTTTTGCGGACGGAACGTGCCGTCGCTATAGCCGCCGACGTACCCCTTGCCCACGGCATCACACACCACGCTCAGGTACCAGCTGCCCGCAATCACATCGCGCATGCACACGGCGGTTGCCGAGGGCGTCACACCCTTGGCGCGGTAGAGCATGGTCAAAAACTCCGCGCGGTTCACGGTCTTGCCCGGGGCAAACGTGCCGTCGGGGTTGCCCGTCACCACGCCACGGTCGGCCAGATGCTCGATGGCATCGCGGTACACATGGGTATCGGGCACATCACTGAAGCGTCCGGCAAGCGCTGAAGTGGCACCGGCAAACGCGAGCGCACCGATGATCGGGAGCAGAGAGAGACGACGAAGCGACATGGGAGTGTGGGGGAACGCTCCACACCTTACGGCGAACACATTGTGTGTTCAATGTCCGCCGCTCGCAATGCGCTTGAGCTCGGCAAGAGAATGTAGCACGGCATGCGCGGCTTCCTCGCCCTTATTCCCCGGCCCCAGGCAACGCTTGCGGGCGTCTTCGAGCGACGCGACATAGAGGATTTCGAACGCAAACGGCATCGCGTGGCGCAGCTGCACATCCATAATGCCGCGGGCGGACTCGGCAGCCAGCAAATCTGCGTGTTTGGTCTCGCCCTGCACAATGATGCCAAAACCGATCAACGCATCGACACTCCCTGTGCGGGCAAGCGCCTCGCCCAGGAGCGGCACCTCAAACGATCCCGGGGCGCTGACCACCCGGATATTGCTGTCGCCCACCCCGGCCGCACGCAACACCTGTGTTGCACCGGCAATGAGCCCATCGATTTCTTCCTTATAGTAATCCGATGCCACAATGCCGATTCTCCACGAAGGGTCGGCGGCAATCGGTGCCTGTGTTGTAGGTGCAAGACGCATACACAGGATGATTACAGACCCACGCTTTGTTCAATCTCCACAATGCGTCGGCCAAGAAGGCGGCACTGCTCTTCGAGCGTCGCCGTATCGGCATGATCAGTTGTTCGCGCCTGCGCGGCCTGATTCAGCAACAACTGATGTTCCTGATACAGCCCTGCCAGCTCCGGGTGGGTTTCGAGCAGCAATTCCTTCTTTGCCTGCAACTCCTCCACCGCTGTCCGGGTTCGCTCATGGCTGCCGGAGGGAATAAACGCATTGCCATGACTCACACGCTCCAAGACCGTTTTGGACATCTGGGCAATCCGCAATTCCTTATCCACAGTCAGCGGACCCGTGGGGCTTTCGGGCAAGGTGAAGACGTGTTCGGAAACGTTGGGATTGAGCATGGCTCAACAATAGCACCCGCAGGTCGAACGGCAACTGCTGCCAAAGCGCTTATTGCCCAATGATCTGCCGATCGCAATCACTCAGCTTGGTTTGGACATCGGCGGTATAGAGATCTGTGGTGCACTTCTCCACGATGTCCGCCACGGCGGTCATACAGGGTGTGGATTGCTTGCACACATCCAGCGGGTTGAAGTCGGCAAAATCTTTGCCCTCCACATGGGGCAAGCCGGCGGCGGCCATGCCGTCATTGATGCACGAAAGCATGTTCGTCTGTACGCGCTTGGTCAGCGTAAGGCACTCGGCCATCTGCAAGGATGTCCCCGGAGGCACCGCCATCGTATCGTCGGAGGAACCCGAAGACGAAGCCCCGCTGTCCACAGCGGACGTGCCGCAAGCGGCAAGCAGCATGGACATACTCAGGAGCAGCACAGCGGATGAACGCATAGAAATAGAGGAAGTCTGCCGAGCGTAGCAGCACCGAAAAACAACGTCGAGAAACTGACGGGGAAACTCCTATCGGGCGATGCGGGTGAGAACATCCGTCTCGACATTCACCTCGTCACCCGGCTGATAGCGATGCATGATCGTCTGCTCCCATGTATGCGGGATGATGGCAAAGCCGATCACATCGTCATCGATGGATGCAATGGTTAGAGATACACCATCAATTGCAATCGATCCCTTCATGACAACATTTTTCATGAACTCTTTTTGTATACGTACACGCAGTATCCCCGGGGAAGCCTCCACCACAGTACCCGTGCCCTCCACATGCCCCTGCACGATATGCCCATCCAAACGGCCACCTGCAACCATGGCACGCTCAAGATTGACCCAATCGCCCGCCTGCAAGTGGGGGAACGTCGCCTTCTGAAGGGTTTCATCCGTCAGATCAAACCGCAAGGATGCATCATCCATCGCCACCACCGTCAGGCAGCATCCGTTGATCGCGACGCTCGACCCGATCTTCAGATCGTCAAATTGCGTGGGTTTTTGCACGATCAACACCGCAGCAGTGAGCTGAAGAATGGGTGCCGTTGCTTCGACGATGCCGGTAAACATGAGTGGGCATGGTACTCCCAACCCTAGCCCTACCCCTAGGTCGAACTGAAGTTTTTTTGGGGGATGGTAAAGATAGGGATGGGGATAGGGTTGGGAAAAGAACATAGACGCACATTCTGTGAAGTTGCAGGCGGCAGCGAAGAGATGAAAGATAGAGTACATATTGTATTCAAGGCCTGTGTCGCCTCAGTGACATTGAGCCTGCTCCCCTCCTCTTTTTATGGCTCTCAAGCCACACGCTCTTGCCGCAGAGCTCCTCGGGACATTCCTCCTGACGCTCGCGGTTTCGGTTTCGCTTGTCGGCACCCTGCCGGTGCCCACCCCGGTAATCGCCGGTCTCACCCTCGGCCTCGTGGTCTATGTGCTCGGTCCCTTCAGCGGCGCGCACATCAACCCCGCCGTGACCATCGGCCTCCTGAGCATCCGCAAGATCGCCCCTGTCGCCGCTCTGGGCTACATCGTGGCGCAGATTGCCGGCGCATTGCTCGCCTCGTTTGTGGCGCAGTTCCTCACCGACAATGCCGTGCCCGTTCCCACGGTGATCGATCTGCCGCAGGTGGCGATTGCCGAGGCCATCGGTGCAGCCATCCTCGTGCTGGGCGTGTCGTCGGTCGTGCATGACAAAACCCCCAAGGACGCAGCAGGCGTTGCCATCGGCGGTTCGCTGCTGTTGGGCGTGCTGATTGCCTCGGTCGCCAGCAACGGCGTGTTGAATCCCGCCGTGGCCATCGGCATCGGCTCCATCTCGATGAGCTACCTGCTCGCCCCGATCGTGGGTGGCGTGCTCGCCGCTTGGATCTATCGCGATTTTGCCCACAAGGCATAAGCCTCTCTCCCGAGACAAAGGAAGCCCCGCGCAAGCGGGGTTTTTTGTGTATACTCCTCCACCACGTTGCACCCCATGCGCACCCTCACCGTCATCGGCGAGCAGGACGAAGCCCTGGCAATCAACGACGCCGAGACCTCGGCTGCCGATCTCGAGACCATGCGCGTTGCCACGCGACGGGCGCTGGAGATCATCTGCACCTGCCCGGCCACGACCATGATGGAAGTGGTACTGGAGAAGATTGACCACGCCATGGAAGACGGGCGCCCCGTCGAAGAACACCTCAACACGATGATCGACATGCTGTTTGTCAGCTTTGGCAACGGGTGGAACGCCTTTGCCAAGCGCCTGCCCGGCATGCCATCGGTACGCACCAATGACCTGATCGACCAATGGTTCGACAGCGGCTGCGTGGCCGATACCTTCCGCGGGCACGCACTGAGCCCCTATTCCACCTCTGCCCTTGAAGGGATTGGTGCAAACATCACCCCCGAAACCCTGCACCAAGACAGCGACACCACCGCGCAGGTGCCCGTGGCAGACCTTCGCGATGCCGTCCTCTCCATGTTTATGGATGGCTGGAATGCTGCCAGAGCAGCGGCAAAATCGTCTATTCGGGCAAATTAAGCTCTATATTCATGTTGAAATAGATATTTGCCATTTTTAATAAAATGTTCTATAATGTGATTAACACATACCCACCCTCTTCTATGTCCAAGCGACATTCTGCTCATTCTGTTTTGCACATCGCCGTGCTTGCGAGTGCTTTGGTGTCCGTTGGCATCGCCACCGCCACCACCGCCCAGCTGATCCGCAGCAGGCATATGCATGGTTCGGCTCCCGCCGTTGCCCCACACTCGGTGCTCTCCGAACAGGAGAAGCACGACCGTGTCACCGCCGCCGCCAAGGAAAAGGCAGAGCGTCAGGATGCACAGGCCGATCTGGATATCCGCAATCTGCGCCTCGGCCAGTAATCCCCTTTGTCACCGACCCAAGAACCCCGCGCAAGCGGGGTTTTTGTTGATGTGGAGATGTGGACCATAATTGACAAATTGATAGATAAATTTATAATCACCATTACGTCAGCATGGTGCTGGCCACTCATTCACACCGCAGAAGGAACTCTCATGAAACTGTATATGACCTATGCCCGTTACCGACAGGGCGAAGGGCGACACGAACACGGCGATTGGGTCGTGCATGCCGGTGGGGCAATCCCTCAACTGGAAGATGTCGTGCTGGGAGCCAGCTCGGGCAACCGTGCCCGCGCACGGATCGCGCTCAGTGCCACCGAAGAGGCGGCCACCGCAGACATCGAGCGTGCCGAGGAGATCTTTGTCTATGTCGGCCTCAACGCGAAGGCGGCGGCGATGGATCTGATCAAGCGACTGCTCGCCCGTGGCAAGCGCGTCACGATGACGTGTTGCGATTGCGCTCTCGAAGAGAAGCAGGAGTTCGCCGATCGCAAGAAGATTCGCATGTTGGTCACCAACATCTGCGGAGCGACCGACATTCTGGATGACCTGATCAGCGGACGCATTTCATGAGGAGACCCCTTCTTCACGGAATGAGACTAGGGGGCATCACGCCCCCTTGTTTTGTCTATGACCAATCGCCCATGTCATACTGGTGACATGCCCCTCTCATTCATCCCGCCTGAAGACGTCGCCTACCAAGCCGAAATGGGTCTGTATCTGCGCAGGAAATTCGGCCGAGGGGGAACACCCGTCGGCATCGCCCGCGGGCGCGACCTGAAAAACCGCCGCCCCTGCAGCATGCGTACCATCAAACGGATGTGCAGTTTCTTCGCGCGACACGCGGTGGATAAGCGCGGCAAAAACTTCTTCAATGCGGAAAAACCGAGCAACGGATTCATCGCCTGGCTGCTGTGGGGCGGCGACAAAGGCTGGGAGTGGGCGAAGAAGTGCGCGAACACGTAATGTGTTCAGAGTTTTGGTCTACAGGAAGGCCGGCGAGACCAGTTCTTGGGTATCGGCATCGATGGTGTTATCCAGCATCGCAATTGCAGCACGACCAATGTGGTAGCCCAGGTTCACCGGCACCGCGTTGCCGATCTGTTTGTACTGCGCGGAGATCGACCCGGCAAACTGCCAATCATCGGGGAAGGTTTGGATGCGTGCATATTCACGCACATTCAACGGGCGCGTTTCTTTGGGGTGGCAGCGCTCGGTCTGTTTTTGTGCGGGGTTGCAGGTGAGCGTCAGCGAGGGCTCGCTCCATGAGAGTCGACGTGCCATGCCTGTTTTGCCGCCACCCATGTGATAGCTCGCCTTCATGTAATCCTTCTGCAGCTTCTCGGGAAGATCGCGCCAGTAGCCACCCTCGGACACATGCGACATCACAAAACTCTTCCACTCCGAATACTGCTGACCCGGCGACGGCGGACAATCGCCAATCGCTTCCTTGAGCGAGATCGTGTAGTCGTTTTCCTTGGGATAGATAATCCCCGTCTCCAGGTCGCTGCGCACGGCGAAGATCAACAGGCGCTCGCGCTTTTGTGGCACATCGAGGTACTGCGCGCGTAGCACACGAAACGCTACGTTGTACCCAAGCGATGTGAGCACATCGACCATGGCGCGAAGCGTGTTGCCGTTGTCGTGGGTCAAAAGCCCGCGCACGTTTTCGCCAATGGCAATCTTAGGCTCCACCTCTTTCACCGCACGGGCAAACTCATAAAACAGCGTGCCACGCGCATCTTCGAACCCCATCTTCTTGCCTGCATAGCTAAAGGCCTGGCATGGGAACCCACCTTCCACGATATCGGCCTTGCCGCGGAACTCCTTGAAACTCAGCTTTCGCACATCGCCAGGTTCGACCGTCCACGAGGGGCGGTTGCGCTGCAGCGTTGCCACCGCATCCTTCTGATACTCGTTGAGCAGCACATGCTTAATACCCGCATTCTCGAGCCCCAGCGCAGTGCCACCAGCACCCGCAAAGAGATCGATGGAGGTGTAGGGCGATTTTTTCTTCGCCTTCAAAATGCGATAGTTGTTGCCTTCATGGTTGCCCGAGACTTTGGTGTGAATGCGCTGAATCTCTTCGAGATTAAACAGCCGATAGTTCTGCTCTGAACGGCCAGATTTAATCAGCCCCTTTTTTTCCCAACGACGAATGGTATCTACCGATACTCCAATCTGTGTGGCGGCTTCGGCGATGGTCAGTTGGGTGTACACCCGTACAACTTATAGTAACCACTGCCATATGCAATGGTTACATATTGCTGAAGCTGCCATTCATTTTGGGGTTACAGCTGCGTCGCCAATTTCTCGATCACCTCAGCAAGATGTGTGCGCATATCAAACTCGCTCACCACTTCGCCAACAGAACCAATGAGATCGTCGTAGAAGCCGGCATCACCAGTGAACCGATGCCAAAAATCTTTCCCAATCACGACGCGGTAATCCTCTGCCACCTTTTTCACAAAGCCATTCTCCTGCCCGGGCTTGCCGTAGAGCAGACAAAATAAAAAGTCGTCGTGCTGCACCGGCAGATGGTTGGCGCGCGCCAAATTCACGGCAGACCGGAAATGATTTTTGATCGTATCAACATCATCCTTATTGATCACGTTGGGACCCGCCTTTACCTGGCAGTACTTCTTACGACCATCAAGCGCATCCACAAACTCCAAATCGATGCCCGGGGTGGTGGAGCCGGAGATGCCCTCGAATACCTGTGTAATGAAGTTCTGCGCACGCTGCCCGAACGACGTGGTGATGGATGTACCGAGAATGCGCGGCAAAATGAGCGCCTTGGCCAGGCTCTTGGGGCTGTTATCCCCTTCCAGAAAATACCCCAAGTACGGCAGCAAAAACGGATTCACATTGAACTCATCCACATTCTCCAGCTTCAACAGGTTTTCCTTATGCGCAGCTGCCAGGTCTCGAAACCAGTCTTTTGCCCTCCGGAGGATTTCGTCCTTTTGCGTTTGGCTGAGCATAAAACAGGAGAATACACCGAAAGCGTAGGCCAGATCGGGAGAAAGACAATGCAAAAAGTTAGAGCGTGCCAGAAATACGACAAACAGGAAAACCTTAGATATCAGGAATTGAACAAAGTTGTAGACGAGAAGGCCAAAAAATTAAGCAGGATTTCGCTTGTAGAGATACTTTTGAAATCCAATAAACATCGACCTAATTTTATCTACATTTCCAAGCTGCTTCTCTGCATCTGCTATTGCTTGATACCTCAAATTCAGAAGTTTAGGCAGTTTTTCTTCATCCAGCTCTTCAACTCCTTCATCAACATATTTACTCAGCACAAATTCAATGAACTCTTTCTGATTCTCATCAAGATCTTTGAATATGTCCTTATTTGCCGCTTCCACTCTTTCAGCCCTTAATAGCAATGGCTTGCTCCAGGAAATAAAAAGTAGAACATCGAACAAATCACTCGATTCAGCTGAAATAATTTGCTGAAGATTCTCTAGTTGATCCCTGCCAAATCCTAACTCTGCAAGCTTGTCTAAAAACGCTTTGCGAGTTCCTGGAGAGGACCAGATTTTACGGAGTTCTTCTTCGTCCTTAAAGAAATCGGGGATCACTCCACACATTTCATCAATAAATTCCTGCAGTGAAATCGGTTTACCGTCTGCACTCCAAAAAGACGTTGAAACCATATGCTGAATTTCTCGGACTTTTCCATCTCGTAATTTGATCTTGAGAGTCTTTTTCTTCTCAACTTCTTCGTCTTCTTCACTTTGGTGCTCACGAGACGCCTTCTCGCCTGATTCCGATTGCTCGGAATCATTTTCCTTCTCTGAAGTTTCATCAATCGGCTCACCATCCCACTCTGGATCAGCAAAATGCTTATAGGCACCCACAAAATCCAAAATGGTGAAATATTCCTTGCCATCAAATAAACGAGTCCCACGACCAACAATCTGTTTAAACTCAATCATCGAGTTCACTGGTCTCATAAGGACAATCGTTCTTATATTTCGTGCATCTACACCGGTCGAGAGCTTTTGAGATGTGGTAAGGATTGTAGGAATTGCTTTTTCATTATCCTGGAATGCTCGCAAGAATTCCTCTCCTCTCGCTCCATCATTTGCTGTAACACGAACACAGTAATTCGGATCTTTGTTCGTCTTCAACTGATTAATAAGGTCGCGCACTGCTGCGGCATGTGACTGCGTTGCGCAGAACACGATCGCTTTTTCATTTTGATTTATTTCGCTCAGCATCACTTCCACACGCTTCTCTTCGCGTTCTTTAATTTCAATAATACGATTAAAATCCTCCTCTTGATAAATTTTCCCTTCCTCAACCTCGCCCTCAACTACTTCGTCATCGGATGTATACACGTACTCATCGAGCGTTGTTTGGATACGCTTCACCTTAAATGGCGTCAGGAAGCCATCGTTGATGCCTTCTTTGAGTGAATAGACATAAATCGGCTCCCCAAAGTAACGATATGTATCAACGTTATCCTTCCGCTTCGGCGTAGCCGTTAGACCAAGCTGAACAGCAGGCGAGAAATATTCCAAGATGCTTCTCCAGTTGCTTTCATCATTCGCACCACCTCGATGACATTCGTCGATCACAATGAAATCAAAGAAATCTGGAGGATAAGAACCAAAATAAGGCGTGCCCTTTGGGCCGCTCATGAATGTCTGGAAGATCGTGAAGAAAATGCTGCCATTGGTAGGCACTGCCCCCTTCTTTCGAATATCTAGAGGATTGATGCGCACTAATGCGTCTTCAGGGAACTTTGTGAATGTGTTGAAAGCCTGATCTGCAAGAATATTTCTATCGGCGAGGAATAGGATACGAGGCCTTCGTTCTCCATCTCGTTTTAAATTCCATCGAGCTTGGAACAATTTCCATGCTATCTGGAAGGCGATGACCGTTTTGCCGGTTCCTGTTGCCAGCGTGAGGAGAATACGATTCTTTTTATCCGCGATTGCACTTAACGTCTTATTCACGGCAATCTCTTGGTAATAACGCATACTCGCATCTCCAAATAGACTCTCAAAAGGAATTGCTGCAAATTTCTCTCTCCAGTCATTTTCCTCTGGGTGAAGGCGTAACCACAATTCCTTAGGTGTTGGAAAGGTTTTTACAAGGCCTTCCTTACCCGTCTTCATTGAAATCTCATAAATCTCTTTTCCGTTTGTCGCATAGGTGTAATCGATACATAGCTTCTCTGCATAAGCCTTTGCCTGTCCTACGCCCTCAGATGCCTCCAATTCCTCACTCTTTGCCTCAATAAGGCCGACATTTTCATTGTTATAGACTAACAAATAATCAGCAATCTCCTTTTTACCCCGCGCTCCTCCAACTTGAATTTTACCCGGAGAAATAATGAATTCACGACGTACTTTAGAGCCCTCAACTTCCCCCCAACCGCTTTCGCGTAATTTTGGATCTATAAGCTCTGCCCGTGTTTCTGACTCGTTCATCTATGGGATTATAAAGAATAACCCAGGAAACGGATATAAAAGATATGCTAGAATGCAAATATGACTCACGAGGCAAATTTAGCATTTATTGACGGGCAGAACCTGCACCTGGGAACGACAGGGAATGGTTGGAAAGTTGATCATAAAAAATTCAGAACCTACCTAAAGGACAAATACCATGTGACAGAAGCGTATTACGTAATGGGATTTGTATCAGAAGAACAGCAAGAACTTTATAAGCATCTACAAAGAGCAGGATTCATTGTTCTCTTTAAGGAACACAGCGCAGCCCTAAAAGGAGCCAAGAAGGGCAATGTTGATACCGATATTGTTTTTGAGGTTATGAAGATGCTCTTGGAACGAAGGGATTTTCAAAAGATCCTTCTTGTATCTGGAGATGGTGACTACAAAAAGTTGGTCGACTTTCTGATTAAGAAAGGCGTATTTAAAAAATTGCTGTTCCCCAACAAGAAATTTGCATCTTCGCTTTATCTAAAACTTGGCTCTGAATATTTTGATTATCTTGAGTCCAAAGACGTTCGCGCAAAGATAGAATATATTTAAGAAAAGGGCTCCTTAGGTACAAGACCTTTCGGATCCCGATTCGTATGGATACGAGGTCATTATATACATTTCTCGCTACTTTTGACAAGGCTGTTCTATCTATAATTCTCCATTAAATGCCTTTTTTAGGAGAGATTGTTTTAGCTCTTCTAGAGCTTCTAGTTTTTGTTTGTAGACCATCTCAAGCGCTTTAGTCTGTTCGGAAAGTGTATCAAGTTTTGCAACTATAGAACTTTGTTCAGAAAGAGGTACTTTTGGAACGATAAAATTACGAAGTGCTTTTAAGGAAACTGTTTTTTGAGCAGTTCCGGTCGCACTATCGTTAGCTTGTTTAATGAGTTGTGGTGATAATATTAAATAATATAACCATTTAGAATTAGTTAGCTTATTTGGTCGGATAAGCCCGATGTGCCGCTGAAAACAAAAGTCTATGTCGGACTCAATCACGACAGGAATACCAAAAGAGCCTGTAACTGTATAAAGAACATCTCCGAGTTTTGGCCTTCGATGATTTTTCAAATTTTTGAAGTATTCTTTGGAGACTTTGAAAGTATCTGAAAAATCAATTTTATTAGTTTCTTTATTAATATTTGAAATAGTAATGAAAGGTATTCCAGTCTGTGACTTTGGTGGAGGCTGATGGTCTCCATCAGTAATTTCGTCGGTTAAATCTACTAATTTACCGTATTCAAATTTATTATCAGAGTTTGCAAATACACTCCCTAAATACGACTCAAAAATCTCCTTCGCATTCTTTAAATTCTTTTCAGCATTCTCCTTGGCTTTTTCAATTGCCTCAAAAGATTCATCGAGAATGGAGACGATGCGTTTTTGTTCGGAGAGTGATTCAGGATAGGGCAATGGATAGTTATCTATAAATTCCTTTGACACTCTTTTATGCCCTACTGCCCCTGACATTGTTTTTTGTCCTTCTTCTCTAAATTGATCTGAAGATAGGGCATAAAACAAATAGTCTGGGACTATCTGTCCTTTTGATCTAAAAACTAAATATTCACTCGAGCCAAAGCCAATACCGTTTTTTAAATCACGTGCAATTCCTATTTTGCCATTCTCAAAGCAAGGCGTTATTTTGGCCAAGAGAACATCTTCGTTTGCAAAATAAGTATAGCTCCCGCTCACCTCTTTCAATCTTCTCTCTTGCTTTGGAATGATTTTTTTTGTTAACACTCCCAAATCTTCCATGGGCACAAATGAAACATTGTCTTTTTCATTTAATACAGCTTTTGCTTCTTTTTTAGGCGGCTTTATAAAACAAAGTTCTTCAAGTTTTTTGGTTTGCCAAGAAGTTTTCATAAATGCTTACTGATTATAAGCAAAATCTTTTCACTCTCTTTATCAAGCTCCAGTATTTCGTTCAAAATCTCCTTAGGCTCACGCAATTCCACCACCTTCTCTCCATTTGGATTTTTTGCTGATAAATCAAAAGTTTTCTGATCAATATTAGATACGTCAATTGACCATGAATTTTTGCTGTCGCCTTTCTTTTTTTGAAGTTCAACAAATTCCTTCAAATCTTTTTCGTTCAGTGCATTTGTCTTGCCCAAATTTCGATCCAGATTGAGTTGGTAGTACCAAACCTTCTTTGTGGCAGAACCTTTTTCGAAAAAGAGCACCACTGTCTTCACTCCTGCTCCGGTAAATGTGCCACCTGGAAGATCGAGCACTGTGTGCAAGTTACAACTTGCCAGTAATTCTTTGCGCAAGGAAATAGATGCATTATCAGTATTGGACAGAAAAGTATTTTTAATAACAATGCCCGCTCGGCCTCCTGCTTTTAGCTTTTTGATAAAGTGCTGCAAGAAAAGGTACGCCGTTTCTCCGGTTTTAATTGGAAAGTTCTGCTGAATTTCTGGCCTTTCGTTACCGCCAAAAGGTGGGTTTGCAAGAATAATGTTAAATCGATCTTTCTCCTGAATATCAGCAACATTCTCTGCGAGGGTGTTGGTATGGACAATATTTGGAGCCTCAATTCCATGCAGAATCATATTCATGATTCCAATGATGTATGCGAGGGATTTCTTTTCTTTGCCGTAGAATGTTTTCTTCTGAAGTATGTCTATATCGCTTGTTTTGAGCTTTTTGCCATTCGTCAAATAATCAAAGGCCTCAACTAAGAAGCCTGCTGAGCCAACGGCACCATCATAAATCGTATCTCCAATTTCTGGAGCAACAACTTTTACAATTGTGCGAATAAGAGGACGTGGTGTGTAGTACTCACCGCCATTGCGACCTGCATTTCCCATGTTTTTAATTTTGCTTTCATAAAGATGCGAAAGCTCGTGCTTCTCTTCACTTGTTTGGAAATGGAGACCTTCAACAATATCAAGAATATTTCTAAGCGTGTATCCACTTTGAATCTTGTTCTTTAACTCGCTAAAGATCTCTCCAATTTTATATTCAATCGTATTGGCACTTTCGGCCTCTTGTTTAAATTTTTTAAGGTAAGGGAATAGTTTATTATTTACAAAATCTGCTAAGTCATCGCCAGCTAGGGCTTTGTTATGAACAATTTTCCCATCTTTCCCTTTCGGCACAGCCCATTTCTCCCAACGAAATTCTGGACTGATGATATTTTTATATTCTTTTCCCGTGAGCTTAGCTTCTTTTGCCTTAGTTATCTCTAGATCGTCTAGATACTTCAAAAAGAGAATCCACGATGTCTGCTCAATGTAATCTAACTCTGAACTAACTCCTGCATCCTTGCGAAGAGCGTCATCAATGTTTTTGAAGGATTGTTCGAACATACTAAAACTATGGCATATTTTTACAGTTCTCCAAAGGAATCAGTCCTGAAATCGACTTACCTGAGCAAGCAAATAGGGGCAATCTGTTAATGATGACGCTGCCTCCATTCATCCAAAAATGGATAGAAAATTCTAAGGAGAAAAGCACCGCCAAAGGCGAGCAATTCAAGAAGTTATTGCTTGGTCTAGATTTTTCAGGATTCACGCCAAGACAAAGGGCAATTTTAAAATTAAGATTTGGATTAGGTGAATTACAAGAAGGGGAATCTGAAAAAGTAGCTCCTGAATTTGTAGATGAAATCAATATTGTAAAACAAAGAACAATGGAGGAAGTAGGAAAAATATTTGGCATATCTCGCGAACGAGTACGACAAATTGAAAATGCGCTTTTGTTGAAACTTCAGGCCAGACAAGAAGAGGCGCTACCTAATTAGCTTCGTCTTTACCCTAGACACAGGCCAAAAAAATCTGTAAGCTCGGATCTCGCCCCGCGCACGCAGCGGGCGTCTTTTTGTATGCTTAAAAACCTGTTTCTATGGATTCTATCATTGTGAAGGGTGCCCGGATGCACAATCTCAAGAACGTGGATGTGGAGATCCCCCGCAATAAGCTCACGGTGTTCACCGGAGTTTCCGGATCGGGCAAATCGACCCTCGCGTTTGATACGATTTTTGCCGAGGGACAGCGCAGGTACGTGGAGAGCTTGAGCGCCTAT
This sequence comes from uncultured Candidatus Peribacteria bacterium, assembly GCA_964649695.1. Taxonomy (GTDB): domain Bacteria; phylum Patescibacteriota; class Gracilibacteria; order Peribacterales; family Peribacteraceae; genus CAZHON01. The sequence goes on along the minus strand of CAZYQO010000001.1, from coordinate 119,532 downwards.
GCCCGCCAGTTTATCGCGCAGATGGAAAAACCGGAGGTCGACAGCATCGAAGGGCTTAGCCCAGCCATTTCCATTGATCAAAAAACTGCGCCAAGGAACCCCCGTTCCACGGTGGGAACCGTCACGGAGATCTACGACTACATGCGTCTGCTCTGGGCGAAGGTGGGTGTGGTGCACTGCACGGTGTGCGGCAAGCAGCTCGAGCGCCAGACCAGCAGCCAGATTGTGGACACCATTGCCGCCATGCCCGAAGGCAAGAAGCTCTACCTGTTGGCACCGATCGTGCAGGGCAGGAAGGGCGAGCACCTGAAGCTGATGGACGCGGTGAAGCGCGAAGGGTTTGTGCGCATGCGCGTGGACGGCCAGGTGATGACCACCGATGAGGAGGTGAAGCTCGACCCCAAGAAGGCACACACCATCGAAATCGTGGTCGACCGTTTGGCCGTGCGCGATCTTTTGGCCAAGGAAGGCGAAGTGAACCCCAACCGCACGCGCCTGGCCGACTCGGTGGAGCTCTCGCTCAAGAAGGGTGAAGGTCGCATGCTCGTGATGGACAGCGAGACCAACGAAGAGTGGAAGTTCAGCGAATCGTTCGTGTGCCCCGATCACCCCACCGGCAACGCACCCGATCTCGAGCCCCGCAGCTTCTCGTTCAACTCGCCCCATGGCGCGTGTGAGCACTGCCACGGCTTGGGCTCGATCTTGCAGGTCGATGTGGCCAGCGTGATCCCCAACCAAAAGCTGTCGCTCGCCGAAGGCGTCATCCACCCGTGGGCAACGTCGGCAGGCCGCATGACCTACATGCAAAACGTGCTTGAGGAGCTGGCCAAGATGCTGAAGTTCTCGATGCACACGCCTTGGAACGAACTGAGCGAAGAGCACCGCAACGTGATCCTCCACGGCTACCCCGAGCAGCTGGAAGTGACGATGGAAAACGGCCGCTTCAAATCGACCTACAAGACGACGTACGAAGGCGTGATCGGCAACCTGGAGCGCCGCCACAGCGAAAGCGACAGTAGCTACATCAAGAGCCAGATCGAGGAATACATGCTCGAGCTCCCCTGCCCCATCTGCGCCGGCAAGCGCCTGCGCCCCGAGATTTTGGGCGTGACGGTGGGCGGCAAGAACATTGTGGATGCCACGGAGATGAGCGTGGATATCGCCAAGACATTCTTCCAGTCACTGCTGCCCGAAAAGAAGACCGACGAATCGCTCAGCACCTTCCAGTACACGATCGTAAAGAAAGTGCTGGCCGAGATCATCGCGCGCCTGACCTTCCTTGAAAACGTGGGTCTCACCTATCTCACGCTTTCGCGCTCCGCCAGCTCACTTTCGGGCGGCGAAGCCCAGCGCATCCGCCTGGCCACACAGATCGGCTCGGCGCTGCAGGGCGTGCTCTATGTGCTCGATGAGCCGTCGATCGGTCTGCACCAGCGCGACAACAGCAGGCTGATTGCCACCATCACGCGTCTGCGCGACTTGGGCAACACGGTGCTCGTGGTGGAACACGACGAAGAGACGATGCTCGCGGCCGACTACCTGTTTGAAATCGGACCGGGCGCCGGCAAGTGGGGCGGCACGGTGGTGGCACACGGCACACCCAAGGAGTTCATGGCCGCAGGTTCGGTGACGGGTCAGTACCTGAGCGGCAAGAAGAAGATCGAGGTTCCCGCCACCCGCCGCAAAGGCAACGACAAGTTCATCGAGATCAAAGACGCGCACCACCACAACCTGCGCCACGTGGATGTCACGTTGCCGCTGGGCACCCTCATCGGCATTGCCGGAGTCTCGGGATCGGGCAAGTCGTCGCTCATCCACGGCATTCTGGGACCCGAGCTCGAGCGCGTGCTGAACAAGGCGCACACCCGCCCGCAAAACGTGGGCTCCATCACGGGGCTGCAGCACCTCGACAAGGCGATCGTGATTGACCAGTCCCCCATCGGCCGCACCCCGCGCAGCAACCCCGCCACCTACACCACCATCTTCACCGACATCCGCGACATGTTCGCCGGCGTGCCGGAAGCCAAGCTGCGTGGCTATGGACCGGGGCGTTTCTCCTTCAACGTGAAGGGCGGGCGTTGCGAGGAATGCGAAGGCGACGGCATGAAGCGCATCGAAATGCACTTCCTCCCCGATGTGTTCGTCACCTGTGAGGTGTGCCACGGCAAGCGCTACAACCGCGAGACCCTGGAAATCACCTACAAGGGAAAGACCATCTCCGATGTGCTCGAAATGACGGTGACCGAAGCCGTGCAGTTCTTCGCGGCCATCCCCGTGCTGCAGAAAAAGCTCCAGACCCTCGACGACGTGGGACTCGGGTACCTGCACCTCGGACAGAGTGCCACCACGCTCTCCGGCGGAGAAGCGCAGCGTGTGAAGCTGGCATCGGAACTGCTCAAGCGCGCAACGGGCAGCACGTTCTACATCCTCGATGAGCCCACGACCGGTCTGCACTTCGAAGACATCCAGCGCCTGCTCAATGTGCTGCAGCGCCTGGTGGAACGCGGCAACACGGTGCTCGTGATCGAGCACAACCTCGATGTGCTCAAGAGCGTGGACTATATCGTCGACCTCGGCCCCGACGGCGGCAGCGGCGGCGGCAAGATCGTGGCGACAGGCACCCCCGAAGATGTGGCAAAGGTCAGCGGCAGCTACACCGGGCAGTATTTGGCGCCGATGCTCGCTGCGCAGACAAAGCCGGCAATTTCGAAAAAGAAGTAAGTTCTCGCTCCGCTCGAACCGACAGAGAATGTTGTACGGCAACTGCTTGTCACTTCGAGCGGAGCGAAAAGCAGTATCATGGATCTCTATGCAGCTTCTGGCTCTCCTCTTCGGCTTCGGATTCCTGCTTGCGCTCTACGCCCTGCTCGAGCCGTGGATCATCGTGGTCACGCGCATGAAGGCGAAGCTGCCCATGAAGCTGACCATCGCCGTGGTGGGTGATTTTCATGTGGGTCCCTACAAGGGCGCGCGGTTCGTGCGCCGTGTGGTGCAAAAGGTAAACGCGCAGAAACCCGACATCATTTTTTTGGTCGGTGATTTCCTGTTCGATGGTCGGTCGTCACCCGAGGCGCTCTGCGAGCTGAACAATCTGCAGAGCCGTTACGGCGTGTTCGGCGTGTTGGGCAACCACGAAAATCCCCATGTGCTGCGTCACCGCCGCGAAGACCGGCTGCATGTGACCGACACACCGCTGGTACAGACCTTGCGCGAGGCAGGCGTGCAGACGCTGCACAACGAACACACAGTGCTGACACTGACGACCGGCAAAACGCTGGCGATTGTGGGAGTTGATGACCTATGGAGCGGCCTCGATGATCTGACCAAGGCCTACAAGGATGTGCCGGCGGACATGCCGAGCATTCTGCTGTGCCACAACCCCGATGTAATCTTGGATCCCGAAAGCCGCCAGGCAGATCTGATTTTGTCGGGACACACCCACGCGGGGCAGCTGCGCCTGCCGCTGATCGGTGCGCTCTCCCCCATTCCCCAGCAACTCGGCCGCCGCTACACCTACGGCCGCTACGTCATCTCTCCCACCACAGAGCTGGTGATCACGCGCGGCGTGGGCGAGTCCGGCCTGCCCATCCGCTTCTATGCGCCGCCGGAAGTGATGATGTTGGAAACCTAGGCCTGCACTACTGCGCTGTGGGCGCATTGCCGGGCAGCCATTTGATGGAGCAGCCGATGGCATTGGCCTCGGGCGTGGCCGGCGCATCGCCTTTGAGCACGGCTTCAATGGCTTCTTTCAGGTACTGGTGCTGCACACCGGTGGGCTCTTTCCAGTTGTCGTCGATGCACCCTTTGTACTGCAGCGTTCGCTCGTGGTTGAACACAAAGCAATGCGGCGTGCACAGCGCACCGAATGCCATGGCCACTTGCTGGCTCTCGTCGTAGCAGTAGGGAAACGGATAGCTCTTCTCGTCGTGCTTCTTCTGCATGGCAACAAAGCTGTCTTCGGGGTATCCCGCGGCATCGTTGCTCGAGATGAGGATGAACTGCACGCCTTCCGGATCGAAATGTTTTTGCAGTGCGATGAGGCGGTCTTCGTAGGCCTGCGCGTACGGGCAATGATTGCAGGTGAAGATCACCACCAGCACCATGTCGGGAATCAGATGTGACTCGACCATCTCGCCGTCGGTGGCAGGCAGGGAAAACTGAGGCAACGGGTCACCGATCTTCAGCACGCTGGAGTTGTCGTTGATGAGCACCATGGGCGAGTGGGGAAATGAGACAGGAGTATACTCCATCTCGTGCAACGCCACTTCACCGCATCGGCCTTCGTCCTCGATGGCAACGGCAAATGCCTCCTGCTCTGGCACAAGCGCCTGCAGCGCTGGATGCCGCCCGGCGGCCATGTGGAGAGCGACGAGATTCCGGAGGAAGCCGCGCGGCGGGAATGCAAAGAGGAAACCGGGTTGGATGTGGAGATTTTGGCCGAGCAGCAAAGCGATGTGTTTGCCGGCAACCCGTCGGAAGGCCGCATGCTCAAGCGCCCGTTCCATCTGCTGCTGGAAGAAATTCCGGCGTGCCCCGAACGCAATGAACCTGCACACCAACACATGGATTTCGTGTACCGCGCACGTCCGCTCGACCTGTCGCAGGCACTCGTGTTGGCAGAAGACGAGGGACGGGAACTGCGCTGGTTCACACGACCCGAGATCGAGGCGCTGGGCGACGGCGAGATTTTCAGCAATGTGCGCGCCTATGTGCTCGAACTGCTTGCCTAAAGACCGAAAATGGCTCCATGAAGCGGTAAAACCAAAAAAATGTCCTAGGAAATAGACAACGGGAAGGGTAGAATTCCTACTTATGCAGTGGCAGGAGCTCCGCAGTCACCTTCGGCATCTCTCGGAGACGGAGCTGCAGCGCGTGCAGGAGGGCTTTTTGATGGGTCAACGCGCCCATGCAGGGCAAACACGCAAGTCCGGTGAACCCTATTTCAGCCATCCCATCGCCATCGCCCATTTGCTGGCCGACATGGGTGGCGACGCCGACACCATCATTGCCGCACTGTTGCACGACACCGTGGAAGACACCGATGTCACCCTGCCGCAGATCCGCATGGCTTTTGGCGACACGGTGGCCAACCTGATCGACGGTCTCACCAAACTCTGCAAAGAGGACGTAGCCGAACGGCCGTCGCTCGATGAACAGATCGAAACGCTCCGTAAGATGTTCACCCTGATGCAGCAGGACATCCGCATCATGGTCATCAAACTTGTCGACCGTCTGCACAACATGCAGACCATTTCCTTCCTGTCGCCCGAGCGGCAGCGCGGCATGGCGCAGGAAACACTCGATGTGTACGTGAAGATCGCCGACCGTCTCTCGATGCAGGATCTGCGCGACGAACTGGAGTCGCTTTCGCTCGCCGTGCTGAACGCCGATGAACACAACAGCCTGCTGGAGCTGCGTAAGGAAAACGACCATCGCGGCCGCAAAGCGATCGCGTCCATCAGCAAGGCGCTCCATGAGCAGACGCAGGCACCGCAGCTGCAACTGCTGCACGAATACAAAACCTGGACGGAGCTGCGCAAACAGCAGGAGCGCGGCGACTCCGCTGCCACGGGTGTGCCGGATATCATCGTGGTGTTCCTGTGCCCCACGATCGACGCGTGTTACGGCACGCTCGGCAGGCTCCACCAGACATGGCCGCGCGAAACGCTCTCGTTCCAGGATTACATCAACTCCCCTCTGCTCAACGGTTACCAGGCACTGCACACTACGGTGATTTTGGACAACGGTCTGCGCGTACGCTGCAAGATCCGCACCGCCGACATGCACACCTATGCCCGCAAAGGCATTGCGTCGGTGTGCTTCGACAAGCGCGCCAAAGGCCTGCTCGACTACCTCCCCTGGGCAAACCGGATCACCGCCGTGTCACAGGACACCGCCGAGCGCAGCGCCGAATTCTGGAAAAGCCTGCAGAGCGACATTCTCGGCGAAACCATCACCATTCACGCGCCCACGGGCGAAGCCGTACAGGTGCCCAAGACGTCCACGGCGCTCGACGGCGCCTTCTATGTGTTCGGCGACATTGCGCTGCGCACGCAGGACGTGCTGGTCAACGGCGAAGCCGTGCCGTTTTTCACCCTGCTGAAACACGCCGATTCGATCAGCCTGAAAACCGCCCCCGAAATGCGGGCGGTGCACGGATGGCTGCAATGGGTGAACACGGGGCTCGCAACCGCCGGCATCCGCTCGGCACTCAGCACGTTCGGTAAAAAAGAACTGCTGCAGACCGGTCAACAGATGCTCAGCCACACGCTGCACGACCGGTCGTTGGGGTTGCTGGAGGAGCTGCAGGAAGAAAGCGTGAACGAGAAGATCCGCCGCCTCGGCTACGGCACCATGCAGGAGGTGCACATCGCCATTGCCGAAGGCCACCTCAACCCGTCGGTTGTGGCCGATGCGCTGTTCGCCAAAGTGGAGCACAACGGCGAGAAGACCCAGAAATGGGTGATTCACTTTGCCATCGAGCAACAGGATGAAGAGGTGATGCAACGCATCGAACACATCCGCGAATACTACGACGGCGCGATTGTCGACGAGCACACGCACAACGACGCCGCCACGCATCAGTCGCAGATCACCTGGCGATGTCAGCTTTCCGCCGCCAACCAACGCATGCTGCTCATGGCGCTGCGCGACACCGGCGCGACCGATGTAAAAGTGTCCTTCCTCCACACCCACGTCAAATCGCTCATCGGCACGATCTTCCTCATTGTCATTTGGGGGTTGGATCCGGTGGTGAGCCATATTCTCGTGCAGAACGTCCTCAGCCCGCTTGAGCTGACCTATCTGCGTTTTGTCACCGTGTTCCTCGCATCGACCATTGTCTACGGTTTCCACTCCGCCATCTCGACTGCAAAACTCAAACCCCTCCAGCCGCTGCAACCCTCGCTCCTGTTTGCGGGTCTTTCGTATTTCACCACTGCCATCCTTACCTACGAGGCGCTCACGATGATGCCCGCGAGCCTCTACATTCTCTTTGTGCTGGCCATGCAACTGTGCACACTGATCGTCAAACAGATCATGCACCGCTCCAAACAGACCCTGGCCGTCATGCCGTTGGGGCTCATCCTTGTCGCCATCATTTGCTTCCTGACCGTGCACCCGTCGTCGTGGCTGGCGGTGCTCCTCGCCACCGGCAGTGCCGGAAGCTTTGCGCTCTACTCGGCGTTCAGCGACCTTTACCAGCGCAACATGATCCATACGCGCTACCCCGCCTACCTCTTCTGGCTCTCGATCGTGGGTCTGCTCTGTTGCTTCGCCATCCTGCCCTTCCAGCCGCTGATTCCTCTTGAGCCGCAAAAACTGCTGCTGGGCATGGGCTTCTCCCTGGTGTTTGTGTTCATCCCCTACGTCCTCTTCTTCGAAGCCACCCGCCGCCTGGGCAGGGATGTGCTCGACCGTCTGCTGCCGCTGACCTGTCTTGCCACGTTCGCCGCGGAGTTCCTGTTCGCCCCCACGTTCTCGGTGCTGTTCATCCTCGGCATCATCTGCACCGTCTTCTCGCTGCAGTACATCACGATGAAGCGCTAGTGCCGGACGTGGCATCGGGCTTCGGATACATCATCTTGGGCAACGACTGCCCGGGCAGGTGGATGTGTTCCGTTTGATGATCGAGGTAGTACCAATCAACCAGCAAAAATCCGTTCACCGTCTCGGTGCCGCCCGGCAGTACAAACGACACCGGCACATGCTGGCCGCGATACCGACCCACCACCTGCGCGGGGCACCGCGTGCTGTGCTCGTTCATCAAGAGGCTGATCATGTTCACCAGCGACTTCTGGTCGTAGTCCTTCAGCAAAAATTTTGCGCCGTCCGCCAGCTCCACCCCCTGGATGCAAAACGCCATGCCGATCATATGCTCGATGGGGTGTTCGCGCTCCCGCTGCACCACCTGCGTAAGGGCATCGTGACGCGCATGGGCGGCGAGGCGCAGGTGTGCGAACTCCTTGTTTACGGCGATCTGATCAATGAGGCCGACCGCCGCAGGCTTGGCATTGCGGATTTTGGCATCCAACTCGGGATCGTAGATGGTGTCGATTCCCGGGCGCAGCAACGGTACCACCCACTGGGCATCCTCACGGTCATCGGGCAGCACACACTGACAGTCCGCCGACGGCACGCGATCGCTGTGAAACAGTGAATCGGGATCGGGATGCAGACCCGAAGCCTCCGCAATCACCCAGTGATCGCTGTCGGCGACACGCCGCGCAAATTCCGCCTCGTCCTTCGGTTCGATGAGACCACCTTCGGCGTTCACCTCCTGCCGCACGGCATTGAACGCCTGCGGATTGCCCAGACAGGCTTCGACAATGGCGCGTGCAATGCGGGGCGCCACATAGCGCGATGCAAAGCGTGCATGCAGTTCTTCCGGAAGAATCTGGTCACGCGGCACAGATTCAATGGAGAGCGCCTCGCGGAAGTGCATACGCGCTCCCATTTGAAACGCCTCGAGCAGACGAAGTTTCAGCTGCTCTTTAAAGTCACGCTGCAAGCGGTACTCCACCCAATCCTGCGCTGCCTTGTCGGGCTTTGCCTCAGGAGAAGGGTCCGATGGGCGGTCTGTGGGTGCCATGCGGAAGAATGAGGACGCATTGTACTACAAAACATATTCCCAACAATATAGCAAATTCCCGCCAAAACCCGCCTTATCCCTGGAGAAGGTCGCCCAATTTGCGACGCAAGGCTACGCCGATGTGGCGCACCACCGTGCCGGCATCATGCATCCACTCAGCAAACGTTTTGTGCTCCGGCAATTTCTTGTCCGGCGACGACACAACGCGGCTGGTCATCTCGCGCACATTCGGCAAATTCTTGAGCACGCTGATCACCTTGCCGCCGTAGCCGACATCCGCAGGCAACTCTTCACGACCTTCACTCATGGCCAGCAATTGCTCCGCCTGTTTCACCTCCGCCTCGGGGTAGAGAGTATCGCCCAGCAGCACCATCGGCACCTCGCGACGTTCCGGCTGCGGGTAGGATGACTCGCCCATGTTGAGGGAACCCAGGCTCATACTTGCTAGATTAGCGGGAATATTGTACTGAACGCGCCCAAACTGTCAATATTACAGGGGCAAAAAATACGTTTTTCTCATGCCAAAAAAACGGCATTCCCCACCCCCCTTGCGCTCTAGCCGTGGAGTGCTTGAATGGTGGGTAACACGCCGCACGACTCGTCACCAAATGCTGGAGGCCACGAGCGGAACCTGACACCCTCACCCGAGGGCGCCGCGGATCTGTTGGTCACCAAGGAAGGGATACAGCTTGCCGAAGGATTCGCGGCGAAGCTTCGCGGTGCCCTGCGGCGGGATCCCCGCTATGCGGCGATGGAAAAAACCCTCGACGATCTTGATGCACCTCCCGTGCGCCTGGGCATCCGCGTGGCGCCCATCCGCGTGAAGGATTTGGATGGCAAGGTACACGTAATCCCCGAGATCACATCGATGCGCATCGCCGCGCAGATCTGGGGGTTGTTTGCATCGGACATCCAAACCAACGGCAAGCCCACCGACCTGCCCGATGTCGGCCGTGCTGCGGCCAACGACGATCTTTCGCTGTCGCCATCCGACGCGGCTCCCGCGCAACCCTCGGCTCCAATGCCAAAGAAGCCCTCGAGTACGGCTGCGGCATCGGCAAGCCTGCAGAAGCTCTACGCATCGATCAACAACCCCGCCGCCAAAAAGGAAGAAACGATGAAGACCTTTGTGCGTGAACCGGTCAGTGACGATGAAGAACGCGCGTTGCGCGAACTCGTGGCCATTGTCGCCAAGCAGCAAACCGCAGGCACACGCCCGGGCACGTGGGCGACCGTGATGAGCGAGAAACTCGGCTCGGCAAACGGTGGGCACCCCTTCGCCGATACGTTCTATGCCAATATCGGCCTGAAGCCGGGCATGGCGCTGATCAATTTTTGCCGACGCGTCGTGGACATCAAGACCGATGATGCCGCCGGTCCCGACGACCTGGTGGCGCAGGCACGGCCGCTGGCGCAACGCATCATCGATGAATACGAAGCGATGATGAAGCAGATGCAGGGTGATGAGCTGGGTGGGGGGTATGGACGCGCGTTCGAGCTCGAGCGCGTCGCCGTCAAATTCGACTCGGACAAAAAACACGTCCGCAAGGCAGGCCTGCTGGAAGCCCCCACGGTCGCCAGCCATCATCTGTCGATGCTGCGCCCGCGCCTGACGCAGGAGCCCGACAAGGTGCAGGCCGTCGCCACATTGCTCGACCGCGGCATGAAACTGCCGGAATTCGACACCCTCAGCCGCAACGAGCGCGCCTTGTATGAGGCAGTGGCCACCGATGCGCGGCACTATGCCCACCGTGCACGCATCAGCGACAAAGGAGACCGCACCGTCCTCTCCGATCCGGCCGTGGCCGCCAGACGCGGAAAGATACAGGGCTAAACCCATCGTCTCGGCACGGTTCTTGCGCTATCCTTTGTCGGCTTTCGCATGCCATTTGACCCCGTCGATCCCCGGCAATCCTTCCCCCAGCTGGAGCGCGGCATTCTGCGCTACTGGCAGGAAGAGGATGTGTTTCACCGTTCGGTCAAACAACGGAAGGACGGCGAGCGCTTCAGTTTTTACGACGGTCCGCCGTTTGCGACGGGTCTGCCGCACTACGGCCACCTGCTTGCGGGCACCATCAAGGATGTCATCCCCCGTTACCAGACGATGCGCGGGAAATATGTGGAACGGCGTTTCGGCTGGGACTGCCACGGGCTGCCCGTGGAAAACCTGATCGAGAAGGAGCACAACATCAAGCACAAGGGCGAGATCGAGGCGATGGGCGTGGCCGCTTTCAACGGGCTATGCCGTGCGGCCGTGCAGCGCTACACCAAGGAGTGGCGAACGGTCGTGGAGCGCACGGGGCGCTTTGTGGACATGGACTGGGACTACCGCACGATGGATCCGGATTTCATGGAATCCATCTTCTGGGTGTTCTCGCAGCTCGCCGAGAAAGGCCTGCTCTACGAAGGCCACAAGCCGATGCATCTGTGCCCGCGTTGTGTCACGCCGCTGGCGAACTTCGAGGTGACGCAGGGCTACAAGGACATCACCGACCAAAGCGCCATCGTGCAGTTCGAACTGACCGACACGCCCGGCACCTATGCGCTCGCCTGGACCACGACTCCGTGGACGCTCCCGGGCAACCTGTTCCTCGCGATCGGTCCGCACATCAGCTATGTGGAGGTTGAGCACGACGGCAAGACCTACATCCTCGCCAAAGAGCGAGTGGAAGCCACCTTCGGCAAGCGCGAGTACACCGTAGGAAAAACAGTGACCCACAAGCAGCTTGTCGGCCGCACCTACAAACCGTTGTTCCCCTACTACGTCGACCGCTACAAAGACGCGGCATTCAAGATTGTTGCCACCGACTTTGTGGAAACCGGCGAGGGCACGGGCATCGTGCACATCGCGCCCGGGTTCGGCGAAGACGACTATGGCGTGGGCAAAAAAGAAAAAGTGCCGCTCCTGCAGCATGTGTCCATCGAAGGCGTATTCCAGCCGGAAGTCACCGATTTTGCGGGCATGGAGGTGAAACCCAAAGACGACCCCACCAAGACCGACCAAAAAGTGATCGCCTGGCTCGAGAGTCACGGCCTGCTGTTTGAACGCGTGCCCTACAAGCACAGCTACCCGCATTGCTGGCGCTGCGATTCGCCGCTGCTGAACTATGCCACGTCGTCATGGTTTGTGGCCGTCGAGAAGATCAAAGACGATCTGCTGGCCGCCAACGCCAAAACGGAGTGGGTGCCCGGCCACCTGCGCGACGGTCGCTTCGGCAAATGGCTCGAAGGTGCGCGCGACTGGGCGATTTCGCGCAACCGCTACTGGGGAACGCCGCTGCCGCTGTGGAGAGCTGACAAGGACGACACGATGCCGGTGGTGATCGGCGGGCGTGACGACATTCTGCTGCGCAACAAGATCCGCTTCACCAAGATCACGGCGGTGCGCCACGCCCAGAGCGAGGGCAACGTGCAGCATATCTACCAGGGCGTGGTTCCCGGCACATCGCTGACCAAGCTGGGCAAGGAGCAGGCTGCCGCGACCGGCAAAAAACTCGCCGCGGACACCGTGCCCGTCGATGTGATCTACTGCTCGCCGCTCGCCCGCACCCAACAGACCGCGCAGGCCATCGGCAAGGAAACGGGAGCGACGGTGATCGTCGATGAGCGCCTCCATGAAATCGAGTTCGGCGAGTTCGAAGGTAAGTCCGTCACGTTCCACGATCTGGATTTCGTGAAGGCACGCCGCGCACACGTGATTGAGAAGAACCACGCCGAAAGCATCTATCACCTGCCCGGCATGGAGACCTGGGAATCGGCACAGAAGCGCATCAACGACTTCCTGTCGGAAGTGCTCCCCCGCCACCGCAGCCAGCACATCGTGGTGGTCAGCCACGCGGATCCCATCTTGAACATCAAGCATTTCTTCACCAAGGAAGAACCGCGCAAACTGTGGCACCAGCCCTGCCCCGATTACGCGCAGCCCCATACCTTTTTCTGGGATCACGACCACGAGGCGCAGTTTGACCTGCACAAGGAAGTGCTCGATACGGTCGTGTTCGCCGGCAACGAAGACAAGCGCCTCCCGCTGCTTACCCTCGTGCGACACGGCGAAACCGACTACAACAAGAACAAGATCATGCAGGGCAGATCGATCGATCCGCCGCTGAACGCCGACGGACGAGCGCAGGTCGAAGCCACCGCACGCAAACTGAAGGCCGCGGATTTTGACATGATCGTGTCGTCCACCCAGAAGCGCGCCATGGAAACGGCCGACATTCTCTCCGACATCCTGGGTATTCCCGTGGTCGAGCGGCTGGAGATGCTGTGTGAACGTGACGGCGGCAGTTGGGCGGGCAAGAAGGAATCTGACGTAACCGAACACTCCCCCCATGCGGCCGGCGGAGGAAACCTGTCGTTCCATCAGGGGACGCCGGAGGGCGGAGAGAGCCTGTCGCAATTTTTGCTGCGCGGCCAGAACGCCTACGACACGCTGTGCAGGAAATATCCGGGCAAGCGCGTCTTGGTGGCCACACACGGCGGCATGGTGCGTGCCATGCGCACCCTCGTGGAAAACTGGACGTATGCCGAAGCCAGCACATCGCACTGCCACAACGCCGATACCGTCACGCTTCCGAGGCGCGCGCTTTTGCGACGCATCCCCGAGGTGCTCGACTGCTGGTTCGAAAGCGGTTCCATGCCCTATGCGCAGGTGCATCATCCCTTTGCCAGCGACGGTACGCTGCCGCAGGGGTTCCCCGCCGATTTCATCGCCGAAGGCATCGACCAGACCCGCGGATGGTTCTACACGCTGACCGTGTTGGGTGCCGCGCTTTTCCAAAAGCCCGCATTCCAGCACTGCATCACCAACGGTACGGTGCTCGCCGAAGACGGCCGCAAGATGAGCAAACGGCTGCAGAATTACCCCGATCCCACCGCGGTGTTGGAAAAGCACGGCGCCGATGCCATGCGCTTTGCGCTGATGAGCTCGCAAGCGGTGCGCGGCGAAGACATGCGCTTCTCCGAGAAAATCCTGGAGGACACGCTGCGCAACATGCTGCTGCCGCTGTGGAACGCCTACGGATTCTTTGTCACCTATGCGAATGCCGCCAACTTCACCCCCGTCGCCGACCGTCGGCACTCCGGCCACCCGTTGGACAAATGGATCCGCGCCGAGGTGCAGGATCTGTGCAACCGCATGAGCAAGGAGCTCGACTCCTACGATCTTTCCGCCACTTGCGCGGAGCTGCACGACACCATCGATGCGCTCACCAACTGGTACATCCGCCTTTCGCGCCGCCGCTTTGCCGGCAAACTGGATGCCGACGAGCTGGAGGGCGGTGCCGCGGATGAAGAACAACAGCATGAGGCGCTTGCCACGCTGTACGACGTACTCCTGACGCTCAGCCAGCTGCTGGCTCCGTTCTGCCCATTCATCACCGAGGCGATCTACTTGAACCTCGTGCCGGAGAACCATGGCTCGGTGCACCTCACCGATTGGCCGGCGATCCAGAAACTCACCAAGGAAGAATCCAAGCTGCTCGCCAATACGCGCGTGATGCGCACCATCGTGTCGCTCGGCCTGAAGCTCAGGAGCCAGAAGACCATCAAAGTGCGCCAGCCGCTGTCCAAGATCACCGTCGCCCTGCCGCCGGCTTTGCGAACGTCCCTGAAGCTGGCCGCAGAAGACGAGCAGGTGCTGCGCCAGGAGCTCAACGTGAAGGAGATCGAGTTTGTCGACGATCCGGGCACGCTCGGCGAGCGCATCGCCCAGGTGGATGCACGCAAGGTGGGTCCCCGTCTCGGCGGCCGCGTGCAGGAGGTGATTGCTGCGGGCAAGCGCGGAGAGTTTGAGATCCGCGACGACGGCTCCATTGTCATCCTCGAAGAAACCCTTTCCCCCGATGAAGCCGCAGTGCTCTACCGCGGGCGGGAGGGCACCGATGTGGCGGCCGAACACGGCATTGTCGTGAGTCTGGAGACGGTGGTCACGCCGGAGCTGAAGGCCGAAGGCCTCATGCGCGATCTCGTGCGAGCCGTGCAGAAACTGCGCAAGGACGGCGGCCTGGCCTACACCGATCAGATCATCCTGCAGATCGACGGACTCCCCGACGAACTGACGCCGCTGTTGCCGCTGCTCCATGCCGAAACGCGCGCGAAAGCGGGCAAGGTGGACGGCGCATTCGTGCCTGTGGAGCTGGACGGTGCTACGCTGAGCGTCGGCTTCATCAAAGCCTGACATGTCCTGGCCCATGCGCATCGTCGCCGGCTTCGTGCTGACCATCGGCGTCCTGTGGGGACTGACGATCTGGCTGCCGCAGTATGTGATCATCCAGGGCGGCGTGCCCGCCTACATCATTCTGGCCGCATTGCTGACGCTCATGAATATGTTCGTGCGCTTCTTCCTGGCGGTCGTCACGTTCCCGCTGCATCTGCTGGCCACCCTGATCACCACCATCCTCGTGAACCTGTTTTTCCTGTGGCTTCTGGTCGATACCGCAGCCATCCTCAACCCCAATGTCATCAAAATGAGCATCGGCGGCGGGACGGACGGATGGCTGATTGTCAGTTCAATCCTCGGATTGGAACACTGGCTGATCAAACACCTGTTGCACGCCGCGAAGGAGAGCTGAACGCTTCGAGGAGCAGCATCGTGAGGGCGGACGTACACAGCAATGTCGGGGTCAGCATGGCGCGCGCGAAATTGTCGCCCTGCAGCAGGCCGCGCACTTCGGGTGTGAACAGGTACCCCGCAAGCACACCTGCCGTGGAGAGCAGCGCAAACTGCAGCCAGGTGTTTTGCAGGTGCGTCCGCAGCGGCGCATGGAAGAGGCACAGCAACAGCAGCGCGACGATCAGCCACCAAAACACGCCGAAACTGCCCAGGAGGAACAGATGTTCGACAATGCGGCCGACCGCCTCGGGGTGATACTGAAAGAACACCGCATGGACGGTGGGCAGCTCGCCGCGCAGCAGCGTGATCGCCGGCCACACGGCGGACAATGCGCATGCCAGCAGGGCCGGAGTCGCCGATGCCTTCAGCGTATTGGTGCGCAAGCCATGGATGCCCAATGCAACGAGCCACGGGAGCAAACCCACATACAGACCTTCCAATTTGGTACACGCGGCAGCCGCAATGCAGAGCGCAGAAAGCACCAACAGCGTTTTTTTGCCGGTGACAAACGACAACTGCATGCTTGCCGCGGCAAGCAGCGCAAAGAGCGCCCAATGCAGATCGGCATAGCCCTGGCGCAGGTGCAGCGCTACCAGCGGCACGGCGGCCAGCACCGCAAGAACCAGGAATGCGGCGCGGCGCCCGACATGCAAACGCACAAGCGACCACAGCGCGACGGCGGCGCTGCCATCGAGCAGCAGGCTGATGACCTTGGTGGCCTGATCATTCCAATGATCGGGCAACATGGGGAGCATGAGCAGGCTGTGATAGAGCACGGGATACTGCGGCTGCACCACGCCCGCCGCGATGAAGCGCCCTGCCTCGAGCGACAGCTTGGCGCGTGCCGCCCAGTTGGTGAAGCTGTCCCACCCGATGCTGGGAATCGTCAGCGCATGCAGTGCGGCAGGCAGCAGGACAAGCAACAGCGAGAGGATGGACACGATCTCGAGCCAGCGCGGCAATGTCACGGTGCGTACGGGCTCGATGGAACCTGTGTTCGGCTGGCGCCACGAGGCAAGTGCCAGCACGAGCAGCACAAGCAGATGCAATCCGTACACGCTGAGTGCCGTCCATTCGACGGACAACAGATTCAGAACCACAAACACAAACACATTGCACAGCGCACCGAGCGGTAATCCCAGCGCGACACGCAGCGTGCGCTGGCCTGACACGCGCAGCACGAGCGACGAGAGGAAGAACCCTTCAAGAGCGAGCAGCAACGCCGACAACGGAAGCGTGAGTGCGATCATGGCTTGGGGGAAAATTGCACCAACGCATCGCCGTTGGGATAGCGGGTGAGCACCTTGCCCGTCCCCACCACATCCTTGCAGTGCAGTGTCGTGGCGTCGTCCCACTGCTGATCCAGCACCGCGATGCCGCCCTTGGCCAACACTGACGCATCGGTCACCACGGCGCGCGGAGAGAGGAAATACCGAAACGGTGTTGCCTGCTGCGTACAGACCGTAATGGCCTGTTCTGCGGGAAGATCCATCTGTTGCACAAACTGTGCGATCGCCGCCACATGCCCCAATTCACCGGCATCCTGCCCGTCACGCCAGGCCGACTGCTCGTGGACGGTCATGCCGACGACATCGGGTACAAACCGCACCTGCCACACGGCAATCACCGCCAACGCTGCCACGGAGGCGGCAGACACAACACCGCGCCTGCGCACCATCAACGCGCAGCCGACTACACCGAGCACAAACAGCAACACACTGAAGGGCATGCCTGCGACCTTGTAGCCCAAAAGGAAATTCGGAGAGAACGAGCCAAACCCCTCGGAACGGAAAAGGTGACCGCCCACCGCGACAAGGGAACGGCCGATACCGCCCTGCTGCATCGGCGACACATCGATCAATTCCGGCTCATGTCCGTCAACCCAATAGATGTTGAGCGACACGCCGTGTTTGCCCGGGCGCCAGTCGGGGGAATTGCGCAGATCAAGATAAACCTCCTGCGCATCGGTCGGCGACGCAGGCAGAACGGCTGCAAGCATGTCGTGCGGCAGGGCACCCAGCGGGCCGATGAGCACCGGAACCGGCAGCGCGGAGCGATAAGTGAGTTTCACATGGGTCGGCAACGCCGTCACATCGTCTTCGAGCGGCGACACCTGCAACGGATGTTGGGGTGTGGGCTTGAGCACCTTCTCAAACATTGCCTGCGCGGCAAAGGGCGAGAATCCGCGCTGCGTGGGCACGCTGATGGGCTCGGCATACGCCGCCAGCGGGAACAGCAGGGAAAGGCCGGCGAACAGGACAGCGGCTTGACGCACGAGAGGAGTGTAGCCGAAAAAACGATGCACATGATAGGATGACCCCCATGGCTATCGGACTATCGGAAGACACCGGCGAACCACCCATCCGCATCATCCCGGTCTATACGCCGCGGGCATTGATCGAAGCAGGCGAGCGCCTGATGCAGGAGCAATATGCCCAGCAGCAGGAACACCGGCGCGTGCAGGCGGAACTCTCCCACGTACAGCAGCAATGCCTCGCCGTCTTCTCGGCCGGCTGATCCCCTACCTCTACCCCCCCCACTATGTTGCAGGAATTCAAGAAATTCGCGATGCAGGGCAATGTCATCGATCTCGCCGTCGGTGTCATCATTGGCGGCGCCTTCGGCAAAATCATCGCCTCACTCGTCAGCGACGTCATCATGCCGGCATTCGGACTGATCCTGGGCAACATCAACTTCACACATCTGTCGATCGGACCCGTGCACTACGGCATGTTCCTGCAGTCGGTGGTCGACTTTCTCATCGTCGCGTTCTGCATCTTCCTGGCCATCAAGCAGCTCAACCGCTTCAAGAAAGAAGCGCCTGCTCCCGCGCCCGCTGAGCCCACCCCCGAGATCAAGCTGCTCACGGAAATCCGCGATCTGCTGCGGAAGTAGGCTATACCCTCGACATCTTCTCCCGCGTGGACCAGCCGATGTGCTGGAGGTCATGAAGAACCCGATGCGATTCGCCGTCGTCATCGGCAGATTTCAAAAACGGCAGAAACAGACACACCATCGCCCAGGAGGAATCGCACAGTTCCGCCCATGCGCCTTTGCGGGCAGCACGCTGCGTATTGCGGCTCCGACGATGCATAGCTGCAAGGCGGCGGGCACGCTCCTCGCGCTCGTCACGCAGCTGCAAAAAAGCGAACAACACCCCCGTCGTCACAACCAGTGCAAGCACATGACCGATGAACCGCAGCAGGCGCCAACACGCGGCCGCGGCCGCGATCAGCGCATGCCACAGTGCCAAACACAGAGCGCGAAACGCCGTCGCCACTCGACCAAGGAACCTCGGGAAACCGCGGAACAACGCGGGGAAGCTTTGCAGCACATCGACCAATCCGCGCAAAAACGCATCGATGCCCTTGCCCACGGCGCGCAGCATACGCATGACTGCAACAGAGATGTCCCGTAGCACCAGCGACAGCACGCCGTCACGCTTGAGCAGATCTTTCGAGACGGCACGCAGCGTCGAAAAAAGCTTTTTGAGAGCAGCACCACATGCCCGGAACATGTTGAGCAGCCACTCCACGATCTCCGGCAGCACGGCTGCCAACATTTTCAGGAGATACTGCGCAACAGACCACAGGAAAGCCGCGAACCCAAGCAGCAGTAAAAACGGCAGAAGAATAAACCCGGAAAGTGAACCGTCGCTGTCTGAGGATTTGCCACTCTTGGTATCGCCCATCCCCTCCTCGAGCACGACCCACAGGAGAAACACGACGGCGAAGGCGGTGAAAATCTCCTGAAGCATGGGGTGGATATTTAATAGTATTATACCATAATATTATTATCTTGTTTAGTAGGCATGTCCTTGTAAAGATGACAGAAATGGCGAAACGGAGGACTCTTGCACCTCACGTGACGTACGGTTGCAGGATGCACCCATGACCACCCCTCCCCCCTCATCGGCCTCCCCCCACCCGGATCTCTGGAAAGTCGGCGATCTCGCCACGCACACAGGACTCTCGGTGCGCACACTCCACTATTATGAGGAGATCGGCATCCTTGTGCCGTCATACCGCACGACCGGCGACCACCGCCTGTATACCAAAAACGATATCACCCGATTGCAGCAGATCGTATCGCTCAAGCAGATGGGCATGCCGTTAGACACCATCAAAATGATGCTCGAGCAGCCCACCTACTCGCCCATCATGACGCTCCAGATGCAGATGCAACGCATGGGCGAGCAGCTGCAGAAACACCAAGAGCTCTTGGAGCGCCTGAAGGGGCTGATGCGCTTCCTCAAATCGCACACCGACATCACTGCCGAGGAATTCCTGCGGGTGATCGCACTGATGAACGAGATGGAAGCGCAGTACACCGACGAGGAAAAGGCCGAGCTGCAGCAGCGGGCACAAGCACTGGGCGACGATGGCATGCGCAAGGCCGAACAGCAGTGGCGCGACCTGATCGCCGCGGTACAAACGCACCGGGACAAGGGCACGGATCCCAAAGATCCCGCAATGCGAAACCTGGCGAAACAGTGGATGGAACTCGTGAAAGCGTTTTCGGGCGGCAACCCACAGATCGAAGCCAAGCTGCAGAAGATGTATGAAGAGCACCCCGACACCACCCGGCACTTCGGCTACGACCCGGCGCTGTTCGCCTATGTACAAAAAGCGCTCGAGCCCTAGAGATCCTCAAACGAACAGAGCTCGATTTTCTTTTCCTTGAGCAGCGCGGGGATCGATTCGTCCAGCAGCATCCTCAGTTCCGTTTGCCGCTGGGGGTCGAGATCGAACGGTGTGCCGTACACGGTCTGACTGCCGGGATGCACCATCATCTCGGTCACGCCTTCGGGCAGCCGACCGAGGATGTGACGCAGATTTTTGAGTGACGAGTTGCCGAGCAGCGTGTGCCCGCGAAAGTGGTCGGTGGTGCCGATCCCATGCGCCGCAAACATCGTGCGTGCGGCGGCCGCCATGGCATTGGTGCGGCGGATCTCCTGGAGTTGCGCTTCAGGAATCTCGAACCCGAACGGTGGCAGCGGTTCCTCGCAGGGAATACGCACAAAACGCATACCGTAGCGCTCCATCAGCGGGATAAGCACCGTGACGATCGCGGGGTGCACATGCACATCCCAATTGCCGGCGATGTGGGTGGGCGTAAGCCCCTGGTCAAACATCCACTCCACCTGCGCGCGCACTTCGCGCTCAAGATGGTTCTGCTCCACTGCACCCTCATCGAGCAGCGTGAACAGCCGGGCGACATCAAAAAACTGTCCGTTGGCATTCACCAACGAGCTGATCTGCTCCTGCTTGCTGAGCGGATACTCCTCCACCAAGTTGAGATGCAGCCCCGTAGGCAATCCGCGTTCACGTGCATGTCGCGCGGCGGCTTCGCTGTCGCTGACGTTCGGCCAGATCGTGGCATTGGTCACCACTCCAAACTCATGACATTGGAAGATCCCATGAGTGCGCTGCGGGTTGCTCCCCAGGTCGTCGGCGTTGATGATCAATCGGCGCATGGAAGAAGTGTAACACCATGCGCACAGGCCTCGCCCTACGGAATGCTCTGAAAGAACCGCACCATGTCCTGCGCCACCCCGCGCGGCCAGTTGTGGGGGTAGTAGTTGCCCCGTTCGTCGTAATCCTGCGTATGCGGACACCACAGCACGTCGTTGCCGTTGGCGCACGCCTCGTGACGCACACAGTTGAAGGCGCTGTCGGCGTTGTCCGACACATCCCATGTGCACGCATTCGCCTCGATGCGCTGCTTGCGCACTTTCTCCGCGCCGCTGAAGGGGGCAAGCGTGTCGTGAGGGTTATGCACGATCATCGCGGCTGCGGGACCGTTGCAAACGGTGGTGACCGAGTCACCGCCCACCGTCGCCGATGCCATGACCGCGCCGCCGCGCACACACGCAACGGTGTTGGCCATCCATGCACCGAGCGAATGCCCCGCCACACTGATGCGATCCATGTCGACGCAGTAGTCATTGGCCAATCTCTCCACGATTGCATCGAAGAACGCGATGTCGCGGATCTCCTGTGCCTTGTCGCCGGGGTTCGCCCAGGAGAAGGAACCGTTGCCGTTGGGCAACGCGGCAGGATAGGCAATCAGCGAATCGGATGCGGCGCGGTCGAGACCCATATATTGCTTCACCTGCGCGTTGCTGTTGGTGCGGCCATGAAACGCCACGATCAGCGGCGTGGGGTCGTGGTCTTTGTAGGTAGCAGGCACCGTCAGCAAAAAGTCGCGCTGCTGCCCCAACACCGTCACCGACGAAGGCGGCGATACGGGCGCCTTGCCGCAACCGGGCGACAGACGGGGGATCACGCGCTCCTGCTGGAACTGCAGCACGCGCCAGATCAGATCGGCTGCACGCTCGCGGCTGATGGCAGACCACGGAATGTACGAATGCTGAGGCAGCACTTGCTGCGTCTCGAGCAATTCGCCATAGGGCTTGTACCAATCGGCACCCGTCCCTTCCTGCACTTCCTCCCCGTAGGCGTTGATCACCATCTTGATCGCCTCCGCGAAATTCACCGGCTCGCCGGGGCGAAAGGAATTGTCGCTGTACCCCTGGATGATTCCGCGCTGCTTGGCCGCACACACATACGGCGCGTACCAGGCATCGGGGTTCACATCGCGAAAGCAGCGGCGGTGCACGGGCACCACATCGCTTTTCCCTTTGAAAACGATCTTCAAAAGCTCGGCGCGGTTGATGGTCTCACGCGGATGAAAGGTGCCGTCGGCATAGCCGTCGATCACGCCGTCGTCCTTGAGCTCCTGCACTTCCAGCTTATAGCGGTACCAGCTCCATTCCATATCCGGAAAAGGCGCGGGTGCGGCGGATGCGACAGGTATGACCGATGGTGCCGTGATCGTGAGCAGAAGCGCGAAACTCAGGAGGCGTTGCAACACACCCGCACTATACCCCTCTTCTGACAGGTCCGAACAAGACCAACCACGCAGTGCAGATCAGCAGGCCGCCGATGACAAACGGCGACGCGACACCCATGACTCCCGAGCCCACGCCCGCCATGATCGGGACAATGCCCTGCGAAAGCGCCTGCAATGACCCGTTGATCCCCAGTGCGGCACCCTGCTTCTGTGCGGACACACTCTTGCTGATCAGCGCCGAAAAGTTGGCCATCGACACGCCCTGCGGCAAAGCCATGATGGGAATGAGGACATAGAGCCACCATCCGCCACCCACAAACGGATACGCCGCGACCGTGACGGCGACAAACGGGATACACCAACGCAGGAGCGTGCGTTCGGGATGGCGCTTGGACAGATACGGCAACACGACGGCCTGCGCGAAGACGATCCACAGCCCCACCGCACCGAAGAACGTGCCGACGGATGCCTCGGTGAAGGAGAACGACTGCACCAGCAAAATGCCGATGAACGAGGTAAAGAACGTAAACCCGCAGACATAGAGGAAGTTCGACAGGTAGACGGCACGGGCATCGATATCGGTGAACGCCTGGCGGATATTGGCGAACCCTTTCCACAGCGTGAAGGAATGCTCGGCTTTGCGGTCGTGATGCGTCTCCTGCAAAAAGAGCGACAGGAAGATGACGTTGCCGATGCCCAGGATCGATGCCGCCCAGAACGGATAGGCGGGGTTGCCCGTCGCGCTCGAGATCCAGCCGCCGAGCAGCGGCCCGAGCACAAAGCCCAGGCCAAACGCCGCACCCATGAGGCCGAAATTTTTTGCACGGTTATGGGGCTCGCTCACATCCGCAATGGTGGCCTGTGCAATGCTGAAATTTGCCGCGGCTAGCCCCGCGACCGTGCGGGCGAAAAGAATGAGGGCGATCGAAGAGATCTCAATACCAATGCCAAACAGAAACTGGGAGAACGCCAGCACCGCCACACCCACACGCAGGAGTTTTTTGCGGCCGTAGACATCGGAGAGCTCACCCAGCAGAGGCGACGCGAAAAACTGCATCAGGCCAAAGAGCGCCGTGGTCGCACCGGCGATCACATACTGCATGCTGTCGCTATAGCCATGCAGCAGGAACGACGGCGATGTCTGATCGGTGAAAATCACCGGAATGATCGGTAACACCATCCCGAACCCGATGGTATCGAGCAGGAGGGTGAAGAAAAGAATCGGGAGGATGCGTGAGGGATTGTTCTTCATAGTGCGGGGGACTATAGCAGTGAGACGTCTAAGAGCTGCTACACTTTCCCCATGAAGCTCTTCCGCCCCAAACACACCCTCGTGGGTTCCACCGCACGCCTCGAAGCCTACAGCGACGCGGTGATCGCGATCATCGTCACCATTCTGGTGCTCGAGATCCATCCACCGGAGCTGCACGGCACAACCTTGCACGATGTGTTTGCTGGGCTGCGCGGCATCCTGCCCCAGCTGACCAGCTTTGCACTGAGCTTCCTGACGGTGTCGGTGTTCTGGGTGAACCATCACCATTTCTTCCACGAGCTCGACCGCACCGACGGCGCACTGCTGTGGTACAACAACGGCCTGCTGTTTTTCCTTTCTTTGGTGCCGTTCACCACGGCGTTCCTCGGCCACTACCCCACCGTACCGGGCGCCGTGATGGTGTACTGCGCCAATCTCTTCTTCGCAGCCCTCGCCTTTACGCTGATGTCCCGCCATGCGCTGTGCAGCGACGACATCATCGCCCACGAGATCAGCGATGAAGAGCGCCACGCAGGCTACGCACGCAGCTGGGTGGGCACTGTGCTCTACGGCGTCGGCGTGCTGGCCGCCCCCTGGGCGCTGTGGCTCTCGGCCGTGATCATGCTCATCGTCCCCCTCTACTACACCTCGCCACGCCTCGTGCACGACCATACAAATATTTGACAAATATAAATTTTAGTGTAAAAAATAGATATGCGATCAGAAGTAACCAAAGAAGACTATAAGGCCTTTCACGCCAGTACCGGCGCCGATACGCGCGCGACTGTTTTGGAAGAGCGCACCGACCGTGAGCCGGGCTCCCTGAGTCCTTTTGAGCGCAAGCAGGAATTTTATGGGCTGCTGAAAAACATTGCGACTCCGGGAATCATTAGTCATGTGGACACCTACCGACGGGATTTTTATCTGGGACTCGTTGAGCGCGAGGGTGCCTCTGTGCGCTCCACCTTCGACACGCTCAACAGCGAACTGGCTCTCGACCGATCGCTGCGCAATATCCGCGGCGTGAGCGACGCGCTCTATCGGGCGATGCGTCGCACGCTCGAAACCGCAGCTACTGCCTGGGAAAACCACATGATAGAACAGGAAGATCCTGATTTCCGCAGATTGGAACAGCTGATGGAGCCTGTGACGCAAAAAAAATATGGCGCACATGCCCTGTCAAAACGCGTGGCCTCGGCCACGGCGCAGACCGTGAGTGTGGGTCTTGGCCTGCAGGATCTTGCCATGCGTCTCTTCCGCAAAAAATTCGGAACCGACATCGGCAAAGATGCCTTAGTGCGGGCGCACGAAAGCGGGCTCAGAATCGCCATGGTCTGGGCGGATTTCAATCGACATGAATTGGTGGCTCTCGAAAGCAAAATCCGCACCTTGCGGACTGACCATGAAGGCATTGAGCACCTGCACGCCGAAGACTGTTTTGACATTGCGGACGACGGCACGCTCGTGTTCACAGGCGGCGCAGTGCTTGCGGAAATCGCCACGCAGCCCCTGCCTACGGCGGAGGGAAGATTCGGCTGCCCCGGCAAAAAACACATCCCCCATCTTTGGCAATGGACGCAGGAAGTCTCGAGCGCCGAGGGACCCATCGCATGGGCGCAGTAAAGCGATAACGCGCCGGATCGATCCCTTCTGACGCGAATATCGTGTTATTTTCGGGTTTCAACGCTACAATCGCCGACCCGCTTTTTCACAGCATCCCGTAGGGAGCCATCCGATTCTTCACCGCGAGGAATCGGGTTCCCTCTCTACACTTCCTTTTACAGGAGCACACACATGAAGAAGCTTTGGCAGGCCACTCCGGGCGGCGAAGGCAGCGGCAAGTGCAACACATTGACCGCAGAAGAACCGTCACCGGGTAAATGGACTCTGACGCTTCGGGTGGAAAAACCGGGCACCATCGTCGAAGGCACCGTGCCCATCGAATGCACCAGCGGACAACTCGAACGCTCGGTAGGCGACCTCCCGCCCACGTGGCAGGGAGCAACCCTCCAGGACAACGTCGGCATCTACCGTGCGATTCGTTATTTTTCCGTCGCCGGCACCTCGCTGATCGTTCGCTGGCTGGTGCGTCATGACTGCACGTCCGACACCCCGCCGTCCTACACAGTCCGCGACACTCTGCAGGTCCTGCGGCTCGCGTGCGTCGATGAGGCGCTGGTCTGGCAAATCGTCTCCAGTGTGGCGCTCTCTCCGGTGTCATGAGCGACCCCAGAAGGATGACGAGGAACGATAAAGGGGGCGACTGCTGTCGCCCCCTTTTTCTTCTGCTCAATTCATCGCACAAAGCTGGCGTCGCACCGCTTCTACGACAGCATCACCAATATCGAAGATTTCCTGAGAAATCGGGCTCAAATTTTCCAAGGGCAACATCTCCCGCTTGGCATCAGCCATGGACGCAAGCAGGGCCGCCTTCCTATCGGGCGTGGCATATGCGCTGATCACCATATCGACGGCTGTCATCAGCACCAAACGGGGCGGCTGCGGTTCGCCGTGACGCTCGTCGTATACACGCAGGGCACTGGTGAAAATCTCGTTACGGTCGAGAACGCTCATGAAGATATTTTGAATTATTATTAAAATATGTCAATTTTCATGAACATCTTTGCAAAGAGGGCAGCAAATTCGCGCACCTCTTCGAACACGTTCGAGCCCTTTCTGAAGGGAAGCAATTTGAACATATTTTTTGTACAGCACCGCAGTGACAGGTGATCTCCCTGTCGCCGGCATGTCCGCAATGGGGACACAGGCCAAACGTGGTGGTGGGCTGCAGGTGCTGATCCACCGCCACGCGGTGATCAAACACAAAGCACTCACCCTCGAATTCCTGCTCCGGGAACTGCTCGAGGTAGGCCAGGATGCCGCCGTCCAACTGGTAGACATGCTCATAGCCCTGCTTCTCCATTTCCAGCAGCGCCTTTTCGCAGCGGATGCCGCCCGTGCAGTACATCAGCACTTTCTTGTCCTTGGGCAGGTTTGCCTTGGCCACATACTCGGGGAATTCGTGGAACGCCGTGATCTTGGGGTCGATGGCGCCGGCAAATTTGCCGATCGCGGTCTCGTAGTCGTTGCGGGTATCGAGCACGATCACATCCTCTTCGCGCAGCATGCGCCTCCACTCCGCGGGCGGGAGATGCTTGTGCTTGCCTTCGGGATGAATCCCCTGCTGCTGCAAACCCACGATCTCCGGTTTGATTTTTACGGAGAACCGCTTGAAGGGCGCGACAGCGGCTGAACTGTCTTTGAACTCGATCGCGCCAAACCGCCCGATCAACATCTGTTTCCACGCGTCCATCGCCTCGCGGGAACCGGCAACCGTGGCGTTGAATCCCTCGGCGGCAATCAGCACGAGCCCCACGATGCCGTGCGCGGCGCCGAAGGAAAGCAACTGTTCACGCACCTGCGGCAGCACCGCTTCGTCGATGGGCACAAACGTATACGAAGCGGTGATGCTCACGGGGGTCGCGCCGACGGTGGCGGAGGACAGCGTCATGGTTATTTCACCTTCTTGGCGATGATGCCGTCGAGCGACAGTGCGCCTGCACCGTTGATCACGAGCGGGATATACACACAGAGGAACAGCAACGGCGTGGCATAGCCAGCAAAGAATCCCTGGCCGAACATGGCATACACGGCACCCACCATCACGACTCCGAGGGATGCGGCGCAGAAGCGCGTACAGAAGCCCAGGACAAGGCTGACTGCACCCACCGTCTCGGCAACAATCACGAGCATGGCGACCACGGACGGAATGCCCATGCCGGTCATGAACTGGATCGTGGCGTCGTAACTCTGCACCTTCGTGATGCCATAGGGCAGCATGAGGGCGCCGGCAGCCAAGCGCAGGGCGAGCGTGCCATAATCCTTGGAAGAGGTAGCGAAGAATTTCTTCATGAAAAAGGGGGAGGAAATGATGGTCTGCAGTATACCCATCGGCGCGCATCCCTGCACGCCCGCGGGCACAAAAAAAGCCGCCCCACGCGATACGGGCGGCCTTTGTGCAGCCAAGATGTTACTTCCTCTTGCCCAGCAGGCGGTCGGAGAACTCCGGCAGGCGCAGCCAAGCGCCCAGCGCGATGAACGCGAACGTGAGGTAGATGGGCAGAGCTTCCATATTGGTAAACCCATGCGTCAGGTTGGTGGCGAGTGCGCCGGCCATGTAGCCGACCATCAGCACCGTACCGACCACGGACGTGCGGGGCACGAGGTAGAGCACGACAATGAGCAACTCGAGCACACCGAGCACATGATCCATGCCGGGCGTCAGGCCGAGGCGCTGACCCATGGCCTCCGCCTCCGAACCGGGGGCGACGGGCATGAATTTCATGACTGCGGCAAACAGGTTAAAGGCCGCAACGAGGATGACCGAGAGCCACCCGAAGAACGAACCAACTTTGCTCTTCATAAAAAATGAAAGGGGAAGAATGGGCAGAGTGTAGCAGAGTGGCCGCCTCCTATGCGTTCTGCGGGCGCTTGCTGCCGCGGGCAATGCGCGGGAACCACTCGGTCTGCAGCAGCTCGACGGTGAACTTCTTTACGGCGCTGAAGAGGTTGGCCTTCGTGGGCGATGCGGATGACGCGGTGATGTTGGTGCGCGTGGCCAGACAGCCGACATGATCGAGGGTCTCGGGAGGCTGGAATGCCATCTTTGCAACCACACGCGGCGTGACATCGAGCTCTTCGCCCTCCTCCGTATCGCGCAGCACCAGATTATCGGGCGCAAACGACGGGCGGATATCCTCCTGGCCGTCAACCACGAAGAGGCGTGCCTGCAAACCCATCGCATTCTCGACATCGAGGGCAAACCCCGCATTCGTTTTCAGCATACCGGTCAAAATGTTTTCGGTGCTGGCCGGGATGAGCGCGTGCAACTGCTCGAGCGTAGGCATTTTTTTATGCTTCCGCCTGAAGACCGTGGGCACCACTTCCTGCAGGGCGATGAGGGTTTCCATGCCGTGGCGGACGGTCTTGGTGAGGGATTCAAACGGGTTCTCGCGATTGGCATAGCCCGTCTGCTTGAAAAAGAACTTGTACTCGCGCTGCGCCTGCGTGAACGCAGGGTTGTCGATCGCGGCATGGGTGAAACGGCGATCCGTCGCCTCGCGCAATCCCACTACAATAGCATCCACAGCATCCATCTCCTGCCCCAAACACTCGCGCACGCGGGCACGGATCTGTTCACGATCATCCAAAAACCGCTCAAACGCGGCGGCAAGCATCCGCCGGTTGATGCCGGGCAATTCGCCGCGCATGTCATCCTTGGTCGCCAGCAAAATCACCCCGGGCTGCGGCTCGGTCTCCAGCGGCACAGGCGCCACATCGCGAAACGGCTCCACAATCTGATCGATCAACATCGCCGGCTTGTCTGCGGGTCGTGGACTCATATGAATAAAATAAACTATTTATAATTATTGTCAATATGCGACAGAGATGTGTTTTATTGGCGCAAAGGCTACAATTGAACCCATGAAAACCTACTCCTGGTATGTACACCTGAAAAAGCCCACCTGGGCTCCCCCGGCATGGCTGTTTGGACCCGTCTGGTCGGCGCTGTATGTGGTGATCGCCCTCAGCTTTGGCACCGTCTTCTGGATGGCACTGCAGGAGCAGATATCCTGGCATGTCGCGCAGCCGTTTGTGCTCAACCTGCTGTTCAACGTGCTGTTCACCCCCGTGCAGTTCGGGCTGCGCAGCAACGCAATGGCCGCGGTCGATGTGCTCGCAGTATGGGTCACCCTTGTCTGGTGCATGGTCATCATCTTCCCCATCGCACCGTGGATCGCCTACGCCCAAATCCCCTACCTGCTGTGGGTTTCGTTCGCGACCGTGCTGCAGCTGACCATCACCGTGCTCAACCGCAAACACTCGCCCTACGCGCCTTTGCCCTAAGGGATACACACCGGTTGCATCACTTGAACCACTTCTTCGCCTTGGGTCTGCGATGCGGGCAACCCGGCCAACAGCAGGGGCGCCGTTTGCCTTCCTGCAACTGCGCGCAGAGCCGCTCGATGTGCTCCGCACGCGTCGCCTCCTGCTTCACGATCGTCACCCAACAGATCCACTCGTTGCGCGCGAGGGGTGTGAGGCCGTTCCACAACTCCAGCACACGGGGCTTGGCACGCAACGCTGCGCGCAGATCGGCGGGAACGGTGTGCAAGGCGCCGGTGGCAATGGGAGGAGTCGGCATGATGGTGCGCCATCAGCGTAGCAACAAACCCGCCTAGTCGCTCGTCGCAACAATCCCCCAGATGGCCATGCACGGCAGCACGCACGCGGCAATCGCGATCACTCGATACACGGGATTCTTGATTTTTCTGACGGCAAGGTCGATGCCCAAGCCGGTGACAAACAGCAGCACCACCATGGGGCTCACAAACGTCCATGGCGACCAATCCCACCCTCCTCCCGGTCCTCCGTAGAGGCGTGCATTGGGGTTGAACAGCGTGGGCAAAAACCCGGCCAACAGGATCAGCTCGACGATGATGAAAATGCGCAGGAGACGTTTGACCATAGGAGAACAGGGAAAGAGCATTCCGTGAACTTTTTATGCCTTGGCATCACATTCCACCGTCCATTCAATGCCGTATCTATCCCTGAACATGGCAAAAGAAGAGCCCCATGGACTGTCGGCCATCGGCATTTCGACGGTTCCGCCTGCGGAAAGACCGGTGAAGATGTTCTCGGCTTCTTCGCGGCTTTCGGCGCGCACAGCTATTTTTGAACGATTTTCATTCTCATTCACCCGTCCCATGAATGCCGGGACGTCGTTGGCCATCAACATCGTGGCGCCGATCGGCAGGGTGATCCGCATGATCTTGTCTGCCTCCTGTTCCGGCACCGGAAACTCGGGGCTTGCGAGGTCTTTGAATCGGATGATTGTGCCGAACTCACCGCCGAAAACGGACTTGTAGAACGTAAATGCCTCTTCGGCATTGCCATTGAAGTTGATGTACGGGTTGATGGTGGGCATGGCACCAGTATAGGGTTTGCCCTTGAGTATACGAAGCGTAAAATCGTACTTATCCTCTTCTCGCCTCATATGAAGATTCTCCGCATTGTCCTTCGCGTGCTCGTCTGTCTTCTGCTCCTTACACCCATTCTTGGTGTGACAGGAGTGTTTCCTGCGCCGACTGCGGAGCTCTATACACCGGCAGGCTGGGCATTCATGAGCGCCCTTCTGCATAGCGGCTATGTCATGCCGCTCATCGGCATTCTTTGTGCCGTGGCTATCGTGCTCTTCATCCTTGGCCGCACGGCACTTGCTGCGATTCTTATCGCCCCGCTTTCCGTCAATGTGATCTGCTTCCACGCATTCGTGGATACCGGCCTCATGTCGCCGTCCGCATCACTTGGTATCCCCCTCTTTCTCATCAACGCGTTTTTCCTGTGGGATCATCGAAAAAAATACAAAGCACTGTGGTAAGAACTGCTTTCGTGTGAAAGCTGTTGGTGGAGATGCCGCAACTACACACGACATCTCCAGCATCGCTTCTCACATGCGTATCAATTGCTCCGCATGAAGCTTAGGCGGCATCGAATCTCGCTTTGTTGTCTGCCATCCACTTCTGCTTATCCGCTTCGGTATGAGCGGGGTTGTTCATGACCTCGGGATGCGCCTGCATATAGTGAGGCATGAGATTCATCATCCATGCTTCAAACGTTTCGCCTTCTGCCGTCGCATCGCAGAGGTCGCAAGTGAGAGTTTTCATCGACTGTGGGGGTTATCTTATAAAAAATGAACGATACCGTAGATACAAAGACCAAAGAACAGGAACTGGAAAAACAGATACACCGTTTCCAGAGCCAGGAAAGAAACACTTCGAGATTCTGCATGTTTCGCCATCGCGGCAAGAACATGGGAGCTCCACAGAAATATTCCACAGAGCAACATGTAGATCATGATGGCCGAAAGCGACGACTGATCATGGGGCAGCAAAGACAGTCCTGCCGACAGCACCACACCCTGAACCACCATCGACAGAAGCCCCAGCAACGGCTTGGGGTTGCCGCCGAAATATTCCCACTTCCGATAGAGGGACTTAAAAAGAACCATATGCCACACGACGGCATAGGGAAATGTGACAAGGCAGTACGCGAATGTGCTAAGAAGGATGAATTTCATTACTTTGCACTGTATCGCGAATGGGTATGGCAAACAATGCGGGTGCACTGGTCTTGTAGGCTGGTATGGAATGAATGGTAGCGATGCCGTACCCGTTTTTTATATATGGAGAATTGAGTATTCCCCGCGCAAGGTAAGCATCTAAACGCTATTCTGAGTATATATGAAGATGAAAAGCCCTATACAGGCGGAACAGTACGAGCGTGTTTACCCTCTTCTTGTTGCAAGAGAGCTAATAAGGCGTTCTGAAGGGAAAAGTGATTCCTTTGAGTATTTAACTTCTTGGCTGCATTCCTCGGAAGAAGTACATGTGCCACTAAGCGACCAGTTACGCTTACTCAGTGTTTGGAATGAACAGGGGCTCATAAGTGCTCCAGAACTTATTGAGGACAAAGATGGTGTTGTTCAGGTGAATGACGCGCACATACCAGAGCAAGGCGGCCGTGTTATCCAAATCGCTGTACTCGATGGACTGAGAAAGATGTATCAAGATTTTTCTTTTTATGATGCAAGTATTGGAAGTAAAGAGTTACGCCTTAAAGAACAAATTGCAGAGTTGAAGAAATTATTGAAAGAGCAATCCGCAAAACTGCACAGAAAAGATATTGAGCTTAGAGATGATGAAATACCGCCAGAGTTGAATGCGTTTCTTGCAACTCTGTTTCTTGAAAAAGAGGGGAAGCTCAATTTAAATTTTATGAAGCCACCTGCGCTTTACGCACCAGACGCCAAAATTATATTGAAAGTGATGCTCTCTAAATCTCTATACGTCATACGCACTAGTAAATTTAGCTACGATTTAGAAGCAGGGGTTCTAACTTTGACTAATGGCAAGAGCGCAGAATTCGGAGTTGATACAAAGCTAGGAAAACTTTTGTGCAGTATGGATGAAAGCTATCTCTCGCTCTATGACAGGGCAATTGTTAAGGCTGCTGGTTCAGCTTCAATGAAATCACCACAAGAAGCTGCGAGCCAACTCATACATGACATCCGCAAGCGTTTGGACATAAAAGAAGGAGACTCCAATGATATTTTTGCTTCAGGCAACGGCTGGCGATTTGCAGATTAGCTGCTTTTCAGTCTCTCATATTCCTCTCGAAGGAGAGTCAGCATATCCGGGCGAAGCTCGAAGAAGTATTTAATTTTTTTAACATCATTCGGGGAAATATGACCTCGCTTGTCATTGATTAGCTCCAATGTATGGATTGA
Source organism: uncultured Candidatus Peribacteria bacterium (assembly GCA_964649695.1). GTDB lineage: Bacteria > Patescibacteriota > Gracilibacteria > Peribacterales > Peribacteraceae > CAZHON01. Next base: position 86,873 of record CAZYQO010000001.1, on the reverse strand, counting down.
AAAACGCCCATCAATTCCTCTCTGTTTTGAAATCACATGGAAATGAGGAGGGTCATGGTCATGTGGGTATATGTGAATCTGTAGGTCACCGGCAGAGGCAATCCATCTTTTTGTTTTTAGGACTCTTCCATCTGGCCATACTGCTGTTGAATCCAGATGTATCTCCAGATAGTCGGCAAGATTCTGGGGCTTTTTTATTGTGTCTTCTACGTTTGTTCCACGAGCTACAAGTGGTAACGGCAATTCATCCAAGAGCGGTAGGTATTGCTCGTACACGGTATTTTCCTCTCCCCATTTGTATTGCAGGTCTTCCTCGCGTTCCCACAAACCCCCAACAATAGCGAGTGCCCATTCCCCATCGCTCATTGGTAGAACTTTTCCAGCAAGTATTACACCGATGCCCTGAGCAGGGTCGTGATTAAGAGTGCTTTTAATAAAGCGCTCGTTTATCTGTCGAGCATTGTCTTCAAGGCATTCCTTACTAACTCGCTCAAAATGCCTATCTAAATGAGTGGTACTAGCTATTCCTATTACGATTTCCATTGAGGGTGGGCGAAACGAAGACATATTACCTGAAACAGATGAAATACCGATTTGATACCGATGTTGAAACTCCTAGATAAATCGCATCTTACTTACGATGCAATCGGCGTTACAGCAACGGGTCGAATACACATTCACTCCTCCGAGTGACTTTGATTCGCTGATGTTCGAAGTTATCGAACTTATCCTGAATTCAGGGCATCAGCACTCCTCTGCTAACCACGAATCAGAAAATTTTTAACTTCTTGTTTCACATGCCCATGAAAACCTTCTCTACAAGTGACTTATCAATTGCTTCCTATGCAGTTGCGACTGGTGCGAAGTTGCTCCGCATTGACCGCTCGCATCGTCGTGCTGTTTTTGTTTTAGAAAGCGATTTAGACGAAGTAGAGATTGTTCATCGTTATATGAATGAGCCGTTACTTGCGAAAGATTTTGCACATGCGCAGAGCCATTTGAAACATCAACTTTTTTCTTCAAGCCCCTTTTAACTCTTTTTCGAAGCATGGATATGAATAGTGAGAACAATTTACTGCATGAAGCACAAAGATACCTCGAACGAGGTTGGTCGGTTTTTCCCATCAAAGGAAAAACCCCTCTTGTTAAATGGAAAGAATTTCAAAAAAGACTGCCCACCAATGAGGAATTGGCTGCTTGGTTTTCGCGCACAGACGTTACTGGTATTGGTTTAGCTACAGGAAAATTGTCGGGCGTTATCGTCCTTGATGCAGAGAAAGATGGCTATGAAGATTTAAAAGCCATGAACTTACCCCAAACTGTATTCGTTCAGAGTGGTGGTGGCGGTTGGCATGCGTACTTCAAGCATCCTGGTATTCTGGTTAAAACTTCAGCCAAGCTAGAGGGGAAACCATTAGATGTGAGAGGTGACGGAGGGTTTATTGTCCTGCCACCGTCATTACATGCGTCTGGCGGACGATATAGTTGGATACGCAGCCCTGAGGATTGCCAGATACTTGAATGCCCTACATCGGTGCTTGAACTAGCTAATGCAAAGCATCAAACGAAAGGAGTTGGTAAAAAGGACTCACGCTTCAATTTCAGCACAGACGTTAAAGCAGGTGAACGCAATTCGCAGGCTACACGCGCAGTAGGCGCAATTCTCTCTCGATGCAGCACAGAAGACGAATGTGAGACGAAAGGGTGGGAGCAATTGAAAAAATGGAACAGCCAACGGTGCAAACCGCCCCTCGATGATGCTGAGCTTGAAAAAGTCTTTCTATCCATCCTCCCAAAGCGCGTAGAAGATTTGAGTGACCCTCTTTCTGGTGAAGATGGAGTCAAAGAGTCGAAGTCCAAGAAGCTGCTGAATTATATTGATATGGAAGGGGTCGAACTATTCCACAACCAGCTCGACGAACCGTTTTTACGGGCGCGTATTAATGGCCACAGCGAAATCATCCCGTGTTCCCATAGAAAGGAACGCTGCAAGCGGTATTTATCGAAGCTGTACTGGGACAATGAGAAGAACACTTTGAAGCCGCAGGACATGCAGGGTGCTACCGACGTATTGGCAGCGCGTGCCTGCCATGAATCCCCGCGCATCGAACTGGCGAACAGAGTGGCTTACAAAGATGGTGCGCTCTATTACGACATGACCGATGCGGCATGGAGAGCTGTGAAAATCACCTCCACTGGCTGGGAACTGCTTTCAGAGCCAGCCACCCTCTTTGCGCGGGAAGAACATCAATCGCCACAGGTTGAGCCAGCCACAAGCGGTGGAGATGCAAAGAAGCTGTTGGAATATGTGAACATCGAGAATCCTCAGCATCAGCTCCTGTACATGGTGCATGTGGTGTCGTGCTTCATACCAGACATCCCACACCCGATTGCCGTTTTCCACGGCAGGCCTGGCTCCGCAAAAAGTACGGCAACTAAGATGACGAAAGCAATAATTGACCCTTCAAAAGTAGATGCTTTCACATTCCCTTCTGATGAAGCGCAGCTTGTTCAGCAGCTAGCGCATAGCTGGTGCGCTGCTTACGACAACATTGATTATCTTTCTCCCGTACAGTCAGACGCACTGTGCCGCGCAGCTACGGGAGGCGGTTTCTCCAAGAGAGTTCTTTTCTCCGACGACGATGACAAGATTTACAACTTCCGCAGGTGTGTACTGTTGAATGGTGTGAATCAGGCAAGTACGCGCTCCGACCTCGTAGACCGCAGTCTGCTCTTTGCACTAGAAAGAATCCCCGAAGCTAAACGGAAGACCGAGAGGGAGCTATGGTCAAAGTTCAGGGCGGATATCCCCGTAATTCTCGGTGGAGTGTTCGACATCATTAGCAAGGCAATGGCATTGCAGCCAACAGTGAAGCTCTCCAGTTTTCCGCGTATGGCCGATTTTGCAGAGTGGGGCTGTGCAATTGCGTTGGCTATGGGTTACTCGCAGGAAGAATTTGAAGGGGCATTGGCATCGAATAAAGACGACCAGAATGAGACTGTCCTAAACGAGGACTGGCTTGCTCCCGTCATCCTGAAACTGATGGCAAGTAGGGATAGATGGGAAGGCACTGCAAGTGAGCTATTGGTAGAACTGGAGGACTGTGGATTACGAGGAAGACGATTACCGAGGGCGAACGTCCTCTCGGGCCACCTCAAGCTCATCAGTATGAACTTGGAAGAGAGCGGCATCTTCTACAGTCGTGGCTACAGAGGGAAAGAGCGAATAATTTATCTCTCTAAAACATCGTCGGCATCGTCGGAACCTACGGAGAAGAATGCCAACGATACCGACGCAACCGACGATGATTCTACGAATCGTGTTCTTCCTTATTAGTGTTAGCTGTCTTCTTTAATGTCGTTTCTGTACATAAGGGGGTCTAGGTTGTAAGCCAAAAACCCCACCCTTATTGTCGCACTATGGACACCTCACCCACACCACAATGCAACGTAGGCCGTTCCGCTGATGTCACGCTGGATAAAATCCAAGAGCGTAAAGAGTTCATCGTCTCCATGTGCATTGCTGGCATGACGAAGTACACCATTCTCGAACAGGTAAACAGAATGAGCGACCTGAAGCAGTGGGGACAGCTTGGAAGTGTCCGCAGTATTGAGCGCACGATTGCGGAGCACTTTAATGACAACGAATATATGTCCCTCGAAGAGCTGCGCTCGTATCAAGCTGGCATGCGTGAGGCGGCGTTAGCACAGCAGGAGAAGCTGATTGAACTGGCTTCACTGCATTTACTTAAAAAGAAAGATTGGTGTCCGTTCGAGTTCACCGATGCGATTTATAAAGTCGCCAAAATGCGTCAGATGGTAATTGATAGTCGGGGCTGGAACTATTCACGACTCCCTCTGAAGCGCATGGAGCAATGCGGTTTCCCGAAACCCCGAAGAACCCGCTGGAAAGATGCATGGCGTAGGAGCGCAGTACTCGCAAAATACAGAGCGACGCGAGAAGCACAGAAATATTATGGCTAGTTTTTGGCCTAGGATAAACAAAAAGTTCTTGTCCTTATGAAGGACAGAATTTAAAATATAGGTAGATGAAGATGCAAAGAGGCCAAGGACAACGGCCAGATTTGAACGTAGACACAGGAACACCACCATCACCAAGAGAAAAATTGCTAGAACGACTGAGGCTCATCCGCGCCAAGGCGGAGGATTTGTATTACCAGTCGGACATACTAAGCAGGCAGGGACAGAGAGAGGCGAGCTTTAAAAAGAAACGTGCCGGTGACTTCGCTATGGATGAATGGAAAAAGGTGAATGCGGAGTATCGGACGCTCTGGAAGAAAGAGCGTCGCAAACGTGTTTCTTAATTCTTTCTCCCTTTTATATGCCCGTACCCGCAGTCTCATACTGTAGATGTTCGATGGACAGGGAAGGCTCCTACGGCCTCGATGTTCAACGGAGCCACGTTGCCAAGTACGCAGAGCAGAACGACTACGCCATCCTCCGTTGCTTCGCAGAAGAGGGTGTTTCAGGAGCCGAGAGCAACCGCGCTATGTGGAGTAACTTAATAGTGTTCCTCGCGGAGAACCCCGACATACAGACCGTCATCATTCTGCGCTTGGACCGCTTGGCGCGTGATTTAATGCTTCAAGAAACAATGCTTGCGGAGTTAATGAAGAAGAATATTCGTCTAGTGAGCGTGGACGAACCTGATTTGTGCAGCAACGACCCTACAAGAACGATGTACCGCCAAATTAGAGGAGCTATCTCGCAGTTTGAACGGAGCCTCATCTCTACACGCTTGCGACAGGGACGTTTAAAGAAAGCTGAAACAGGGGCATACGCTGGTGGTGCAATTCCCTACGGCTACCGCATCATTAACGGTGTCCTCAGTGTTTACGAAGCTGAAGCGGAAGTAATTCGCAGCATCGTTCGTGCTCGTAGGAAGCCCAAGCAGGGTAAACGACTCTCCTACGCAAAGATTGCAGACAGATTCAACACTCAGGGCGTACAGCCACCCAAGGGCGCAAAGTGGCTGCCCTGCACTATTCATTATATGTGTAACTCACCAACATATCGGGGTGTGTATTCCTACGGAGGGGTAGAGAAGAACAATCAGGCACTCAAAATTGTCTGAGTCAAAAACTTATACTTTGGTAAAATCGGGTGTATATGCCCGATGAAAAGATAAAAGTATTGATGACATTGCATGGCATGTGGCCTATCCACATCCATCGGAAATACAGCCCAATAGAGCTAGAGCCTGGCATCAGCTTAGTGTGCATCGAGGGCGAGCCACCCGAAGAAGCAGAACACCTTACTGTGCAGCTTCATGAAAAGGGTGAAATCGAAATGCGTTCTTCGTTCCGCAATCACCCACTTTCAAAGCTGCCCAAAATGGGAATGTTATTTGAAGTGCAGGAGAGAAAAGACGGTTCGTTTATGTACATGCCGCATCAGTATGTAGGCCTTTCGATGAGACCGAAGACAATTCTGCGGCTATTCAAATCGGGGGAGTTCATCACCTCGTTCATCATCAATGAAATGGGGTACGACATATACACGCCCGTCAGCAAAGACCCTGATTTTCTTTCATACGACATTGAGCCACAAACGATTGAGCCGATACAGAAATTCTACAAGTATCTTCTGCCGAAGTTTCATAACAGCGATAAAAACTTCGCAGCAAGACTAAAGTCCGTAACCTTTGAGAATCTTCGACTGCGCCTAAACAACGCCATTCAGTTTTTGGACAAAAGCTACTCCGACGAATTTTACTTTCAGAGAACCATCGGCGGCACAAAGCTGGACGTGCCTCGGAACGACAACTACCTACGTCACATATTTTGCTGGCTGGGCATCGAGTCTTTGGCTTGTTACGGGAAAGACGATAAAACGCTTCAGTTAAAAACGCACATCAGACACTTTTTACCCGAATATAGCGAGGATGCCATTTCCACATTGGTTGATACGCACTACGACAGGCGGTCTGGGTATATTCATGCAGACCCTAACAAGATGAACCGAATACTAAACAGGGACTTAGAAACTGTTAGGGACGTCCTCAAACAGCTAATTATGGTTTATCTGCTGATTTGCAGCGACGAGGGGTCATTAAGAGAGCTTGGACGCATGGGTAATGGTATTAACCCCGTAAAGGGGCTGACTCAAATGGATGTAGCGAAGCATTTTGGGGAAATGAAGAACGATTCAGGAGCAGATTTCGAGAGCTACGTCTTTTGGGTAGGACATATGAAAAAATAAATTTAATCATATGAAAATTCGCGCATTGTCTGTAGCTACAAAGGAAAAGTCGGTTTATTAGCTTATAGGCCTAACCCAAAGAAATTCGCTATACGATGTAAGCCGAAGTGGTTATGTTTCACTGCCTCTGGGTACTGTGCCATAAACGCATTGAGTTCATCTGGACCAATCAGACGCATGTTCACTGAAAGTGCGTATTGTTTGGAAGTCTTGCTAAAAGGGAGAGTTGAGACGAAAACACCCTCTTGTGCTTTCGTCTTTAACATCGCCCCGCCCAGAGCTTGAACATACTCAAACTTCATATATCCAGCACGCCCACTTCTCTCAGTGTACTTCTTGCACTGGCCTACAACGGAATTGCCGTTATGTTGAGCATAAATATCTATCCCTCCATCTGCATTAAATGCCCCATGCTTCGGACTCACTTGAACGCGGGTGTATCCCAGCTCTTCAAGCATGTACTTTGAAAAGTACTCAAATGCCTGAGGAGAGAGGTCTTGCACCTCGTCCATTGTATGGAATGCCCTCACAAATTGGCGGTCTACGTAGCTAATCATATTTGTTTGTATTCTTATATATTATAACACAAAAACGTAATAATAGCTATTACCCGCAATATGTGAAAATTCTAAGCCCCTTGGTCATTCAGTCATTAAAAATCCAGCAGCTCCGATGGCGACATGTCAAAGGCGTTGCTGATTTTTTCTATTGCGACGATTGTCACGTTTTTGCGCTTTTTGGGGTTAGTAGCTTCAAGCATTTGTACATATGAAAGACTGATACCCGCCCTCTTGGCGAGTTCGGTCTGCGTGTACTTATTATTCAATCTAAGTGTGCGAATACGATTGCCGAATTTGATACGGATATCTGCTTTAACCATTCATTCCAGTATCGCGTTTTGAGGCGTTTCTTGATACAGACCAAGGTAAGTACTACTATGGTAGGTATTAGTTCCCCTTCCTTATATATGAATAACGCTCAACAACACCCAGCGAACCAGCTAGTAGGACTTATAGTATTGATTGCACTCGGAGTAGGTGGCGCATGGATGTATGGCAACTTTATAAAAGCTACGAATGAGGCCAGCCAAGCTCCTGTCGCAGAGCAGGGATACGTACCTACTCCACGTAACCCCAGCCAAGCAGTTGATATCAGCGCAGCAGCTTTATATGCAGCTTACGATGACAACGAAGTGCGCTTTAAACAGCAATACGAAGGAAAGACAGTGAACGTAACGGGGACTATTTACAGGATTTTTGATGATTCGATTATGTTTGATTCCAGTACGAACTGTTACCTCTCACCTGACCAAGTAGGGAAACTGGCTCAGTTTTCTAAAGGGCAAACAATAAAGGTTCAGGGTGTTGTCGAAGATGCCTTTGCTGGATTCAGAATTGCGGACTGTGTAGTGCTGTAATTACAAATAGCCTGTCTTATACCTTATTGCTTGCTATAATTCCTCTCAATGCATCTTTATATGAAAAACGCACCTGTACGTAGGCTGTGGTTACTCTCAGCCACTTTTGTTGTTCTAGCAATAAATGGAACGGCCTATGCAGCGTCTTCCTCACAAAGCTCAACGTCACTTACTGCAGATAAGGTAAAAGTTACCTCTGTTGTGGATGGCGACACTATCAAAGTGAAGCTGGGGACGAAGACTGAGACTATTCGTATTATCGGTATTGATACCCCTGAGACAGTAGACCCTAGAAAACCTGTTCAATGCTATGGGAAAGAGGCTTCTGCACGAATGAACAAGTTGGTGAACGGTAAGACCGTGACGCTTGAAAAGAATCCTGCCGAAGAACGAGATAAGTATGACCGTCTGCTTCGCTATGTGTTCATTGGTTCTAAAGATATTGGAGCGAGCATGATTCAGGACGGATACGCCTTTAGCTATAAGCAATTCCCACATCCGAAGCTCGATGCGTACAATAAATTGGAAACAAAGGCTAAAGACGCAAAGAAGGGTCTGTGGGGCGATGCCTGTAGCACTTCAACGACTGTAATAAAATCTTCATCTTCATCGTCCTCCAAATCTTCTAAGCAAGCTGTTTCAAGCTCTGCTTCGTGCAACATTAAAGGCAACATTAATAGCTCGAAGGAGCACATCTACCATCTGCCTGGCTGTGCGAGTTACAGCCAGACAGTTATTGACGCATCCGCCGGCGAGAAGATTTTTTGCACCGAAGAAGAAGCGCGAACTGCCGGATGGCGCAAAGCTCTTAACTGTCCTAAATAAACATGGCTACAAAACCTTCATTTGCGGTTAAGCGGTATCACGTAAAAGACCCGTATGTGCAAACAGAGCTTCGCCGTTCGTATCAAGACTCGGATGCAAAACAACGCATAGCACTTCTGGAAAAACTATATCAAGACGGGGTGACCCCCGAAGAGATTGCAGAGATGGCTGTTTCAGATGAGCATGCAGAAGTACGCTTGTGGGTTGCGCGTAACGCCACGTTCCTCGACGACAAATTCAAAAAGAAACTACTCAAGGATTCCGATGAATTGGTAAGTGCCTCATTTTACGAGAACCGACATTTATTCTCTCCATTCCCTGACAGGGACTGGACTGCTGCTTTTAAAAAAGCCAACCGAATGCAGCGATTCGCAATGGTGCGAAATCCTGAAGTTGGCAGAGAAATCATTGAGAAGATATTTGATTATGACGATAAAGATTTGGATTTGAAAAAAGATGAAAAGGCTATGTTCGTTTGTGCCTTTCTATCGAATGTTAGTCGCGTAGAAGAAAGCCGTAAGGATATGTTCGATTTTGCACCGTTTGCTGAAATTAACGCTACTGAACACTACAAAAAACTTTGGGAACTAATCACCGTATGGCTGAAAGATGAAAAATACTCCTTTTTGCCCGATTGGGTTTATGAACGAATAGATTGTACGGACGACATCAAAGCTGAGACGTACCCAAAATGTGAGAACTCAGGAACAAGGTTCCACATTCTTATCGGCTGCGGTCAGTATCAGAAGAAAACTCTGAACTTGGGAAAGCAGGATAAGGACGATTACAACCGTCGAACTGCTTACGGCAAAATTTCCTATATTGAAGAACCTGAACTCAAAAAATTGTTAGAAGGAAAAGACCAGCATTCGTTGCTTGGTCTTTTTGAAAATACGAATTTGAGCGAAGAGCAACGCTATAGAGTAGATAAGCGTCTAGGTGAGATGGGAGAACATGAAGAAATGCTCCAAATCAATTACAGAAGAAGGAAATGGGAGGAGCAGAGCAGCAAGAAGCCGATGGCTGACGAGCAGGATGGTTCAGGAGCTTCAGAGCCCTCGGAAGAAATAGAAGCGTTGAAGGCTGCGGTAGCAAAGATTTCAGGGCAGGTTTCGATGCTCATTACTATTTCGATAATAGGTTTTATTGCTCTCTATTTCTCTCGTTGATTCAGCTTCTTCCCCTCCCTTCTATGTACAAACATTTCCTCATTCCATCTCTAGTCATCGCGCTGTTACCACTCCAAGCTCTCGCGCTTTCTGATATTGGAAGCAGCCGGAACAAGGATGCAATTCAATACCTCAGCGACAAAGGGGTGATTGGTGGCTATCCCGATGGAACATTCAAACCGCAGAACACGGTCAATCGTGCAGAACTTGTGAAAATTCTTGTTGGAGGCAAAGGCGTTACGCCGACACTCGACGAGTACAGCGATTGTTTCCCCGATGTGAAGAAAGAATGGTTCGCATCTTTCGTGTGCTATGCGAAGGAGCAAGGCTGGGTAAGTGGCTATCCCGATGGAACATTTAGGCCGTCGAATACGGTTAATACCGTTGAAGCTATTAAGATGATTGTGAACTCACAAGGATACGCTGTTCCTGATAGCGTTGTAGGGTCGCTCTACGCCGATGCTGACGTTAGCGCTTGGTATGCACCGTTTGTGAAGGCAGCGAAGGACAAAGGAATCTTGGAACAAGTTAGTGGCAATCTTGGTGTGAATGATGGTATGAAGCGCGGCGGTGTCGCGGAAAGTATTTATCGTGCTGTTATCATCAACGAACAAGCTCTAGACCGTTATGACGCTGAAGCCCATGCGCCACAAGTGAACACTAGTCCGAGTGATTACACTTACGATGTGAAGCGTATCGAACTAATGACTAGCCTGGAGAACACAGACGGAAACGCAGATAAAGACTCTCTCCAAGTAGGAACATATTGGTATTTCATCAGTAAGACTAACCCGAATGAACCAGAAATATCTGGCACTCCTAACAATCAGGACTGGACGGCGAAGGTGTCAATTTACGATAGGCAGTCTGGTGGAGAGAAAGGAAAGCTGCTCTACGAAAATCAATTTGTGAAGTCCGAAGTGCAGTATCCCGAAAACGGCTACCCTTATGTAAATGTGCCAGTGAAAGAGATTAAGGATGGTGGACACCTCTACGGAATCGTCGAGGCAACCTTCACTTCTCCCCGTGGGACATATTCAGCTAAATCTGATTTTGCAACTATCCGAGAAACTACGGATGAATCACTCGCATCGGAGAATCAAGTGAAGAAGCTCAATCTGAAATCTATCTCAGTATCGTATTTCTGGATGAGTTGGGATGCAGACGCAGAGAATGACGGCTTCAAATTCAATCCATACTACAAAGATGATAAAGGAGAACAGGTGTATCCAAATGCGAAGGATTGGTCAGTAACAGTGAACGTGTACAACTCGGAAAGTGACTACGACAAATATAGTGACTTCAGCCAGCACCGTATCGGCTCTCCCGTCACTCTTACGTTCAAAGGTAAGGATGTTTTGTACGAATCACTAGGTACGCCTTATGTGAATGTGCCGAAGGAGAAGATTCCGTTCCCAAGCATCGAGCATGGACGCTTTATTGTTGAAGGTGAATTCACTTCACCGACCTACGGGACTTTTTCTGGCCAAGTCGAAGTTCCCGATTGGCGTAATAAGTAACTAACCTCTAACTCCCCGTTAAATATATGAGCCCTGACCACCCAACAACCCGTAAATGCCCCTTCTGTGCTGAGGAAATTAAATGGGAAGCCGTGAAGTGCAAACATTGCGGTGCAGCGCTTGATGGTAGTGCTGCCCATGAACCACCCACAGGAAATAAGCATACGAGCGACAAGGGCAACTCATTGCATCGTGCGAGCTTTGTAAAGGGTTTAGGTGTCAGCATTCTATTTGGAATTGTCGCTATTGGGCTTGGGGGCTTGCTTACAATTACGGTGATAGGCGCGATTGTTGGTGTCCCAATGATGTTTATTGGCGGCGGTGCAATTCTACTGTCTCCTCTCATGTTCCTTGCCATGAGCGAGGGCGCATGTCCGTACTGTCAGCATGAAGCTGTGATAATGAATGGAAAGAAGGTGGTGAAATGTAGCTCATGCAAAAATCGTTTTTCCGTCCGAGACGGTCTACTACACCGCATTCCCAAATAATCTATGTCTGATACAAAGAAATGCCCATTTTGCGCCGAGGAAATAAAGGCCGATGCCGTCAGGTGTAAGCACTGTCGTTCTGACCTTTCCGCTCATCAGCAATCAATCACGCCAAAACGGCAAACCGCAGAAGGAAAAAAGAAGCAGGAAGAAACTGACAAGCGTAATAAAAAGATACTGATATGGATTATCGTCGCAATTATCGGAGTCATTTTCTGGTACATCGCAATACCCGTTGCTATTGGCTATGCGCTATATAAATACACGCCACTTGGAAAAATAGTGCGCGACTTCGTTTTGAAGAATAAAAAACAAGTTATCGCAGGTGGCATAGGGCTATGTTTGTTGTTCGTTGCATTTGGTGCTTATCAAGCAAATAGGCAGAAGAAGATTGATAGTTACCCTGAACCTCAGATTGCATTAGAGGACACAATCGAAACGGGCAGCCTCGGCCAAAGTTATCAGCTTAAAGTTCCCGTCAGTAATGCGGTTAGTGTGGAATATAATGGCAACACTTACCCTGTGGAAAATGAAGAAGCCATTGTTCCAATAGACTTAACAAATCAAACTGTCTCTGTGTTGCTGACGGTAAAGAACCGATATAAAGAAGGTACTAAGACTGTTACCGTTAAGAGAAGCGAAACGGAAGAAGAGCGAACTACCCGTGAGGCAAAAGAAGAAGCGGAACGCATTGCTGCTGAAGAAAAACGGAAGCAGGAACAGCTTGTTGCTGACGAAGCAGCAATTAAAAACCTTAAAGGCCAACTGGATTATTTAAAGCAGCCGTTGCCCAAATTTGATACTGGCTTGGAAATGACCGCCTATACTCTTCTCTATAAAATTTTGTACGACGAAGCTCAAAAACATAAAAGCTCTGCCAATAAAGAATTGGCCACTATCGCTAATCAAGCGATAAGCAGTATTCCCAGCTTGCAATCACGTAATTTTCCAAATCTACGTCGTCGTTTTGCAGAAATTTTAAATGAAAAGCTATGGATTGATGACGGGAAAGCGTACGTACAAGGAAGCACTGCATCTATATTGAATCTAGTAAATAACAGTTTTGTGCTGAACGAAAATGTAAAGGAAGGCTATATAGCGATTGCAGATATTTTGAAAGTGCTTCGGTTTGATAGGGTTAAATTAAAGTGGGCAGATAGTGAGTATTTTGAATATCAGTATTACGACATTGATAGCCTTCCTGATAACAAGGTGGGCAGTTAATTGCATGCATATTATGATTATAAATCGTGTTATAGACGGCCAATACTCAGAAGCAAAATTTGAAGATGGTACTAAAGTCTTCTTCTCAGTTTTGCCTGACCGCATCACAGTCTCCAAAATGTGGTGGGCGTTCCCAACGAAGAAACTCTGGGAGTTCGTTTTTCCTTTTTATATTAGGACTTCCAATGAGGCATGGGACAGTTCTAAAGAAATCCTGCGACTTACAATTGAAGCAGTAAAAGAGGCTTCAACTATGGATGATTTAATAAAGAGACTGGAAAACAATGCCAGTAAAGCACTCCGTGAATATGTAAAAGAACACGGTGAGAGTGCGCGGGATATTTCTGTAGATAAGGTCGGCCTTCATGCATTTAAACAAATGTTAAACCCTAAAGAGCTTGTAGAAATAGAAAAAATCGTTACGGAATACGGAAAAGTCCAAGTTGAAGTATGTGAACAGATGTTAGAAAAGTACCCCACAATGCATTTTCCAGAATCATTGTTGCCCTATCCGAAGAAGAAGATTGAATGGGCATTGGAGAATGCGATTCAATACACAGACGATGAGAAAATGGTTGAGAACCTAAAAAGCTGCCTCGCCATTTTACAAACGAGCTTTGTTGCAGATGAACTGGCAAATGAGAAGAACAAGCCATTGCTGGAAAACGAGGATTGGCAAATTGCGGTTAAAAAGAAAAAATTACTTTCACCAACCGACATATGAGCTTCTTTAGTTATCTTTATCAAATTGCCCTCGTTCTTGCGTTCTTCGGAGTCGTGTGGAAGTTTATTTTTATCGGCTTCGTTGCAGGGTCAATGCTATGGAGGCCTTTGTTCTTCGTCGGTAAGGCAATTGGTTACTACTTACTAGTTTCGCTTATCGCACTTCAAACACTCGTTGCCATTGAAGGGACAAGTATGGCCTGGATGTGGTTCATGTTGTTGTTTGGAGCTGCACTGACTTTCTTTGTAATCGGTGGCGGAACAGCCGAGGCACAAAAAGAGATGAATCAGAATATGGACTTTGAGGGATTGGCATTACTCCGCTATGACGGTGTGTTTTTGATTGGGTGCATCGTATTTTTCGTAGCAGCCATGTTCTTTCCTATCCTCGCCGCAACTCCGCCGGTGTTTTGGGTTGCAATGCTTATTGATTGGGTGGCTCAAATTCCAATTATTGGATTCCTCATTGCGCTCTACGGAGGCTGGACGTTCCTTGGCCTTCTTTTCCAGATGGTATTCCTTGGGGGAATGGCGGCAGTGTTTTCATTAGCCCTTCTTTATAAGAAGACAGGCATAGGCGAACGAAAGGCAAAAGCTAATGCTCATACTGACTTCGACAGTCAATTTCCAAGTATGGCTCGTCGCTATTCCTCGCTAGAGAAAGCGATAATCCTACGAATTATGAAAATGATAGACAAAGAAAAAATTGCAGAACAAACGACGAGTATGGACAACTTACTCTTTCACTTTAAAGACATCGGCAATCTTTTCTTTGAAAGAAAAATGTTCAGGCGTGGAAAAATCTTCCTGCATTTTAATAGCGAGAAAGGAATTGTCGTGACACCCACAACGCCAGAGAAGCAAATCAAACAATTTCTAACCCAATACAAAATTTCATAAGAATGAAAAATCCTTTTACCATTCTCCGCGTTGCCGCTGCCTTGTTACTCATCGTCGCATTTGGCGACCACCCTTACGCCTACTATCAGATGCTCCGATGGGTCGTGTGTGGTGTCACTGGGTATGGTGCTTTCATTGCCTATGAAAAGAAAAATATCCTGTGGGCGTGGGTCTTCGGTATCACGGCAGTTCTATTCAACCCAATAATGCCGTTCTACATGCAACGTGAGACATGGCAGATGTTCGACATTGCGGCGGCCCTAGTACTGGTTATTAGTTTGTTCATGTTTAGGCCTCAAAAAACCTGAATCCTGTAAAAACCTATTAGACGCCCCTACGCCAATTCTAGGTCGTTTCAGCTATATAGTGACATAAAAATGCCATGAATAGACGACAGGGGCATTTACATGACGCACAGGGGCATAGTAGGGATAGACCTAGGACAAATTATTAAGTTTGGCCTATAGAAGCCGTTTTTAAATTCAAAGCGTTCCAGTACTCAAATTCAAAAAGCACTCATAAATTAAAAAGATTCCAATATAATGTCTTTGTTATGTCCACTGGAACAAAAACCACTGAAGCGAAGAAACCCCGAAAGGTAGCCCGATATATTCGCGTTTCCACGTTGGAGCAGGCGAAAGAGGGCAGTAGTTTAGACGGCCAACAAGACAGCTTGAATGATTACATCAAATCGAACGCGAAGGACAGGCTTTGGGTAACGCAGGATGATTTGCTCTACATAGACGATGGATATTCAGGAGCCGACGATGAGCGTCCAGCCTTTCAACGCATGATGCGTGACGCGAGAGGAAGAAAATTCGATGTGCTGCTGGTTTGGAAAATTGACCGCCTGTTTCGTAAAACAATTCTTCTTCTGGAAACTATCGAAGAATTAACAAAGTTAGATATTGAATTCGTTTCAAAGAACGAGAGCATTGATACTGCTACATCAATGGGGCGGTTTTCGCTTACGGTACTGGGTGCAGTAGCGGAAATGGAGCGTGAGAACATTCGAGAGCGCACTATCATGGGGAAAATCACGAATGCGAAGAAAGGGTATTACGTCGGCGGAAAATACCCGCCTTTTGGGTATGACGTAGATAAAAATGGGAAAATGATAAAGAATAAAGAGGAGGCAAAAATCGTGGAGAAAATTTTCCGTTGGTTTGTCCTAGAGAAGAAATCCCAGACGCTTATTGCAAAAATGCTTACAGCAGACAGAGTTCCGACAAAAGCTGACAGAATGGGTGTGAAGCGGAGAACAAACGATGAAGGCTATTGGGGACAATCTGCTATCGCTGCCATTCTAATGAAGCATGAATACACAGGAACTTATTACTACGGGAAGCGAGAAACGTTCTTGAATGAAAACGATGACAGAAGACAACGCGAACGTCCTCGTGAGGAATGGATAGCCCTGCCATGCCCCAAAATTATCGAAAAAGATATGTTTGAGAAAGCTCGTCAAATGGCCAAGGATAATCCGACCTACTCGGTTCGTGCCTCTGACCATATTTATCTCCTCCGAAGCAAAGTCTTTTGTGGAAAGTGTGGTGGTCGATACCAGGGTTACCCCAAGAAGAAAAAAGGTGTTTTGTACTTTAATTATCATTGCAGTAGGAAAAATCCCGACAAGAGCGAGAGGCCATGCAATAACAAGGAAATGTCGGAACTCAAGCTCGATGTAATTGTCTGGAGACCCATTGATGAGCTTTTGCGAGACCCTAAAGCAGCTTTAAAAGCGTTTGACCAAAGGACCCGTAAAGAGTCGAAATCTGCCGATTATCAGCAGCAGATAAAGAAATTTGAAGCCACCCTTTCAGGGAAAGATAAGGAACTAGAACGTGTCGCGTCAGCTTTAAGACGCGGGAAAATGTCAGAGAGAGTGCATGATAAACAGGTGGATGAAATAAATGCGGAAGTCTCTACTGTTCAAACTGAAATTGAAAACTTACAAAAATTGCTACAGGCGGAGCAGGAACGTGAAGAGCTAAAGAAGTCCCTAACGAAGCTCTCAGTGGCGTACCGCAAAAAATACGGCAAAATTGACCGTAAAACGCAGGAAGCAATTATCCGCAAGCTTGTTAATAAAGTTGTTATTAACCCCGCAGGGACAATTCTCGTGGATTACGCCATCGAGAAAAACTCAAAACGGGTATTTAAACATGGTGGAGATGCCGGGAATTGAACCCGGGTCCAACGTGCATGGAGGGCACTCGTACGGTCATGATCTTCTCGGTTCACCGTCCATCTTTGAGAAGAACAGAGATGATGGCGGAGGATGACGCGAAAGGTACTGCGCACACCGTCGCGTCACGCGGTGTGTCAGCCTCGCTGATGACGCCTGGTCTGATTAGCGAGAATCCTCAGGCAAGCGTGTTCCGGTTAAGCGGAACAATTAGGCGAACGCAGGCACAAGACCGGCAAAAGTCGGCTTCTGGAAGCGTGCACCAAGGAAATTGCGGTTAGCAATTATGGTTTGCAGCAATGGGTGACGGAAATTCCTGCGATCCCGGACCGGAGCAATCCGCCCCACGGAATCACGCTGTCGAGGCCTGTCATCCCCAAAGAACGACATACACAGGCAACCTCAAGGAATGTTCCGAAGCCAAGCTCTGCTTGGCTGGAGGAACCCCTTGAAGGGAAGGGTGATTCGCGGAGGGAAACCGACAAGGTTTCCCTAAGCGAAAAATTGCGATGTGAAAGGTCGTCCACACAGTATAACGGAAATTCCGGTTCTCCGTTGCCCATTTTCCGAAGAATGTTTCGGTGCCCCCACAACATGAACAATTTATCTACTCAGATATTTAAGCTATAGGAAGGGCAAGATGCATCGTTGTGCCCCTGTGCTGCACGCTCTCGATCCAGATCTTGCCGCCGGCATGTTCGATGATCGATTTCACGATCCACAGCCCAAGGCCGTTGCCCACCGGCTTGCGGCCAAAGGCGGTCTTGCCGCGCGTGAACTTTTCCATGATGTGCGGCAGTTCCTCACGCGGGATGCCGTCACCGTGGTCGATGATCTCGATCTTCACCGCCGAGCCCGTGCGGCGTGCGCGCACAATAATCTCGGTGCCGTGGTCGGAATACGACGAAGCGTTCTCGAGCATCTCTTCGATCGCGCCTTCGAGCAGCGCACCGTCCACGCGAAGCGCGGGGAGATCGGCGGGCAGATCGACCGTGCAGGTCTGCTCGCGATGCTTGAACTGCACACCGGCCTCCTCGACCGCCTGGCTCACCGCCGCGTGCAGGTCGCACACCGGGTTGCCCTCGGGCGACTTGCCCGTTTCGGCGCTGCGCAGGGCGCGGATGATGGCGTCCATGCGCTTGATCCCCTCTTCCATCTGCACGCAGATGTCGGTGTCGCGGCACAGCTTGCCGCCGTCGCGCTCGCGCAAAATCTCCAGCCACCACTTGAACGTGGTCAGCGGTGCGCCGAGCTGGTGTGAAGCGAGATCCATGAGTGCGCGACGGTCGACCTCCAACTGGGCGCGTGCCTCCAGCTGGCGGCGGCGCAGCTCGATGGCGCTGTAGCTGGCCAGCACCACGCCGGCGAAGAACAGCAGCATAAGCACGTCGATGGAGAAGATGCTCTGCGACAGCTGCTCAAACGCATCGGCCTGCATATCGATGCCGAGCACGCCGACCACACGCTGCTGGCTGTCGCGGATGGGCGCATAGCCCGAGATCAGGCGACCCCACGGGTCGACCGTCACAGCGGGATCCACCGTGGCTTCCACAAAGGCCTGGCCTTTGAGCTCGGGAATCTCGCTGATGTCATACAGGTCGCCGGGGTACGACGGCTCTTCGTCTTCGTCCACCGTACCGTTGCCGTTGCGATCGAGCTCCTGCTTGGTGCTTAGCGAGTCGGCATCGGCCAAAAACTCCAGCGTCATCGGATCCTTGGTGCGCGCCATGATGTAGGCATAGCGGATCGACGGCACCTCGTTGCGGATTTCCTGCAGCTGTTTCACCACGCGTTTGTATGCGGGGGCTTGAAGCGCGTTTTTGGTATTGATCTTTCGCAAGGCATCGCCGTCGAACTCCAGCGCGCCCACCGCGGCGGTGGTGCGCAGATATTCGCGCAGATGCTGCTGCATCAGCACATTGCTGCGCCAGTACAGCCCCACGCCGCTGAGCACCACGAAGAGCAAGATGCACACGGGCACCAGCGAAGCGCGCAACACCCGTTTCCACGAGAGCGTTTTGAAGTGCGATACCACTGCCGGAGCACGCGCGGAAAGAGGAAGCATAAGGGAAATTTGTTTCCCTTTATTGTAGCAGAAAACGGCTCCAGAGTCACTTCTAGAGGAACCCCTCCAGACCCTGCGTACGGCGTGGATGCTGCAGTTTACGGAGAGCCTTGGCCTCAATCTGACGGATGCGCTCGCGGGTGACGCTGAAGATCTGCCCCACTTCCTCGAGGGTGTAGCTGTAGCCGTCGCCGAGCCCATAGCGCAGACGCATGATCTCGCGCTCGCGGTAGGTCAACTCGCGCAACTTTTCGTTCAATTTTTCCGCCAACATGCCCTGCTCCGGCACCACATGCGACAGCTCTTCGCGTTCATCGGGCAGCATATCGCCGAAACGATCATCCTCATCAATGCCGGTGGGGGTATCGAGCGACAGCGGCGTGCGGATCATCGCCAGCACGCGCTGTGTCTCCTCCACGGTGATGCCCGCGGCCTTCGCCACTTCCTCGGGCTTGGGTTCGCGGCCGAGATCCTGCTCCAGGTTCCTGCTGACACTGCGCACCTTGCCCATCACCTCGATCATGTGCACCGGCACGCGGATGGTGCGGCTTTGGTCGGCGATGGCGCGGGTGATCGCCTGGCGAATCCACCATGTGGCATAGGTCGAAAACTTGAACCCGCGACGGTGCTCATATTTTTCCACCGCACGCTGCAGGCCGGTGTTGCCCTCCTGGATCAGATCCAAAAACGACAGACCGCGGTTGCGGTAGCGCTTGGCGATGGACACGACGAGGCGCAGGTTGCCCTCGGACAGGCGCGCCTTGGATTCGTTGTGCTCGCGCTCGAGCAGATGCAGCCGCTCCATGCGACGCTCCAACGTGGCGGGGCTCTCGCCCGTCAGTGCCATCAGGCGCTGCAGCTCGGCGCGCAATTGCTGCTGCTCATGGTCACTCTTGTCTGCGTGCGGGTCATGCAATGTTGCATAGAGCTCCTGCATGCGTGCATTGATCGTCTCGAGCTTCTGCTGCAGAGGCTTGAGCCGTGCCGAGCGCAACGGCACTTCCTCCAGCAGGCGCACGCCGCGGTTGCGGCGGCGGGTCAGCTGTTTCCAGTGCTCGGCGCGCTCGTCGGCGGGCGTGTCTCGATGCATCGCCTCACGCACTTGCTGTCGGTTGTGCTCCTGCATGGCATCAAGCGAGCGGAGGTTATGAGGCAAAACTTTGAGAGTGGAATTCTTGCGGTCTGCATCGGTGATCGAAACGTCGATGGTGCGGTCGAGGCGCTGCGTGCCCTCCTGCACGCCGTGCAGCATGTCGGTGGCAATCCGTTGCACAAAATCATTGCCAAGCAACGCACGACGGTACAGATAGCGGGCGCGCTCGATGGTCTTGGCCGCCTGAATCTCTTCCTCCCGGCTGAGCAAAGGGATCTCCCCCATCTGCCGCAGGTAGGTGCGCACCGGATCGTCCACGCTGCTATCGCTCTCGTCCGCCTCGCGCAGCGCAATGCGATACTCCTCATCGAGATCCTCAACTTCCTCTGCATCCGCCTCGGCGGGCTCCACGTCCGGCACATCCGCAGGATCGGACTCCGAGAAGTCATCAAACATGTCGTTGGTGTGGTTGCCGTTTCGCATAGAGCGGCGCATTTTGCGCCAGCCAATAGGCTTCCGCAAGCCTTCCTCAGGCGGTTTTGGGCTGCTAGGCTCCCCCCATGCAACGCATGACCACCGATGAACTGCGCATGGCCTATCTGACCTTTTTCCAAGGCCACGGCCACGCCGTGATTGCCGGCGCCTCCCTGATCCCCGACAACGACCCCACCGTGCTGTTCACCACCGCCGGCATGCACCCGCTCGTGCCCTATCTGCTGGGCGAAGTGCACCCCGCAGGCAAGCGCCTGTGCGACGTGCAGCGCTGCGTGCGCACCCAGGATATCGACGAGGTGGGCGACAGCACCCACCTGACCCTCTTCGAGATGATGGGCAACTGGAGCTTGGGCGACTACTTTAAAGAAGGCGCCATCACCATGAGCTTCGAGTTCCTCACCAAGGTGGTGGGCATCCCGCTCGAGAAATTCGCCGTCACCTGCTTCGAAGGCGACAGCGACGCCCCGCGCGACGAGGAGTCGGCCGCCATCTGGGAAAAACTCGGCGTGCCGCGCGAGCGCATCGGCTTTTTGCCCAAGGCCAAAAACTGGTGGGGTCCCGCCGGTGTCACCGGTCCCTGCGGCCCGGATACCGAGATGTTCTACTGGGTGGGTCCCACTCCCCTGCCGCCCCCGGGCAGCAATCCCGCCACCGACGACCCCAACTGGATGGAGATCTGGAACGACGTGTTCATGCAGTACAACAAGAAGGAAGACGGCACCTTCGAGCCCCTCAAGCAGCAGAATGTGGATACGGGCATGGGTCTCGAGCGCGTGGCCGCCGTGCTGCAGGGTGTGGCCAATGTGTATCAGACCGACCGCATGGAACCGCTGATGGTCGCGGTGTTCCCTGAGCAGGAACTACTCGACGACACCGAGGCCGGCAAAGAGCTCACGCGCCATGTGCGCATCGTGGCCGATCACATCAAAGCGGCCACTTTCCTCATCGCCGACGGCGCCGCGCCGGGCAATGTGGACCGCGGCTATGTGTTGCGCCGCCTCATCCGCCGCGCCATCCGTTCGTTGCGCCGGCTCTACATCGAGCGCGACGCGGAGTTCGACAAGCACTCCTACTGCAGCGCGATCGCCACCGAAGTGGTCAAGCAATACGGCCACGTCTACCCCCACCTCGCCTCCGAGCAGCAGCGGGTGCTCGACACGTTTGACCGCGAAGAGGAGCAGTTCAAAAAAACGCTGCAGGAAGGCCTGAAACACCTCACGCGTGTGGTGGAAAAAGCCACGGACAAGTCGATCGACGGCCTTACCGCGTTCCACCTGTACGACACCTACGGCTTCCCCATCGAGCTCACGCGCGATGTGGCGCAGGAGCACGGGATGACCGTGGATGAAGCGGGCTTTGCCAAGGCGTTCAAGGAGCACCAGGATCTTTCGCGCGCCGGCGCCGAGCAGAAGTTCAAGGGCGGCCTTGCCGACAACTCCGCCGAAACCACCAAGCTGCACACGGCCACGCACCTGCTCAACGCCGCGTTGCACCGCGTGCTGGGCAACCACATCGGGCAGAAAGGAAGCAACATCACTGCGGAGCGGTTGCGCTTCGATTTCAACCACAGTGACAAGATGACGCCGGAGCAGATCAAAGAAGTCGAAACGCTGGTGAACGAGGCGATTGCCGCCGACCTGCCCGTCACCTACCACGTCACCACGGTCGAAGGCGCAAAGAACGAAGGCGCCATCGGCGTGTTCGACGACCGCTACGGCAGCGAGGTGAAAGTCTATGTGATGGGTGATGCCCATGCCGCGGTGGCCGGCACCGGCAAGATCGGCGACGGCCCGGTGTTCAGCAAGGAAATCTGCGGCGGCCCCCACGTGGCGCGCACGGGGATGCTGGGGCACTTCACCATCCAGAAAGAAGAAAGCTCCTCCGCAGGCGTCCGCCGCATCAAAGCGGTGGTCAGCGGTGGATCGAGCGAGATTTCTGTGGCTGGTGCCGTTTCCTGAAAGGGCGGTACAATCCACGCGTGAAACGCGCCGTTCTCCTCGGGCTCCTCCTCTTCTGTGCACCGCTCGGTGTGCAGGCTGCGCAGACGCTCGACTACAACTTCCAAGGCCAAGTGGCCGGCCGGTGGGAAGGCCAGGGTTGGGCGGCGGGCGACGCGCAGAAAACCCCCTACGGCATCCACATTCGCGCGTCGAGCGACGGATCCATCCG
Source organism: uncultured Candidatus Peribacteria bacterium (assembly GCA_964649695.1). GTDB lineage: Bacteria > Patescibacteriota > Gracilibacteria > Peribacterales > Peribacteraceae > CAZHON01. The sequence continues at coordinate 64,375 of CAZYQO010000001.1, read as the reverse complement.
CACCACGCTCCCCACCACGTTTGGTGCGCACACGCTTTCCGTGACCACCGTGTCCCCGCGGCCGGTGGAAGCGGTGTTCCTGTGGGAAAGCGACGGTGACGGCGGCGCCATGGTGCGACTGCCGGTCGTGATCCCTGCCAGCACCGAACCCAAGGAAACCCGTGTGGATCTGACGCAGTATGCGCAGTGGAATCCGCTGACCACCCGCATCGGGTTCGGCCTGCCGAAGGGCGCCGATGTCACGCTCGTCGATCTCACTCTGATCCGTTACACCTTCCTCGAGCGCCTGCAGTGGGCGGCGCGCAGTGTGCTGCACACCGACACCTTCCAGATTTTCTCCATCAACTTTCTGTGGGGACCGCTGATCGCCTTCACACCGGAAGAATATCTGCACACCTACGAAGGCCAACCGCCCACATCGGTCTCCATCATGCGATTTGTCTACGCGCTGCTTCTTCTCACAGTTGCCGCCTGGTGGGTGCTGCGCATCAAGGGGCACACGGCCAAAGCATCGCTGCTGCTTGTTTCCGTGGTGTGCGGGCTGTGGGTGCTGTTTGACCTGCGCATGAGTGCGGAGCTGGTGGGCTACGGCATGCAAGACTGGCGGACATATCTTTCCAAGCCTGCCGCCGAACGCGTGTTCCGCGACCGTCTGCACTACTACCGCACGATGGAACAGAGCACGCCGTGGCTGCAGCAGACACCGCAATACGGGCTGCTCTCCCCGTGGCCGATCATGGGCAACATCCGCTACTTCACCTATCCCTCGGTGCCCGTCGTGCCCAAGAACGCCGATGAGGGCATCACGCATTTTATCGTGTTCGATGACCCCACCATCACCCTTGGCGCCGACGGGCGCCTGCTGCAAAACGGCACTCCCGTGTCGGCGCCGGGCAGCATTGTGCAGGAATTCCAACCGCACACCTTCCTCTTCCAAACCCGATGACAACCCTCGCGTTCTTCCTGTGCCTGTTGCCGCTCACCTTCGCCGGGAAGGCCTGGGTGCGTCTGGCCGAAGGCAAGGTGGCGGTGCTGACGCATCTCGAACGCAGCGCGCTCGGGTTCCTCCTCGGCACCACCGGCGGCATGTTCGTGTTGTTTGTGGTGCTGCTATGCGGTGCGCCGCTGTCGCGCATGGTCATCGGCATGCTGATGCTTCTCCTGTTGCTGCCGCCCGTGTTCCTGCTGCTCAAGCAAAAACCTGAGGATGCCTCCGGTCATCCCTTCGCCCCTCGCGGCCACATGACCCGCTGGCAACGCATTGTCGCTTGGGCTCTTGGAGCCCTCTGTGCAGCCAAAATCCTGTTCCTCGGCGTCACCTTCGCGCTCACCCCGCCCTACTTCGACGACACACTGACCAACTGGAACATGCGTGCCAAGGTGTTTGCCCATGAGCATGCGTTCTCTCTCACGCTGCCCAAGGGCGTCACGCCCGACATCAGTTCGTATCCGCCCGCCGTGCCGCTGCTCAAGGCCACGCTCGTCACCGTCGCGGGCGGCTGGAGCGAGCCGCTGGCTAACAGCGTGCATGTGCTGTGGTATCTCGCGGTGATCGCGGTGCTCTACGGAGCGTTGCGCCGCTGGTTACCGGTGGGCTGGTCGCTGCTCGGCCTCTACCTGTTCATCAGTCTGCCGTTTGTGCTGCTCCACGGCACCAATGCCTACGCCGATATCTTCCTGGCCGCACACATCACCGCCGCACTCACGCTGTTGCTCGCCGCCGAGCGCGCGGAGCATGCCACCGAGCGCAACGCCTTCCTCCGACTGAGCGCCGTGTTCGGCGCCCTGTTGCCCTTCACCAAAAACGAAGGTCTGCTGATCTACGGCGGCGCATTCCTCCTCGCGTTTTTGTGGGTGCTGTGGCGACACAAGACCGACCGCAAGACGTTGCGATTCGCCGTGATTGCCGCGCTGTCTGTACTGGTGCCGTGGCTGCTGTTTAAGTGGTCGCACGGCTTGACCTTCGGCAATGCCAAGGCGGTCACGGGGCTGGGCCTCACCTTCGAACCCGATGTACTGCGCGCCGTGCTCATCCACTTCTTCTTCGAGGGCAACTGGCTGCTGCTCTTCCCCGTGCTGCTCGTACTGCTCGTGGTGGAGCGCCATACCGTGCGCCTATGGCCTGTTCGGCTGCTGGCAGCCTTCTGCGGGCTGACCGTATGTGCACAGATCGCCATCTATCTGTTCACTTCACTCGCCACCGAAGCAGTGCGTCAGACGGGCTTCGGCCGCGGCATTGTGCAGATCACACCGCTGCTCGTGCTTCTCCTTACGCTGCTCCTCGCGCAACGATTCGCTCACCGCGGCGACCGCTAGACCCACACCGACTGCCCGCTCCGTCAAGTGTGCAGTCGCGCCCGGGCACTCTATGCTGTGCGCCAATGCCTTCCTACTGCGCCTTCCTCGGCCATCAACCCCACATCAGCATTGCCGAGTTGCAGGCGGTGCTCCCCGGTCTCAAGGTGACCCGCAAGATCGGCAACCTTGTGGCGATCTTCGATGTCCCCGAAAAGATCGACCCCAAGATGCTGCCCACCTGGGGCGGCACGATGCTGTTGGCCAAAGAGCTCAGTGAAAAACCCAGCCCCAACTTCAACAACATCCCCAAGCAACTGAGCGACACCGTGGCCGATGTGAAAGGCAAAGTGACCTTCAGCCTGCGCTGCGACGGCCTGGATAAAATGACCGTGCACCGCCTCTACCGCGATTGCAAAGACGCGCTGCGCAAGGCAGGCAAGCCCGCACGCTACGTGGGAACCGACACGGTGCCTGCCGCCACGGTGCTGATCCACGAGCTCGATTTGCTCTCGGGCAAGCACGGCTGCGAGATCGTACTGCTCAAGCGCGATGACTGGGTGTGGGCGGGTCAGACGATCAGCGCACACGACCCCAACAGCTACACCAAGCGCGACATCCAAAAGCCCGCACGCGACATGCACATCGGCATGCTGCCGCCCAAACTGGCGCAGGTCATGCTCAACTTCGGCCAGTGGCTGGTCGAAAGCAAAAAGCCCAAAGATGAGAAGAAGCCCAAGAAGCCAGCCCCACTCACGGTGCTCGACCCCTTCTGCGGCAGCGGCGTAGTGCTGATGGAAGCGATCCTCCGCGGGTGGCCGGTGCTCGGCTCCGACACGTCGCTGAAAGCCGTGAACTCCGCCGAGCGCAACCTCGACTGGATGCGCAAGGAATGGAGCATCCTCAAGCGCGATGTGGCCTCCACGCTCTGGAAACAGGATGCCGCCAAGCCTTTTGAGCTCAAGGAGCTGCCCGATGTGGTCGTCACCGAAACCACACTCGGCGAATCGCTGCAGAAGAAACCCACCCTCAAGGAAATCGCCACGCACAAATCGATCGCCGAAAAGGTGGAGGCAGCCTTCATCGAGAATGCCGCCAAGACCCTGCCCGGCGTGCCGATCGTCTGTACCTTCCCGGTCTGGGTGGGCTCGGGCGACCCCGTGATGCTGGAAAAGGTATGGCGCACCATTGCCGATTGCGGCTACGAGCCGGTGTTGCCCCCGGGCGTGAGCACCGATGTGGCGGTCTATAAGAGCCTGCTCTACAAGCGCCCCGACCAGTTTGTGGCACGACAGATCGTGCTGCTCAGACCGAAGGCCTGACAATGCTTCGTCACGTTCCAGGTGTCTTGACTTTGACGTGTTTCCTGTGTAGTTTTACTTTCCAATATTTCGTATTACGAACTATGAAGCACCAGGACGACATCGCCGGCATGACCATGGAGCTCGGGCGCCTGATCCGCAGGGAAATGTCGGGTCAGTGCGGCAAAAACCAGAGCCCCCTGCAATTGCATGCCCTGGCATTCATCCAGGAGCACCCCGGCATGACCATGTCGGAGTTTGCGTCGCATATGAACGTGTCGCCCTCCACCGCCACCGTCTTCGTCGATCGTCTTGTCCGCCTTACATTCGTCAAACGCAACGCCGACAAGACCAACCGCAAAATGGTGCGCCTGCTGCTTACGCCGCAGGGAGGCAAGGTGCTGACGGAGAATAAGAAGCTCAAACAGCTCGTGCTGCACAAGATCTTCGCCCCGCTCTCTTCCGCCGACAAAAAGGAGCTGGCGCGCATCTTCTCCCTGTTGCTCACGCATACCGATTCCCCTTCTTCCCATGACTGATTCCCCCACTGCCGCCGCTCCCTCCCGCCGCCGCATGTTGCTGACGTGGTTGGGCGGCGCCACAGCGCTCACCATCGTATTCGGCACGCTCTATGTGATCTATGAAAGCCGCTATGTCTACACCGACAAGGCCGAAATCGAAGCCCCTCTCATCGCTCTCGGTCCCCAAAGCCACGGCGTGCTCAAGCGCGTGTATGTGCGCGAGGGAGAGCGCATTCGTGCATCGCAGACACTCGCCTGGGTGGGCGACGAAACAATCAACGCGCAGGTCGATGGCCTTGCCGTGGACGTAAAGGGCGACATTGGCGCCCCCTACCAGCCCGGGCAACCCGTCGTCACCATGATCCAGCCCGAGGAACTGCGGGTGGTCGCGCGCATCGACGAGGACAAGGGACTCAAAGACATCTACGCCGGGCAAAAGGCGCTCTTCACGCTCGATGCCTTCGGCTCCACATCGTTCCCGGGCGTGGTCGAATCGGTCAGCCCCACCAAACGCAGCAACGACGTGGTGTTCAACATTTCCGACAAGCGCGAGATCAAGCAGTACGATGTGAAGATCCGGTATGACGAGGTCGACGGCGTCCGTTTCCAAAACGGCATGTCCGCCCGTGTGTGGATCATCAAATAGCATGGAGGCGCATGCGATCGTCAAACGGCCGGTCAGCAAAAACCTTATCCTGCTGACGGTCATCATCGGCACGTTCCTCGGGCGCCTCGACCAGACGATCGTGAACCTTGCGCTGCCCAAGATCATCAACGACTTTCACATCACCGTGAGCTCGGCAGGGTGGATCGCCACCGCCTACATCCTTGCCAACGCCATCTTCGTGCCCATCTGGGGCAAGCTCGGCGACACCATCGGCCGCAAGAAGGTGTACATGCTCGGCTTCGGCCTGTTCATTGTCGGTTCGGTGCTCGCGGGCTTTGCGTGGAATCTGCCGTCGATGATCTTCTTCCGTGTGATCCAGGCCATCGCCGGCAGTGCCGACTACCCCACGGCCATGGCGATCCTCAGTGTCACCTATCCCACCGACAAGGAGCGCGGTCAGGCGCTGGGCATTTGGTCATCGGCATTCGCGGCATCGGCCGTGCTCGGACCGCTTATCGGCGGACCGCTCATCGACCACTTCAACTGGCGCGCCGTGTTCCTCATCAATCTCCCGGTGGGTATCGTGGGCATGCTCATGGCCGCCGCCTACATCGAGGAATCCGTAAGCAAAAAGGTGTCGCACCATTTCGATGTGCTGGGTGCCGTGGTGCTCGGCGCGGCGATCTCCGCCGTGGTGCTGGTGCTCGACAAGGGCTCGGAATGGGGCTGGACGTCGTGGGGCAGCAACCTGTGCTACATCGTGGCCGTGCTGGGCATGGCCTGGTTCATCGACATCGAGAACCACCACCCCGAGCCGCTGGTGGATCTCAAATTCTTCAAGATCCGCGTGTTCACCGAAACCCTGATGAACAACTTCATCATCTTCATGGGCATGATGGGCTCCATCTTCCTCGTCCCCATCTTCGCACAGACCTTCCTCGGCTACGACGCCACCCAGAGCGGTCTACTCTTCGTGCCAATGGCCATTGCACTGATGTTCGCCGCACCCATCGGCGGCAGGCTGACGGGCAAGGTGCAGCCGAAATATGTGATCGCCGCCAGCACCCTGGTGGCCGGCATGGGGCTGTTCCTCTTCACACGTGTCGATGCGCGCTCCACCGCCGTCGACATCATGCTACCGCTCTCAATCATGGCATTCGGCATGGGTTTTGGCATGGCGCAGCGCACCAACATCATCGCATCGGCCGTGCCCAAGGAAGAGATCGGCACCGCATCATCGGTGCTGGCGCTGGTACGCAACGTATCTGGTGCCTTCGGCGTGGCGGTTTTCGGCACACTGCTGACCAACGCCACCGAACGCAGCATCCTGAAGATCAATACCTACAGCTCCTTTCACGGCACCACACCGGAGCAATACAGGGAATTTATCTCGTTGATTACCCTCAAAGGCCAGATCGACGGCTACCAAACCGTGTTTTTTGCCTCCACGGTGCTGGTGATCACGGGGGCGGTGCTCGCCCTATTCATGCAAAACGTCAAAATGCGCAAGGATGTGCAGGTTCACGTAGAATAACCGCATTGCACCACCCCAAGAGTTTGGTAGACTCTGCGGGCTCTTTCACCACACAGATCCTTTTGTAAGGAACGTCGCGAAGACGGGCTCTGCCCATCTGGAGCGACACCTTGCCGGAAGGATGGTCCATGGAAGGAAACCCGGAGGGTTCCCTTCCATGAAATCTCTCATTCCCCTGTAGCTCAGCGGTAGAGCAGGTCGCTGTTAACGACAAGGTCCCTGGTTCGAATCCAGGCGGGGGAGCCACATTCTTGCCTATGCATATGAGCAACACTCCGTCTCGCGCCGGCCAAACTGAAGTCAACTTTCGCTATGACAAGAGCGTTGAATGTACGGGAGAGCAGGTGCTCGGTGCACTTCCCACACTGATGCGCGAAGCTGGGCTGCTACGCTCGAATGTCGGGTCGGTCTTACATCCAAAGATGCCTCAATTGCCGGAAATGCCAGGAATAAACATTCCACAGTTGTCTGAGCTTCCTGAAATAGAGATGCCCGAGATGCCCGAGCTTCCTGAAATGCAAATCCCCCAGTTCCCAACCTTCCGCAGATCAGAATAGCGAACTTTTGCTGAAGTTCTGCCGGAATAAATGCGAAACACATTTCATCGTGCTCAACAACGCTGAGTCGTTTGTGGCAAACGATGCAGCCTTTACAGTGCAATGGTCACATGCGCTTTCCCACGTTCCATTTCGGCGAAGCAATCGCACTTGGACTCTCCATGCTGTGCATGTCGACCGTGCCTGTGTTCGCTGATGGAATGGTGACAGTGAATGTCACCGACTGCACCGGCTTGCAGAACATGATCAACAATCTCAACAGGCGGTATGTCCTGCAGAATGATATCGACTGCACGGGGACATCGTTCACGCCGGTGGGAAAGGCGGCAAATTTCTCCGGAGCGCTGGAGGGAAACGGTTATACGATCAGCAATCTGTCGATCAACGGTTCCTCGCTCTTTGAGCAATTCAGCGGAACCGTGAGTGACGTGCTGTTCACGGGTGTCGAAGCGGGAAGCGGGGTGCTGATCGGCACAATGAACGGCGGTTCTGTATCGCAGGTGTCGGTGGCGGATTTCACGGTCAGCGGCAGTTACCCGGCCGGCGGCATTGCCGGCATGATCAAAGCCGGAACGATGGATCAGGTGTCCGCCTCGGGCGGCACGGTGACCGGTACACAGGAAGTGGGCGGCGTCGTCGGTACGATGCGCGGCGGCACTCTGAGCAACGCAAGCGCACGCAATCTCACCATTCACAATACGGGTGCCACATTTGTCGGCGGACTCATCGGGATGATCGACGGCGAGTGGGGGCAGACGATCACCGTGACCAATGCGTTTGCCGATACCTCCGTGAGTGCCGATCTGTGGGCGGGAGGGGCGATCGGCTGGGCCGCATCGTTCACCGATGCGGTCATCATCAGCAATATTTTTGCGACCGGAGCATCGTCCAATCACTATGCGCACGGCGCCGGCGGTCTCATTGGCCGTACCGTCAACGTCTCTCTGTCCAATGCGTTTTACAACGCCACCGGCGACAACACGAGTGACTGTATCGGCGATATCCTGAGCGGTTCCGCGCCCTGCACCAAGAAGAACGACACGATCAGCTATTTTTATGACAGCGCCAATGAACCGCTCGCAAGTTGGGATTTTCCGGATACGTGGATAGAGCAGGATGGCGCGTTTCCGTTGCTTGCCTGGCTGCACGACAGCGTTCCGCCGGATTCCCCCACTGATTTTTCCGGAACCGCCAGCGGCGATGCTGTCCATTTGTCCTGGGTCAATCCGACCGATGGCGATTTTGCTTCGGTGTCTATCTACGGTTCGACATCTGCATACATCGAATCGGCGGGAGGGGGATCTGCCGTGGTGACAGGGTTGCCTGACACGTCGTGGGATGTGTATCCGCTGGCCGACGGCACGTACTACTACACGATTTTCGCAAAGGATACGAACGACAACTACTCTGCGCCCGCATATCTTACCTTCAGGATCGATACGACTCCCCCTTCTGCCCCGTCCGGATTCACGACAACCGTTTCCGGAAACGATGTCTCGCTTCATTGGACGAATCCTGTGGATGCCGATTTCGCGGGTATCACCGTCCGCTACGGGCTCTCGGCCTATCCGACAAGCATCACCGACGGGAGTGCGCTCGTCAGTGACATTGTGGCAACGTCCGCAACGCAGACAGATCTCGGAACCGGCACCTACTACTACAGTATCTTCGCCACTGACGAGACGGGGAATGTCTCGCTGGCCGCCCAAGCTTCGGCAACAGTCACCGCCGTAGACAGCTCTGGAGGCGGAGGAGGCGGGGGAGGCAGAAGCGGGGGCAGCCACGGAACAACAAGTCAGTCGCACCCGTCGGCTTCACGGCAATCCCCTTCCATGACAACACAAACGATGCAGACCTCACTGCAGGTTCGCACCTGTGAGCGCGTCACGAAGCATTACGCAACAGACAAAAATGCATTCAAACGCGTGAATGAGCGCCTGCAAAAGCGGCTTGGATTTACGTGCGGCAGTTAATCGATCCGAACAGTGTCGCCATGGGCGAAGGCGACATGGATATGAGCCGAGCGATGCACACTTCTTTTGCATACCACATGTGCTGCTCGCTGCATCGCATTTTTTGGGTAATGCACGAATACATTTTGTGCGACTTAACAATCTTGAGTCGTTTGTGTCAGGCGATGCAGCCGTTACAGTGCGACGGTCACATGCGCTTTCCTACGTTCCATTTCGGTGAAGCAATCGCACTTGGACTCTCCATGCTGTGCATGTCGACCGTCCCCGTGTTTGCTGATGGGTTGGTGAATATCAGCAACTGCACCCAGCTGCAGGCCATCAACGACAACTTAAACATCAGCTACAGGCTTACGGCGAGCTTCAGCTGTGAAGGGGTGGAATTTGCGCCGATCGGTGATTTCGGTTCACCGTTCGCCGGCTCGTTCAACGGGCAAAACTACACGGTCAGTGATCTGACGATCGTAGGCGGAAGCACCGATAACATCGGCATCTTCGGTGCCACCGATGCGGCAACCATCCAGAATCTCCGGCTCGATAACATCCACATCTCAGGAAGAGATGATGTTGGGGGACTTGTCGGTTTCGCGAATACAGACACTACCATCACGAACATCCGCGCGCGCGACCTCACCGTCTCGGGCAGGGATTACCAGGGAGGCATTGTCGGATTCCTTCTGGAAAGCACGATGAGCGGATCGTATGTCATGAGCGGATCGCTCGCTGGCAGATACGAGGTGGGAGGGTTGTTAGGTCGCATGCGTGATTCCACCGCCATGAACATCGCCTATGCGGGCACGGTCGATGCCGACACCTGGGCGGGCGGTCTTGCCGGCAACCTGTTCACCATCTACGGCCCAAACACCGTTACCAATGCCTATGCGGATGCGACGATTACGGGCATCGATCAAACCGGAGGGCTTTTCGGCACGATGTTTAATGACGGAGCATCCAACAGCTGCATTTTGACCAACGGGTTCTTCAGCGGAAGCATTCATGGTGGAGAATCCAGCATCGGCTCACTGACATGGTACAAAGGAGAGGGCTGCTCCATCGTCAATTCCGCATACAACAACACCCTTTCCACTCCCGACACCTGTGTCCACTTCGATGACACATCCGAAGAGACCGATTGCACGATCATCGACGATGATGCATCGTTCTTCTCCTACAAAACGCACGAGCCACTCGCCAGTTGGGATTTTGAGCGTGTATGGAAAACAACGGGGACATTCCCCGATTTCATTGGCGACACGGACACCACGGCTCCCGATGCGCCCGGCTCGTTTACCGCCACAACAGCCGACAACGACATCACGCTGCGTTGGGCATTGCCGGCCAACGGCGATTTTGCCTCCTTTATGATTCGTCGCTCCCTCTCGGGCTACCCCGCCACAGTGGAAGACGGTGAAGAGGTTCGCTCAGGTACATCGGGCACGAGTTTTGTGGATACGGATCGCGGCTACGGCACCTACTACTACAGTTTTTTCTCGTACGATGAAACAGGCAACCTAGCCGATGGAACCCCCCTGCTGGTCAGCCTCAGTGGCCCATCACAGGTGGCGGGCAACGGAGGGAGCGGAGGCGGCTCACGCAGGGCTTCCTCGCCGACTGGCAGCCAAACGACAACGCATCCTGCGGCAACCGGGACGCCAAACAAAACGGAATCCATGTCGCAGGATCTGCAGCTGCGCACCTGCGAGCGCGTACGCAAATGGTTTGCAAACGATGCAAAAATGCTAACGCGAGTGAACGATCGTTTGCTCAAACGGTTCGGATTTACCTGTAGTCGCTGATCCCTACAGGGCGTGCCTCACGTTGTTGGGCATGAGGTTTTTGTATTTCCACAGATCCACGCGCCCCTTCACCACCACGCCGCGCTCAAAGCCCTCTTGCAATGCGTGCTGCAGGCGCTGCCCGGTATACACCACCAGCTGATCGCCGATCTCGTTTTCCACCGCCTCGTTGCGGGAATCCCATCGCAGGATCGGCACATGGGAAATCGCCTGTTGAATGGCGTCGATGATCACATCACCGGCACCCTTTTTGCGCTCATATTTCGCAAGACCATGGTCATCGGGCTCCGGGAAATGCGGCTTCTCTTGGGGCTCCGACACAATGTCAGTATGTACGGGCTCGCTTGCCGGCACCTCTGGGGCTGCTGTCTCGGGAACCACCGGCACTTCGGGCAGGGGCAGTTCCGTCTCCGGTTCGGGTACGGGTACTTCTTCTTCTGCAGGATGATTGTTGGCCAGCGACGGCTCCTCGCTCAGGATGGGCGGCGTGAGGCCAGCGGCAAATGCCATCACTTCGTCGCGATCGAGCTCGATGGCCAACCGGTCGGTCAGCTCGAGATAGGCACGCAGATCTTCCTGGATCGAAAAGGCGGCCAACGCACCACGCACATCCTCGGGCAGACTGGGGCGATCGAAATGCACCATGTTGTAATGCTTCACGTTATCGCCCAACACACCGCCATATGACGCCAATTGCTGACGCGCCTTCTGTGCGTTGGGATATTTCTCCTTATCAACGGCGTACTGCTTCACCTCGACCACGGTGTAGCCCCGCGGGGATTTAAAAATCATGTCGCAGCGCAGCCAGCCGTCCACAAAACCCGTCACCTCCATGTCTTCTGCGCCGGGCTGTACGTGCTGCAACCGTTCCTTGTGAGCTTCAAACAGCTCTTTCGGGGTGGAATCCTGCGAAAAATCGACATTGATCAGCACCACATCATCGCCAAGCAGCGCTTTGTAGTGCGCCGGCTCCATAAGGTAGGCGATGATCGCCTGGTGCGCATAGGGCGCGTTCGCCAAAAACAGCGCGCGTCGTTCATGGTCGGGATCGGGGGCAACGATCGGCGCAATCGGATCATCCAACTCCGGATACCCTTGGGGCTGCGGGGCTTCTTCGGTGATCTCCGGCTCGGGCGACGGCAGCTCTTCCTCCTCAGGCAAGACAGGCTCCGGATCCACAGGAGGTTTTGGCTCAGCATCGACCTCCTGCTCTTCGCGTTGCAGCTGTTGCTCCGTCTTTTTCAACACCAAAGGCGCATTCGGCTCGGGGCTCACATTTGTGCGCTGTTCAGGCAACTCCTTGTTCATCAGCACATACACATGATGTGTGGTCGACGATGTCGAGCGCTTCTCAAGGTAAAACGCATCGGGCTCCGGTATCTCCTGTCGGGTGCGCATTGTCGACAGCCGCCCGTGCACGCCCTCACGCACACGCTCGAGATGCTCCTGCACCGTGCGCACTGCGGCAGCGATATTCACTTCTCCTGTTTGCGCCTTGAGCGCCTTATGCGGCTCCAGTGCATCCTCCATCAAAAAACGCTCCAGGGGCGACAGCCTTCGTGTCTTGCCGCGATTCTGCTTCTGATTTTGCAACCTCACCTCCGTGTACCCGGCGGCATGCAGATCGGTAAGAATTTGCATGCGCTCGGGAAGGGTGTACCCGAATTGATTGAAAAAATTTTGGCCAGACACCTTCTGCATGAACGACGACGAGAGCAACTGATCACCCTTCCCTGCCGCATGATTGGCCGCGTTTTGCGCACGGATGGCTTCGCCGATTCTGCAGATCTCATCATCGTATTCCAAGTTGCCGCGCTGCGGCGATCGCAATGACCGCTCCAAACGAAATGCCTCTTTGGCATATCCGAGCCCTTGGATAATCCTCTCAAACGCCTCTTGCGGCGGCTCGTTGGGGTGGCCATAGGAATTGCGGCAGGCGTACTGCGTAAGTCGGCTTACGCCGCAGAGCACTTCCATCTCTCCCCATGAGAGTTGCTGCCGCTGACGTTCCTGGCGCAGGAATTTCCAAAACGGGATGTTCTGATCGCCATTCCTGCCAATGAAAAACACTGACGGCTGCCACTTGGTAAAACTCTCGATAGTCTGTGAAGCGCCCATGACGGGCACAGCATCACTTCCCGGAGAATCGTGAACACCAAGACTCATGGTTGATTATTATAAAACTATTAGTATTTTTGTCAATTATCCAAACAGGGATCCGGCAACGATTTTCGGTGCTATTTGACTTTTTAAAGCATCGGCGTTCTAGTATTCTTCCAGCGATGACGCTCTCCACTCTGACCTTCGACCAACTGCGTGACCGCAATGATGCGTCGCTTGATCGCCTGCGTCCTGCGCCGACCGCATCGGTCACAGGGGCAACGGCACGGCAGCGCAGACGGATCGGCGAACTGCTGGATCAGCGCGCCGAATTGGAACATCTTGCATCAGGTCAGGATCAACGACAGGCCTACGGCGTGGAGGCATGGCACCGGGATTTTGTGCTGCTGCGCGAGGTGCACGCACACCCGCTCATGCATCTCGAGGGCAAAGCACTGCGTTTCTATGTGTGGAACCGCATGCCCAACTCGCGCTTCAAGCGATTCCAGGAACTGTTTTGCCGTGAGGAACAACTGATCACCCCGCCGTTTACGATCGATGCGTCGGGAACGGTGGAGTTCGGCGCCGTCGATTTTAACACCCTGAGCCTGCAGGGATGTCTTGTCAGCCCCGACCGCATCCCCGAAGACCTCGCGCAGACGCTTGGCCTGTGTGATTTTGCGAATGATCGCGGTCAACCGCTCGATCGCCTGAAAAAGAAGCGCGACGCCGTCACCCATTTGAAAAAACTTTGGGAATCGACGACGTCCCTCCAAGACGGCCATCATCGTCTGTTGGAAATCGGCGACACGCCACCCGACACCAGCACCCGATACCCGGATGCACCCGCGATAGACCCGGCACTCATCGGCACCATCCTCTATGTCCGTGAAAAGGAAGGAGGTGAGCCCGCAGGGAAAAAAGGAACTCCCCAACCGCCCCGCAACAGGGTTGTGCAGCACTTTTCCAGCGCCTATGGGGCGCTGCGCAAAACCGATCATGAACGCAAACTCTACGACACGGAGATGGATGCGCTGAGCGGCATGAAGCAAAGACTGGAATCCCATAACCGCCTTCTCAACCGCGATTGGCGCAAAGGGGTGACCGAAGAGCGCAAGGGTGAACTGCGCGATGCTAGCATCCAGCTGCTTTCTGCGGTGACCGATGCGCTGCGCTCCTGCGAAAACCGTTTCAAAGTGCGTGCGCATGACCTGCTGGAAGGCAGCATCACTCTCACCGACAAAAGCGGCCGCGAAAATATTTCCGCCGTCATGACGAAAATGGTCGCCGCCGTGCGTGAGCTGCAGCGGCGCTTCCGGGAGCTGTATCCGAAAGGAGGATTCAACGAACAGGACCGCATGGTGTTGCACAGCAAAATTTCCGAACAGGAGCTTTGCCTCAAACAGTTCCGTCAGGATTTTGCATCCGGGGCATCACACCTGCAAAACGGCTTCGCACTCTTCAATGCCTCAGTGGCAATGAATCCTGTGCAGCTCGGAGCAAATGTCCGCGGGGTGGAAGGACATCTCGGCGACCCCTCGGCACTCTCGCATGTGACACTCGAACCGCTGCGCACCTACGCACAACGTCTGCTGCGGGAGCATGCGACATTGCATACAACACTCACGATGCGCGACCGCAACGGAGCGATGGAGCAGGCGGTCAAAATGCACGTCATCGGCAAATTCCAGGCTGCGCGCACCTGCATTGAACACATCAAGCGTTTCACGGCACATGCCGATCGCATTCCCGTATCAAACATCCGCGAATTTGTGACAAAGATCCGCACGCTATGCGCGGAGCGCGAACTGTTTGGCGAGCGTGTCGTGGAGGGATATGTCGACCCGTTTGAAGCGCTTTGCAGCAAATTGGATGGAATCGATGCCTTGCTGGAGCCTTATGCAGGGCAGGATCTTGCTGTACACCAGCGCACTGCGCTCTACCGCACGGTAAAAGAGTACATCGACCAGTGTGACGTGGAGGCAATGATGCATCGACTGCCCTAACGCACGGTAAACTGATAGAATCCGCAGTATCCATGCGCTTGAGGGCTTTGCCGCTCACCATCGGGCTGACTGCCGCAACTGCACTCAGTGTTTGGGGTGCAACACGCATCGGACTATTTGGATCCGCGCAGCCGGTTTTGACCTGCGCAAGCCCCGGAACCACGCTGACCTTTTCGGAGGACGGCATCACCCTTCCGCTCATCAACGGCTACGGGGCGCCCTACCGGGATGCCAACAATCTCATCAACATGTACGGCAACATGGGGTCTGCGCGCGGCGGTCCTTTCTTGATCGTGCCCGGCAGCGGTGTGATGTTTGCCCAAACACCCACTATGGAAGCCGTGACATACCTGACGACGGCGATGCCCGCGCTCAATTGTCAGACATTGGGCTGCCACAACCCCGCCCCCACTCCCCTGCCCGCTGGCGCCACGGCTCCGGCACTCTCGACAAAAATACTTTCGACTGTTCCCACGGGGCAATCAAATCCCGAAGTCACGTTTACCATCACATTCAAAGACCCTGCCAATGTCGCCCGTGCGGTCACCGCTCCGGGATCCAGCATCCGTTTTTGGGCTCCGAACACGTACTTTGAAAGTTACAACGCAGCAGGCGCTCTCATCGAGACGATCAGCGCCGGCAGTGACGGGTATGTCCGATTCACCAAAGGCGATGTCGCGCGGCTGCAGACGATCACCTATGTGGGTCTGATGCTCGATAATTTTCAATATGCGCTCACGCTGGACTGCTGCGGTGACGGTCGAAAAAGCGGCACAGAAGCCTGTGACGACGGCAACCTGACGGCCAATGACGGCTGTAGCCCCACCTGCACCATCGATCCGGAGTGCAGCGACGGCAAAGACAATGACGGTGACGGCAATACGGATCTCGGCGACCAAGGCTGCACATCGGCCTCGGACACGGACGAAGCCAACCCCACGGTGGATCTGCGCGTCAACGGACAGGACGGTGTGGTTGCCGTTCCGCGCGGAACGACGGTGATCGTCTCATGGACAAGCACCGACGCGTTGCGCTGCGATACCGGCACCAGTCCGGCACCTTGGGGGCCATATGCTTCAAAGGGTGTCAGTGGCAATGAAAATTTCACAGTGACGGGGAATTACAGTTTTGGAATTCAGTGCGCGGAGCTTGCCACGTCGAAGATGGTTGCACAGGATGTTTCAACCGCGGTACGCCCCACACGCTGCACCGACCAGATCGACAATGACGGTGACGGGCTGGTGGATGGTGTGGATACCGGCTGCACGGGGGTGAACGATGATGACGA
Organism: uncultured Candidatus Peribacteria bacterium; assembly: GCA_964649695.1. Classification (GTDB taxonomy): domain Bacteria; phylum Patescibacteriota; class Gracilibacteria; order Peribacterales; family Peribacteraceae; genus CAZHON01. Next base: position 48,400 of record CAZYQO010000001.1, on the reverse strand, counting down.
AGGAAATACCACGCAGTGCAATGACGGCACCGACAACGACGGCAATGGAAAAACCGATTACCCCGGCGATCAGGGATGCGTATCGGCAGCCGACAACGCGGAACAGTCCCCAACGGAAACCTGCGCCCCTACCGATACCCGCATCTCATGCTTTAAAAGTGCGGTGGGCGCGACCGTTCCTGCATCCTATGGCAAAAACACGGACGGCTCATGGGTGGTGATCTTCAGCCAGACCGTCACACCCGAAACCATTACGGCGGCAGCGACAAGTTGTGGTCTGGAGCTTCTGCGTCCGGGCAACTTCACCGACCAGTCCATCCAGGCGGCCATGTCGCCGCAACTCATTCTGCCGCAGGGTGGCACACACAAGGCTGCGTATGCGGGTACATGTGACCAGGCAACGATCGGCCAATTCCGTACAAAGGGCATCGCTATCAATCCGAATGTCGACTGCAACCAACCGTATCTCGGTTATTCCTACCTCGTCGAGGGCACGACAGCTTCTGTGGGTCTCGACGACAAGAATGGAAGCGGCGTATACCCCGCCATCGCGTGCGGCACACCGATGGCCAGTTCTTCTTCGTCCGCAGCGGGGCAATCCTCTTCTCTTGCCGCCTCCGCGGCGTGGTCATCGTCTTCCTCCAGCGTGACGGTCTGCGGCGACGGCACCAAATCCGCAGCAGAATCCTGTGATGATCACAACACAAACAGTGGCGACGGGTGCAGCGCTGCGTGCAGCATCGAAAATGGCTACTCCTGCACGACGGCAGGACAGGCATGCGCGACACTGTGCGGAGACGGCATACGTGTGGGAAGTGAAGCCTGTGACGACGGGAACACCAACACAGGCGACGGGTGCGGCAATTGCCAACCGGAAGACGGTTGGACATGTGGAAACACAACCTGCGTCGCGCAGTGCGGAGACGGCAAGCAAAAAGGCGCCGAGCAATGTGACGACGGCAACACCTACCAGAATGACGGCTGTTCCGCCGCATGCAAGGTGGAGTCGGGATGGACGTGCACCGGTTCGCCGAGCCAATGCACCAAACCTGCTACAGGCAACACCGCATCGTCTGTCAGCGCGGCAACTGTTGCGGCGGGTTCATCGCACTCTTCTGTCCCAGCACAACAATTCTGCGGCAATGCTGAGATCGAAACCGGGGAAACCTGCGACGACGGAAATCTCAGCAATGCAGATGGATGCAGTGCCTCCTGTGTGTTGGAAACAGGATGGATCTGTGCAGGTCAGCCATCACAATGCATCAAAAAGCCTGCCTCATCCTCCAAACAGACAATCCCGGTCACGGCGCTCTCGTCATCGGCACAACAAAGCAGCATTGCACCCGTGTCATCCGTTGCCATGCAGCTCCAGTCCGCCCCAACCGTACCGCGCGTGTCTGCGGTCGCCTCACAATCCAAGGCTCCCGACATGAAACCCGCCGCACCGATGCATGTGGAATCTTCGTCCATATCGTCGATTCTATCGGCAGTGACTTCGCTGCCTCAGCTCCCGGTGGCTCCGTTTCCAGTCTTCTCCGCTTCCGTGTCGTCGACACCCCTTGATGTTGTTTTGCAGGTACAACTGTCACCCGGCTCTTCCGCAATGCAGGATGCTGTGCGGCAATGGAAACCGATATGCGGCAACGGCATCGTGGAAATCGGTGAAGCATGCGACCGTGGAGCCCGCAACGGGGACGATCCCACATCCGACTGTACGACACGTTGCACATCTTCCCTGCGCACCCTTGCGGCCACGACTCTGGCCGCGCCCATCGGGGTCGCACCAATGGCCGGCACACCACCTGCTCCTCTCTCGATACCGCAGCAAGAAGTGCTGATCGCAGCCCTACAGCCGATCAATGTCATCCCACAGCCGCCCACCACTGCGGCTTCCGGCCCCGGTTCTCTCGCCGTTATGGCTGCCGGGGCGGCCTCGGGTATTGCATGGATGCGGCGAAAGCGGCTGTAACCCACAAGCGCACAATGCGCTATGCTGCGAGCATGACTTCCATGCATCCCGTCGTCCACTTCGAACTCCCTTCATCCGACCGCAAGCGCAGTGCAGATTTCTATGCAAAGGCCTTCGGCTGGAACTGCATCCCGCTCGGTGCCGACAACAACGACTACACGCTGGTGCAGACGAGCGAGACCGACGCGCAGGGCATGCTCCAAAAGCCCGGCCGCATCAACGGCGGCATCTATGTGAAAAAAGAACTGCCCAAGGAACACCCGTCACTGGTCATTGCGACGGACGATCTGGAGGCATCGATCAAAGCGGTAAAGGATGCCGGCGGCACCGTGCTCGGTGACCCCGTGAACATCCCCGGCTACGGCATGTATGTGTCCTTTTTGGACACCGAAGGAAACCGCCTGTCGATGATGCAGCCCACCAAGGAATGGCAGGAAAAAACCGCATAATTCCCCTTTCATCCATGCGTATCAAAACCCTTCTGTGCAGCATCGGCGCGATTGTCGCCGGTGTGGCTGCCGGCGCCGCACTCTCCATCGGAACGGATACGGTGCTTGAAATGACCGGGCTGTTTCCCAGCTTCGACGCACAGATGAGCGGCGTACTGCTGTCGACGGGCATGCTGCTTTTGGCCACCGCCTACCGCACCCTCTACACCGTTGTGGGCGGATACGTCGGTGCGCGTCTCGCACCCCACCATCCGCAGCGCCATGCAAACATTCTGGGTGCGTTGGGAGTGGCGGCAAATCTGGCAGGCCTCAGCATTCTCCCCGACTGGTCGCAGGCCTGGTACCCCATCCTGCTCGCCCTGCTCGCCTTTCCCGCATCATGGTGGGGAGGACGAATGGTTGCACGCTAAACGCCCGATCGGTGATCATCGATGGAAGGCGGCTCACTGGCCGAGTTCTTTCATCATCTTCTCCTGATTTTTTCGGTAGTTGTCCGCCGCCTCTTGGGCGGCATTCTGCGCCTTCACCGTTTCCTGCTGCATGCCGCCGGTGTTCGACAGCATGACGTAGTACATGCCGCCACCAATCAGCAGGCCGAGGAGAACCATAACGAGGAGTCGCATGACGGGAATCATAGAAAACCCCCGTGCATTCGACAAGATGTGTTCGTAGACTGTCGCCATGCAAACCATCGTCCCCCATCTCTGGTTCGACAAGCAGGCAAAGGAAGCGGCCGAGTTCTACGTTGCGGCATTCGGCAACGGCTCCAAGGTGACGCATGCCTCGGTCATCCGCGACACTCCCTCCGGCGACTGCGACATCATGTCCTTCAGTCTCTGTGGTTACGACTTCATGGCCATTAGCGCCGGCCCCTTGTTCACCTTCAATCCGTCGGTTTCCTTCATGGTGAACTTCGACCCATCGCAGGATGCCCGGGCAGAGGAGCATCTCAACGCGCTCTGGGCAAAGCTCTCGGCCGGCGGCACGGCGCTCATGCCGCTGCAGGAATATCCCTTCAGCAAACGCTACGGCTGGATCCAGGACAAGTATGGCGTGTCGTGGCAGCTGATCCTCACCAACCCCCAGGGTGAACCGCGACCGTTCATTGTTCCGTCACTCATGTTCACCGGCGACAACACGGGCAAGGCCGACGAGGCGATCGATTTTTATGTGTCGGTATTCCGCAATGCCAAGCGCGGCATGTCCGCCGCCTATCCGCCCGGAGCGGCACCGGAACCCGATGCCAAACTGATGTTTGCCGAGTTCATGTTGGAGGGTCAGTGGTTTGCGGCCATGGACAGCGGCCATATGCACGCATTCAGCTTCAATGAGGCCATTTCTCTGCTCGTAAACTGCGAGACGCAGGGGGAAGTCGACACCTATTGGAACAAGCTCTCGGCAGTGCCGGAGGCGGAACAGTGCGGCTGGCTGAAGGACCAATACGGCGTGTCGTGGCAAATCGTACCCGCAGGCATGGGCGCACTCATGAACGGCGACAAGCCGGAACGATCGCAGCGTGCCATGCAGGCGATGTTGCAGATGAAAAAGCTCGACATCCAAAAACTGCAGGACGCCTACGACGGCAAAGCCGCATCTTAGCGCGCCGTTGCCAGGTGCCAGCAACAGGGTTGCTCGCACTTCTTGCAATACTGCTTGCCGTAGTCATGCCGGGTGCCGTCGATACACAAGGCATCGCAACAGTTCGAGAGCATGCGGGCGCGCTGTTCGGCGGGTATTGCGAGGCTCTGCCCCTTCAGCTTGGCATGCGTATGACAAAACTGTTTACCGTGCGTGGGTGATGTGCACCCGTCGACGGAACATGCTTTGTGCTTGGGAGAATGATTCATGGGCAACGGGAGGGAGGCGATGTGCGACTGTTGATCGTACGCCCAATATCCCTTCCCAACAACGCATAAAACCCAAAAATTCCGCGTAAATCTGCAAAATGCGCATGGTGGAAGGAGGAAAGAAAGAGTAGGGTGGTGTTTTACTCTTCCTACTTTCTTTTATGGCGACAGGAACCATCAAAACGAAAACCGAGAAAGGCTTCGGTTTTATCGAAATGGCAGGCTCTGCCAACGTCTTCTTCCACTCCACGGCCTGCAACGGCCAGTTTGAGTCCCTCGCTGTCGGTCAGCAGGTGCAGTTCGATGTCGAACAGGGTGAGAAAGGCCCCAAGGCCGCAAACGTCGTAGCAATCTAAGTTGTACGAACGACAGCACGAGACAGTGAGACAGGGAAGATTCACGTCTTCCTTGTGTTTGTCGTGGTGCGCAGCAGGATTACACTGTCGACATGCAGATCAGACTGCTCTTCGCCGCCGTATTCATCAGCCACATGCTGCTCGGGTCGCTGTGCATGGCATCCCTATCGCCGCAGCAGGAACACGATCACACAGCCATGCATCACGGCGATTGTAACCACTGCGCGCATGAAAAGACTGCTCCGGACACGGGCTGCAGCGACCACTGCCTGTCACAAACGCGCAGCAGTGCGACGACCTCAGTCGTGTTCTGCCCGTTCCCCGACAGCATCATCACCTACCCATCGAGCGATGGGCTTCCACCCTCAGCGATCACGGTGCATATACAGGAACGCGGCCACTCGCCGCCTCTGACCGTCGCGGTCAGCACAACCGTGTTGCGCCTGTGAACACCGCCTGCAACAGAATTTTTATTTCTTTTCTTTTCCTATTCCCATGAAAAACATCTCCTCCAGCCTCGCTCTTGCGGGCGCCCTCCTCCTCACGGCATGCACGACAGCGCAGGCACCCACGCGCCAGCCGGCGACCAACAATATGTCGGGCATGAATCATGATATGGGTACCATGCGTCACGATGCGTCCATGACCATGGATGACATGGTCGGCATGCTCGAGGGAAGAACGGGCGACGATTTCGACAAGGCATTTTTGCTGGGCATGATTCCCCATCACCAGGGCGCTGTGGACATGGCCATACTCGCGAAAAAATACGCCAAGCACCCCGAAATCCTGAAGATGGCCGATGACATCATCGCCGCACAGCAGCGTGAGATCGACCAGATGAAGCAATGGCAGCGCGATTGGGGCTATGTGCAGTGATCTGTGCTATGCTTCTCTTTCTTTTTCCTCCACAACACATGATGTATTCCATGATGAACAACACCGGCTTTGGCCTCCCCCTGTTCTTTGGCGTCCACATGCTTGCAATGCTTTCGATCAGCATCGGCGTGATCCTGCTGTTGATCTGGGCTTTCAAGCACCTCTCGGAGAAGTTGCTCTGGAAATGGGGCTGGATCCTTGTCGGCGGCGGTTTCGTCGTCTGTCTGCTGACACTCCCGCTCCTGGGTGCCATGCATGGTGCGCGTTTCGGCGACAGACCCTTTGGGATGATGGGCGGCCGCTGGTCGAGCAATGAACAGACCAGCTCTGAGAAAGCGGCACAGTTGCAGGAAGAAGCCGACGGAAAGGCGCTCTACGACCAACTGCAAGGCAAGCAGGTCACCTGCGCGGATCTGGGCGACAGCGATTTTGAACTGATCGGAGAATATGTGATGGGTCAGCGCCTCGGCGACAATCATGCATCGATGAACGACCGCATCAAATCGATGATGGGCGACGCCAACGAGGAGCAGATGCACATCTTCCTCGGCCGCAGCCAGACCGGCTGCACGGACGGATCATCCGGTTCCCTGCCGGGCGGGATGATGCCCGGAGGCATGATGCAGCGCAGCAGCTCGGCACGATAACCGCATAAAGCCACTGACAGGGTGATGTCACGCGCATCGCCCTGTTTGGCGCATCGTGTCCGTTTGTCGTATGCTTGAAGCCATGCAGCATCGCTTCCTTCTCGCCACATTGTCGATTGCGCTGGCGTCGTGCACGACGCAGGGCGAAGCCCGTCCTCTCCCGCTGACAACACCGACGGTGTCATCGTCATCGGCCACTTCCCACGGCCTGTCGCGTCTGAAGCCGGCACCCAAGGGTTTTGCGGAAACTCCCCCCGTCACCATCGCACCCAAAGACCGTGTGATTCCGATCCTCGTGTATCACCATGTCCGCAAACAGCAGGGCTGGGGCAAGAGCACCTGGAGCTGGAAGATGACCGTTACTCCCGAGACCTTCGAGAAGCAGATGCAATGGCTCAATGACCACTCCTACGCCGCCATTGATCTGGATACGTATGTGTCGATCATGAAAGGCGACACACCGGGACCGCAAAAACCCGTGGTGATCACCTTCGATGACAACAATGCCAGCCAATACGCCATCGCCTACCCGTCACTCAAAAAGCACGGTCTCATGGCGGTGTTCTATGTCATCACCGGGCGCATCGGGGTTGGCGACCTGTTGAGCAACGATCAGCTCAAGGAGATGGCCGCGGACGGCATGGACATCGAATCCCACACCGTTACCCACCGCGTACTCACTGGGCTGTCGATGAGTGAACTGGACAAGGAACTCCAAAACAGCAGAAAAACACTGGAAGATCTGCTCGGCAAGCCCGTGCGCCACGTCGCCTACCCCGGCACGTCGCACAACAAGACCGTCCGTGAACATGCCGCCTCTGCGGGCTATGTGACCGGCACGATCATGGATCCCCGCGCCGCAACCGCCGCCGACGATCTCTACAAGTTGCCCCGCATCATGATGACCGACGACACCAACCTGCAGAAAATCCTGCCCTAGCAGCGCAGGCTAGTGGAGATTGTCGTCTTTCGCTTCACGCTCCGCGGCATCATCCTGCCGTTGCGCGTTTGGCGCACTCGTAGCGTCGAAAGATATGTCCATAGTGCAAGGAAGGGAAACAGAAATGATGGTGATGACAGCAGCATAATCGGCGTCGCTTAAGACGCGATTAACATGCGCGATCAGGATCGTGCCGAGAAACGAATGGTAAAAGCTGCGCCCTTCCCTTGGGTGCTTTTCACACCGATCGACCAGCCGTGAAGCTCGACAATGCGCTTAGCCAGCGCCAACCCCAGTCCAAATCCCTGCTCGCTGCGCGACGCATCCGCCTGATAGAAACGGTTGAAAATGTGGGGCAGCTCCTTGGCCGCAATGCCGATGCCTTCATCGGCAACGCTCAGCGCATCATGCGTCAACGTGACCGTCACGGTACCGCCCTCGGGTTTGCTGAATTTCACGGCATTGCCCAGCAGGTTGGTCAGCACCTGTCTGATCAGCGATTCGTCCGCCTGCAGGGTGACTCCTGGCATGACGGCATCTTTCAGCATCACCCTGTGCTCCATGGCCAGCGGCCTAAAGCGCTCGACCGCCTGCGCCACCACGGCGCTCACATCGACCGGTGCGCGTTCCACGGCCAGCTCTCCGAGACGCGCGATCTGGAGGAGCCGTTCGAGCAATGCCGAAACCTGATGCAGGTCTTCCTTTGCGGATTCAATGCCCTCGCGGTACTGCTTGGTTTTAAGAGCCAGATCCAGCGACGAGCTCAGCGCGGTCAGGGGTGTGCGCAGCTCATGGCTGGCATCCTGGGTGAACTGTTCAAGCTGACGCATCGCCTGTTCGGCCGGCTTGAGACTGCGCCAGGCAAATGCGCGCCCCACCGCATAGGTCAGGACGGAAATGGCGATACTCACGAGCACATAGAGGAGCGACCGCAGGGGCAGATCCCCCGCCCCGATACGCTGGACATCGGCCAACTGCACATACCCCTCGATCGCACCGTTCTTTTGCAGCGGGATGGTCACCACATTGTACCGATCATCGTTGTCGACTCTCATTTCCCAAAAGCCCTCGTCCGCAATGAACGGCACGTTGGCGAACACCTCACCCACATGGATCAGTTGCCCGCTGCCACCCACGATACGGATCTGCTCCCGTAATGCCTTCGGCAGAGCGGCAGACCCTCCCTCAAGGACGATCTGCGCCTGATGGGCGACGAGATCCGCCGAACGCATCAGACGGCTGCGCGCCATGCGCTGCGCGTTCTCCACATCCGCAATCAAAAACACCAGACCGTTGAACAGCACCAGCAGGAACACGAATGCCGTGAACTGGAGGGCGATGCGGCGGCTGATGCTCTTGAACATCTGTGGGGAGGGACGTTTAGTCGGCAGGAATCATATAGCCTTTGCCCGGCACCGTCTCGATGACCGATTTGCCCAGTTTGCGTCGGAGGTAGGCAATATGCACATCCACCGTCTGGGAAAACAGCAGGTCATCACGCGCGCCCCACACATGTTCGATGATGCGCGGCCGCTCCTGCACGATGCCTTTGTTGCGGATCAAAAACTCCAGCAGCGCGTACTCCTTCGGTGACAGCTGCACCTGCTTTCCCTCTCGTGTCACCGTCTTGGTGTTCGGATCGATCGTGATCGCCCCCGTCGTGAGCGACGATTGCCGTTCCACGGTGCCCCGCCGAAGCAGTGTGCGCACGCGCGCCAACAGCTCCTCCATATCAAACGGCTTGGTCAGGTAATCATCCGCACCGATATTCAGGCCGTGCACCACTTCGCGCTGCGTATCGCGGGCGGTGAGCATCAGGATCGGCATGTTTTTCTTGGCCTGACGCAGCATGGTGCAAATGAGATATCCATCCATGCCGGGCAGGTTGATATCGAGGATGATGAGATCCACTTCCTGGGTCATCGCCTTCTCAAAGCCCTCCCTGCCGTCATGCGACACGCTGACGGCATAGTGCTCGAGCTCCAGATAAGTCTGGATGTTTTTGGCGATCTTCTGCTGGTCTTCGATCAGGAGGATGTGCATAGGCAGACACCATAACAGGCGGTCATTAAGGATACATTAATGTGTGACCGTTGTGGCAAATCCGCCGCTTTTGCGGTTGATGGCAGAAACGAGGGAATGTCGCCTTTCAGCTCGTTCTTCTGCAGGTCTCCATTGACGGTAAGAACCGCACGGGACAGCATAGCCACCATGCGCACCCTCCTCTGCGGCTTTGCCGCCCTCCTGCTCGTGGGATGTTCCACGGATACATCCGGATCCTCCCAACCGTCATCTTCTGCAGGCGTCAGCTCTGCCATCACGGCATCCGCAGGCAGCACATCCTCCCGCAAGCCCTTCAAGCTGCACTGGATCTTCCAAAAGACACGGACAGGCGACAACGGCGAGCCCTATGCATCGGTATCCCTGACCTTGTCGGGCAGCACCATCAAGACGGTCTCACTGGGGGAGTTTGTCGGCACATGTTCACAGCAGACAAAGGAGCAGATCGTCGCATTGGCAAAGGGAACCATTACCGCCGCACGTTGCTGGTGGGCTGGCGGAGGAGACGAATGGCGCGCACGCAAGGATGCGGCCAAAAAGATCATCGTCATTGAGCACCGCACGGTCGACGAAGGAACCGCCGAGGCTCCCGCCCCAGAGCAGCCCTGGGTGCAGGTCGGTGATGCGATTGCGCTCTAGCCCTAGCTGAAGCCTTTTACAGACGATTTTGCCCCTCGCAAAAGTGAGGCACAACGGGGTATACTCCCTCCCTTTTGCATGCAGCAGCTGCTCACCCTGCGTCGGCAACTTCATATCGGCATTCTGGCATTCCTTGCCGGGTCGGTGCTGTGGCTCGGCGCCCTGCTGATCACCATTGTCTGGGCTGCCCCGCCGCTCGACCGCAGCGCACTGCTGCTGCCCCAGAATGTCGTGGTTCTCGACCGCGAAGGCAACACCCTGTCTCGTTTTTTCGATACCGATGACCGTTCGTCACTCACGCCCGAGGCGGTGCCGCCGCTGATCCGCGACAGCATCGTCGCGGTCGAGGACCGTCGCTTCTTTGAGCGCAGCGGCTGCATTGATCTGCGCGCCATCGCGCGCGCGGCAATGCACAACGCCAACAGCGACAGTACGCAGGGCGGCTCCACAATCACCCAGCAGCTGGTGCGCAATCTCTATCTCACCACCGAGCGCACCTACACGCGCAAGCTGCAGGAGCTTTGGCTGGCCTGCCGCATGGAACGTACGTTGAGCAAGGAAGAGATCCTGACGCTCTATCTCAACCGCATCGGTTTCGGCGGCCCCGTCTATGGCATCGAGCAGGCCGCGCAGATCTATTTCGGGGCGCACGCGTCGCAACTCACGCTTGCGCAGGCGGCGGTGCTGGCCGCGCTTCCGCAGCAGCCCTCCAGCTTCGCACCCGGCGGCGAACGCGAACGGACGGTTGTCGATCACGACACGGTACAGGCCGTGCGCGAAGGAAAGATGCTTCCGCGCGATATTCCGGCATCGGCCATCCGTACAGGTCTGCTGGGCAGATTCCTGTCGACCGGCAGCGGCAGCGTGTTCATCCCGGGGCGTGTCGACCGCGTGCTGGATGCGCTCGAGGAGCGCAAGGTTGCGTCACCCGCCGCTGTGGCACAGGCGCGCAAGGAGCTGCAGACGCTGGTGTTCAGGCGCTATCCCCAGACCATCGTGGCACCCCACTTCAGCTCCTGGATCCGCAACCAGGCCAACAATCTTCTCGGCAGCGTCGAGCAGCCGAGTCAATGGGTGCGGGCGGGTCTGACGGTGCACACCACGCTCGACCCCAAGCTCCAGGACATCGCCGAGCAGAGCATCATGAAATACATCGATACGGTGCACGCACAGGGCGGACGCGATGTTGCGCTGGTCGCACTCGATCGCCGCACGCGCGAGATCCTCGCCTATGTCGGCAACATCAATACACCGGACAACATCGCAACTGCGGCCATCGACATGGCGCGCGCGCCGCGTCAGCCGGGCTCCAGCATCAAGCCGCTGCTCTATGCCTTTGCGTTCGAGCACGGCTATGCGCCCGATACCATCGTGGAAGACACGCCTTTGCAGATCGGCGCCGACCGCCCCAAGAACTACGAAGGAGGATTCATGGGGTATTTGAGCATCAAAAATGCGCTTGCCCGCTCTCGCAACATCCCCGCGATCCGCGTATTTCTCGCTCTTAACGACGAAGACGGCTTCCTGTCGATGCTGTCGCGCGCGGGTGTCCCGACGCCGCAGACCACAAAAAATGGAATGTTGGCGACAGACCGTTGGTTCTCGTTCGGTTGGCCGTTGGCCATCGGCAGTGCGGAACTGCCGCTCTTGGAACTGACGACCGGATACGCAACGCTCGCGGATGAAGGCAGGATGCGCACACCCCAATCGATCTGCCGCATCACCGATCGGCAGGGCGGCACGCTGTTCACCTTCCCGCACACGGAACCCGTGCAGGCCATCAGCAGCATTGCGGCGGCACAGGTCGACAGCATCATCGGCGACGCCACCCTGCGGCCGCAGGGATTTTGGCATGATGTCCTGACGATTGACGGTGCGCAGAACGCCGCAAAAACCGGCACCAGCAACCAATGCCTGCAGCGCAATATGGGCGGCAAATGCCTGCTGTATGCGGCGGGCACCGTGTGGACCGAGGGGTACACCGATGACCTGGTGGTGGGCGTGCTTGTGGGTAATGCCGACAACTCCCCCATGACGCTCACCGCTGACGGATTGACGGTTGCCGCCCCCATTTGGCACGAGTTCCTGCAGCGCGCAACACAGGAATGGCGCGGGAGCGCCACTTGCCGCTAGACTCTCGCCCTATGACATCCCTCACCCCCGCGCTGCAGTGGCGCTACGCCACCAAAGCCTTTGACCCGACAAAGAGTATTTCCGATGCCGATCTCTCCGATCTGCTGGCC
>CAZYQO010000001.1:0-36360 GCA_964649695.1 uncultured Candidatus Peribacteria bacterium | reverse complement strand
GCTCGAAAGCCTGCGCCTCGCGCCCTCTTCCTACGGCATTCAGCCCTGGAAATTTTTGGTCATTACCGATCCCGCTGTCCGTGAACAATTGAAAGCGGCGGCCTGGAACCAGACGCAGGTGACCGACGCCTCTCACCTCCTGGTGCTCTGTGCCAAAAAGACCCTCAACGAAGAGCACATTACGCACTACATCGAGAGCATTGCCGCCACACGCGGCATCACAACGGAAGCACTGCACGGCTTCAAGAACATGATGATGGGCTCCATCAGCCGCCAGACCCACGAACAGATTGCCGCGTGGAACCAAAAGCAGGTCTACATCGCCTTGGGGGTTTTGCTTTCGGCGTGCGCGATCAAACAGATCGACAGCTGCCCCATGGAAGGATTCGATGCGCAGAAATTCGACGAGATCTTAGATCTCGCAAAAGATGATCTGACCGCAACGGTCGTGTGTCCCATCGGCTATCGTGCGTCGACCGATGCGCCGCAGACAAAAGTGCGCTTCAGCCAAGAAGAACTTATTAAGCGTCGCTAGACGCACGCTTTAGACGGTCGTGCACTGCCTCCCAGGCATCGCCCATGGGAGGTTCTTGCACATAGATCCTCTCGGCGCCGCTGTCTTCCAGCCGATGCAACGCATCATAGAGGCCTGCGGCATATCCGGCGGGATCAGCAGGCAGACAGACTGTCATTGGCGCAGAATCCACGCTCTGCACGCCACAAAGTAGAAATGCACAATTTTCATTGAGCCCTACAGGAAGAGCAGAAACGACTGTCAGTGGTATCTTTGGCGCATAGTGCCTTGTCAGCATGCCGGGCGAAGCCAGGGGCTGCTCTGAAGCAGATACAGCCTGTTGATCATCGGGAGGAGCAAGGCTGATGACGGCCGAGACCTGTTCCCGTGTCACCAATCCCGGGCGACGCAGCACGGGAGGATCCGCACTCAGGTCAATCACGGTCGATTCCAGGCCTCCTGTAGTTGCACCTCCATCCAGCACCATGTCGATTTTCCCGTTGAGACCCTTGAGCACATGTGCCGCCGTGGTCGCCGATACGGTCTCCGAAGGATTGGCGCTGGGGGCGGCAATGGGGCAGCCGCTCTGTTCGATCAGCCGACGGGCAATCGGATGGCTGGGCATGCGCAGAGCCACGGTGGATCCCCCGCCACTGACCACGTCGGGAACGACTGATCGCTTGGGCAGAATCATGGTCAATGGACCGGGCCAAAAACGTTCTGCAAGGATTTGCGCTGCCGACGGCCACTCGGTCACCAGGGTCTTGGCCTGCTCAATGGAGGCCACATGCACGATGACGGGATTACGGGCAGGTCTGCCCTTGGCGGCATAGATGCGTCGCACGGCATCGGCGTGCAAAGCGTCAGCGCCAAGGCCGTAGACCGTTTCCGTCGGAAATGCGACCAGTCCGCCCGCACGGATGACCTCCGCCGCAGCGGCAATGGCCTCTGCATCGCCTGTCAGGCCGACGGTGAACACGCGTGTCTGCATGGACACGGCAGTCTGAGCCTAAACGACCCTTTGGGCAATATCAGCGCGCCTGTATGACGACATGACGCAACAGCAAGACCACCGCCGCAATGGCAAAGGCACTCAGCACAATCGCCTGAACCACCGCAATGGAGATCATGGAATGGCCAAAGAAAATCAGTGCAAGCACATCGGTCATCACCAACAAAGACATGAGTTTTGTGTGGACCGTACGGTGCAACACACCCAGACACTGCACGCAGAAGACGATCACGGCATAACCCGTCATGGCCAAGAACAGGAAGAGTTGCGGCACACGCGGCAGCTCTTGACCATGGGTCATCAGCATGTAGAGGATTTTTTCCCCGATGATAAAATAACCCAATACGCCAAGGAATGATCCGCCCAAGATCATGGCAAGAGACCAGAACACGATGCGATGCATGTTCGACGGTGTGATGTATCCCGCCGATGCCCTGCCGACTCCTGCGGAGATGAAGAAGAGAACGCTGGCTGCAAGACTGGCCGTGCCATAAATTCCTGCCGTCCCAGGGGCGAGCTCATGTTTCGCCCACAAGATGTCAAATTTCAAAATGATGCCTGTGACAAAAATCGAAACGAGCAGTTGGGCAAGTGCGAGCGCATCTTCCCTGGAAGGCAGAACTGGAACAAACATGTGCGGCTTCAACACCCGACCATCCATCAGAATGGTTACGGCCAAGGCGACCAAGCCGGACGCAAGGAGGACAAGCGGTGCATCGTTCTGATCAAATCCGTCGCCAAAGAACAAAAAAGCAAAGGGTACACGCGCTGCGTTCAGCGTAAAAATGGTGATCGCTAAAGGCAAAAAACGCCTCTGCGCCACATTGATACCTTGTAGCACTCCGGTCAGGATAAATGGGCCGCTGCAGGCGGCGAGCAGCAAAAAAGGGGTCAGTGTCGGAATATGCAAAAAGTGCGCGAGTAACGGTGCCGTGCCGACAAAGAATGCTGCAATGATCAGCACAGCACTCATTCCCAGGCGCATACCCTCTTCTGTCAGGGCGAACATGCTTGGATGCTGCTTACTGCGCATCACAATGAACGTCGAGATGACTGTTGCGGAGGTGGTAATGAAAAAAAGCAAAGCAGTGACGGATTGCACTGCCGCAAAGAGATCCGGGGGGAAGCCGATGGCAAACGCATAGTACAAAAATCCGCATACATCACCCAGCAATGTGGCCACATTGGTCAGTGCCTGAGATGCAAGAAATCCACGAAGCTTCATTGTGCGGGGGAAATGTGCCACGCACGTGCACAGTATTCATCGATGCAGCGATGCGTGTTGAATTGAGAAAGAAGCGCGATTGCGTCATACATGCGTTCGATCCAGCAGACATGGGTGGGATCGCTGTACTGCGGCAGCATTTCAAACTGGAGCGTTTCATAGAACTCCGCAGCATCAATCGCCTTGAGGGCATTGCTGTCGGCTGCGCTGCGCTGGGGACCCAGTCTCCAGCCCGACTCGGGCTTCATGGCGAATCCCTCGATCCACCAACCGTCGAGCACCGAGCAGTTGAGGGCTCCGTTCAGGGCTGCCTTCATACCTGATGTTCCCGATGCCTCGAGGCCGCGCATGGGGGTGTTACACCACACATCGGCTCCTGCCACGAGAATCTTTGCAAGATCCGGGCTGTAGTTCGGCAAAAACACCATCTTCACATCCGTGCCCATGGCATGGGCGATCACCGTCAGGCGCTTTACCATGTCGCGTGCATACTGGTCTGTCGGAAAGGTGTTTCCGGAGTGAATGATCTGAAGCTTGCCCCCGGCGATGGTTCGCAGACGCTGAAGATCGCCATAGAGCAGATCGATCTGTTTATACGGAACGATACGGCGTGCCTCGACCAATGTCAGCACATGGGGATCAAACTCCACGCCGGTGTGTTTTTGCACATAGGCACAAAGCTCTTTTTTGGCTTCCTGATGGGCTGACCACAAATCTGATGCCGGAATTTTTCGGCTCTGTGCAAACACGGAAGGATCGGTTTTCCAGGAAGGCAGATAACGGTCGAACAGTGCCTGCATGGGCGCCGATACCCAGGTCGGTGCGTGGATGCCATTGGTGATGGCATCAATGGAGGGATCGCCCAGCATCGCCCTGCTCACCTCGCCGTGCAGCTGAGACACACCGCAGGTGTAGTGGCTGAGAGCCATGGCCAAACGCGTCATCGACAACGCCTCCTCCCCTGCGAGCTTCCTGATATGCCACGGGAGCTGGTCTCCGCAGACGCGGGACGCCAGATCATACGGAAACACGTCATGCCCGGCGGGAATGGGGGTGTGCGTGGTAAAGGCACAACTGCATTTCACATCGGCATCCACGAAATTCCGCTCGCGCAGCAGCTCCAACGTCAAAAACGCACAATGACCTTCGTTCAGATGAAACTGATCGATGGTGCTAAAGCCCAGTGCGCGCAGCATTTTGACGCCGCCAAAGCCAAGCACCACTTCCTGGGCAATGCGCATGCGCTGGTCACCGCCATAGAGCTGATTGGTGATCTCGCGATCCTCGGGCGCGTTCTCGGGCAGATCGGTTTCCAGAAAATAGACCGGCACTTTGCCGCCAACACCCTGCAACTCCAGTGCGCGAGCGGCCACCTGCACCGTGCGACCTTCGATCTGCACCGTCACACGCTGAGGAAGAAGCGTCAGCTTGATGGCGGGATCCCACACGCCGTCGGCAAAGGACTGTTCGCCATCGGCATGCACCTCCTGCTTGGGGTAGCCGCGCTTCCAGCACATCGTCATGCCGGCCACGGGCAGGTTCTTATCGGCGCAGGATTTCAGCAGATCCGCCGCAAGCATCCCCAGACCCCCCGCATAGGTGGGCATGGCCGCTTCGAGACCGATCTCCATGGTGAAGTAGGCGACGGAAAGCGATGGCATAGATATGGATATTTCCCTTTAGTATAGCAAAAAACCCCACTTTTTACCACCGCGGTTGTCAGCGCCGCGCGCGTGCGGTCAGCAGGATCGCCGCAGCACAAAAACCCGTCAAAATGCCCACAATGAGCCATTTTCCATCCATGGGCGACGAAGCTGCGGCCAACTGCTGCTCAAACGTGTCCGCGCGACGAGGGGGCAGGCCATGCCCCGGTGCCACATCGACCACGGTGACACCGTCTTTTGATGTGAGCGCAAATGCACGGACTGTCTGACCTCCCAATGTCTGCCTCGGCAGCAGCGCGTAGGGAATGACCATGCTGGCGGACGTGGATGCCACCTGGAACTCAATCGGGGTCGTCATCTGTATCCAACGCATGGTTGTGACATCGTATTGCCACGTTAGGGTATGCCATCCGGTTTTCACTCCGTACAGCAGCAGAAAGGCCATATCACTTCCCGCCCGAAACACTCCGGTCTCGGCATTGTTCGACGTCCTGCCGTCGCGATCAACAAACAGGTCGATGTTCACGGGAAAGTCGGGCTTCTGAGGCAACGAACCGATGAACGAAAATTCGACCTTCCAGCCGTCATCGGTCGGCGCCATGTTGACGGTCTGCAGATCGATCAGGGTCGGCGGCAGCGGGCTGCCTTCGGCCGGAGAGAACTCCACCATGTCCGAACCGGCCGTCGATGACTTCTGATCCGGGGGCGTCGACACATCCCGGATGGTCGCTCCGCTTGCGACAAGGGGAACGGTTGCAAACGCATGGCGATCAATCGTCATGTCTGACTCGCGTGTAAGGCCACTGACCGGGGCTGCCGCAGAGGCAACCGAAAGAAACAACAACGAAGCGAAGATCATGGACGGCAGTGTATCAGAACGACGATGGACGCCGGAGAAACATCGCATCGCCAAACGAGAAAAATCTCATGCGTTTTGCAATCGCCTTTTGATAGAGACGACGGATGGTGGCTGCGCCCGCAAATGCGGACACCAGCATCAGCAGGCTGGAACGCGGCACATGAAAATTGGTAATCAGCCCGTCACAGAGATGAAAACGATACCCCTCTCGTATGAAGAGCGTTGTGGTTCCTTGGGGCTTGATAATGTCACCGTTTGGACTGCTGGCAGACTCCAACGTGCGCAGCGCTGTCGTACCTACAGCAACAATTTTTTGTTCTTTCTTTTTGGCTTCTTTCAGGGCTTTTATTGTTTTATCAGGTATCGAATACCACTCGGAATGAAGCTGCCCATTCTGCAGTTGCTCCTCGGTCAGAGGCAGGAACGTGCCCAGATGCACATGCAGCGTGACCGTGACGATGGTGACCCCCTGTTTGCGCAATGCCGCGAGCAGCCGCCTCGTAAAATGCAACGATGCAGTGGGTGCGGCAATGGAGCCTTCGTTCTTGGCAAACACCGATTGATAGCGTTGCCTCTGCTGACCCTTGGTCAGCGGGGAATGTTTGATGTACGGAGGCAGGGGCGCCTGCCCATGCCGCTGCAATGCCGTCTGCAATTTTGCACGCGGGAACTCCGGGCGCAGCAGCCATTCTCGTCCTTCCCGCCCCATGACCGTAAAGCGCAGCTTGCCGGGAGCGGTCAACACATCCCCGATCTCGACCCGCTTGGGAAGAAGCGCCTTGAGGGGATTGCCGGTGAGGGAGGTGAACAATGCCTCCACTGCGCCTCCCGTGGCCTTCTTCAGTGCCAGGCGGGCGGGAACCACCTTGGTGTCATTCAGGACAAGAACACACCCCCTGGGAAGATACTTGCCGATGTGCGCCATGGTATCGATCGTCTCGGTGTCGGACGACGGATCCCACACCAGCACGCGCGAACTGTCCCGCGGCGAGGCGGGCGCCTGGGCGATCAGGCTGTCGGGCAGCTCGTACTCGTAGGCCGAAAGCGGATCAGTTGCGTTCATGGTTGAGAAGCCAGTCTTTGCGCCATTGCCCCCAGGCATATCCGCCGCCATCGCCATTGGCGGCAACGATACGGTGGCACGGCACGATGATGCAGAGAGGATTGCGGCCGAGAGCGGTGCCGACGGCGCGGGCGGCATCGGCATCGCCGATCTCCTTTGCCAACTGACCATAGGTCAGCGTCTCACCCCATCCGATTCCCGCAGCGGCATCCCACACCCTCTGCTGGAATTCCGTCCCCACCGACTGGAGCGGAAGATCGGCAAAGTGTTTTCGTGTGCCGGAGAAATATTCCCGGAGCTGATCGGCCGCCTGCCAAAGCGTCTGCAAAGCGGCATCCTCGCGCAGGCGTTGCTCCACAAACCCGATCGCCTGCAGGCCGTTTGGGGTTCCCTGCAGCTCGAGGAGCCCAAGCGGGGTATCGATGGTGAGGAACGACAACGTGGACGGCATGGTGGTGCCAGCCTACGGGGGGATCTGGTAGAGTGCCAGCCATGCCCAAGCACACCATCACCCCACTGGCACAGGCCGGCTCGATTCCCCTCTTTATCGGGTTTATCTGTCTGATTTTCGCAGCGGCGATGATCATGGCACCGGAGCTGATTTTGACCCTGCTGCCCGCATGGCTCTCGTTGATCGGCATCGTCTTCCTGCTTGTCGGATGGATGGGCGGACAGGAGTAGAAGGCAGGCAAGCCGTCGACGAACGCTGCCCGATCTGCGGCGGCACATTGACCACACGCAAGCTTAAAAAGCACTGCGACCGTTGCGGCGCTCTTTGTGAAACCTGCTGTGACGGGGGGTGCCCGACGGACGCGTCAGTGCCAACCGGTTACTGACCTCCGTTGGATTCCCAATAGAGCTTCATGATTTCCGCGGTCGAAAGCGTCTTTGGCGACGTGGATGGCGGCGGCTCTTTGCTTTGGCTGTTGCGGCCGTAGATGGTCTTCATGGCGATCAGGCACGTCTCGCGCATGCGCAGGTACTCCAATGTCGTCCTTAGCGCGCGGGCAGCCTGAGCGGGGTTGGTGGCATCCAAAACATCATAGAGATGCAAAAGCGCCTGGCGGTGCATGATCGGGTAGCCGTCGGCGATAGCCAGGGTGCTCTTGATGTCTTTGTGCGGAAGGCTCTTGATGAGATCGAACATATTTTTGAACGCCTTGTTCAGGGCTTCGTAGTGCGTTTCTTCGACTACAATCACCTGTGCGCGGGGCACAAAACCGAAATACTTTTCCAAGGGATTTCCCGCCTCTGACGTGCCGATGTTGCCCACATTGAAGTGGGCTGCGCCATAGGGCACCAGACACATCTGCCCCTGCTGCAACTTTGCAGTCACTTCGCGCAGAAGAACCCGATGCGCTTCGTCAAAAACCTCCCGATGCTCTTCCGATTGCAACGCCGCAAGATCGGCGGCCACACCTGCCTGCCCCATAAACTCAAGCATTTTGCTTCGCTTATCATCACGAAGCGCATCGTTGGCCTCGTGGCGCTCACGCGACTGCGGGCGCCCGTCACCGATGATCGAACGATACTGCTTTGCCTCCAAAAAACGCTGCAACACCGGGAACACCGCGCGGGACGGCTGATCGACCAGATCGCACAACGACGCCAGCTGCTCGGGCGTCACCGTCAACCCCAACGACCCGAGATGTTTGGTGAAGTGCGCCCGGAAATCATTGTTGGCAAGCCAGTTGTCCCACTCCACCACATCGAAGGAAGCACTGGTCTTGCGGCTCCACTCCATCGAATTGGCCTCGAACGTTTCGAGCACCAACTTCGAACGCTCTACACCGTGGTGCGCCACAAGGGCATCCATCATGTCCTGGATGCCGCGCTGATGGGCGACGAACAGCGCACCGTATGCGGGATCCACCAGATCCAGGCTGGCGGCGTCTCCGTCGTTGCCATGCAGATGACGCACGCAGACGATCACGCGATCGGTGTTGCGCGGATCCGATTCATAGACGATGCGTCCGTATTGTCCGATGATCGCACGTGCCTCGGGCGACAGCGGCGACGGCGCGTGCTCCTCATTGCGGCGGTCGATGACATTCTGAAAAACACGGTCTTTGTAATTTATGCTTTGACTGGATACTTCGCTGTATACCGGCTTTGGTTTCGACGCGAAGGTGACGAGTTGCGCCTGCTGCACGGTCTCGACCGTCGCACCTGGATACAGCGACTCCAGCGCCTTGGGATCGGCATGATCGATCAGCAACAAGCCATCAGAGGCAGATCCAAAATCGCGCTCCAGCTCTACAGGAATCCCATTGTCATCCAGATCGCATGATGCGGCGTTTTGCTTTCTCTCACTTTTGCCGATGCCAAAAAATTTCTGCAGGAGGCTCCGCATGTCGCGCTGATAATCGGCAATGCGCACCGGGACGGCGCGCACGTTTTCCAAGTCTGCAAAACGCAGAACAAGATCGCCAAAGCGTGTCGTCAGCTCTGTGATGCGGCGTGAACGACCCTCGTGGATGTCGCCACGATCAATCCACAACTCTTCCCCGTGTCGCGAGTGCAATGCACGTGCATCGGGAAGCGCATTTTTGGCCTCCGGAGGAAAATCCCGAAGCTGAGGTTTGGGGGTCATTGGTGAAATATAATGACATATATTTAGAATATGTCAAACTACCAGAGGTGCCTTACAGCTTCTTTGGGGGCTTTTTTGCGCAATTCAGCACGTTTTCTTTGGTCACCCACGCCCTGCGCGCCTGGCTGATGCCCAGCCCGTAACGCAGACCCTGGGGGTTATGGGCATCGGAATCGATGACAATGGTACAGCCGGCATCGAGCGCCTGACGCAGCAGCACATCGGGAAGATCGAGACGCTCGGGCGAACAGTTGTGCTCCACGGCAACGCCGTGTTTTTTGCACGCGGCAAACACGCGCACGGGATCGAAGGTGATGCCCGGCCGCTCGCCCAACACACGTGCCGTGGGGTGCCCAAGGGCGCTGACCGACGGATGCGCGATCGCTTTCAGCAAACGCTGCGTCTGCTCTTCGGGGGTGAGGTTGAAATGCTGATGGATCGACGCCACCACCCAATCGAGTTTGGCGAGCGCCTTGTCGGAGAGGTAGAGGCTGCCGTCGATCCCGATATCCACTTCGCTGCCCGCGAGAATCGTGATGCCCGGCACGGCCTTGCGCGCCTTGTCGATCTCGCGGAGGTATTCGTCGATCCTGTCGCTCTTGATCCCCTTCACCATGCCCATGGGCGACGCGTGATCGGTGATGGCGATATACGAGAACCCGCGCTCTTTGGCCGCCTTGGCCATGGCCGTCATGGAGACATCGCCATCGCTGTAGGTGCTGTGCATGTGCAGATCGCCGCGCAGATCCTTCTCTTCGACAAGCGCAGGCAACGCCTTTTTGGCCGCCGCTTCCACTTCGCCGCGATCCTCACGCAGCTCCGGAGGGATCCACGGGAGGCCGATGGCCTTGAACACATCTTCCTCCGTTTTGCAGGCGACGAGTTTGCCCTTTGCCTTGGCGGTGCCTTTATAAAGACCGTATTCGGAGAGCGTGAACCCCTTCTTCAGCGCGAGCTGGCGGATTTTGACATTGTGCTCCTTTCCGCCGGTGAAATAGTGCAGTGCCGCTCCGAACACATCGGCATCGACCACGCGCAGATCGGCCTGCATGCCGTGCTTCAGCAGCACCGATGATTTGGTGGGACCCTGACCGAGCACACGCTCCACCGAACGGCGGCTGCAGAACCATTCCATCACCTTGGCCGGCTTGGTGCTGGCCGCGAGGATATCGATATCGCCCGTGGTCTCCTTGCGGCGGCGCAGGCTGCCTGCAATCTCCACCCGGCTGCAGAGTTTGGCAGCCTTCAACTCTTCCACGATCTCCTCGGCCATGGCGAGTGCCTGGGGCATGGGCATGCGGCGGCTCATCTCTTCGCGCACGGAGATCCCCTTGCGGATGTTCTCCACCGATTTTTCCCCCCATCCCTTCAGCTTCTCCAGCTTGCCGCTGTCGAGCAGCTTCTGCAGATCGGCAATCGACTCCACATCAAAGGTCTCCCACAACAGCTTGGTCTTCTTGGGACCCACACCCGAAATTTTCATGATCTGCAGCAACCCCTGCGGAACGCTCTTCTCCATCTCCTCAAGATACTGCAGCTTGCCGGTGGTCACCATCTCTTCGATCTTGAGCGACAGGTCGAACCCGATGCCCGCAATCTCGCGCAGCGCCTTGAGGCCGCCGGTCGAGTAGACCGTGCGCATTTCCTGCGGCATGGACTCGAGCATCTGTGCCGCGCGCTGGTAAGCACGCACCTTGAACACGTTTTCGCCCTTCAGCTCGAGGAGCTTGGCGATCGTGGCAAATACGGCGGCAATCTCGGGGTTGGTCACTTTGCCATACTACCGCCTTCGGGCTTGTTTTGCTTTGCAATGGGCAACACCACAAAGAACTTGGTGCCTTTGCCCTCTTGGCTTTCAAACCAGATTTTTCCGCCCTGTGCCTCGATGGCGCCTTTGGCCACGAACAGACCGAAGCCGTTGCCATCGACCGTGGCCACGTTGCTGGCGCGATAGAGCTTGCCGAAGATCTTGTCCTGATCCTTCTTGGGGATGCCCATGCCGTTGTCGGACACCACGCAGCGCATCATGCCGTCGTGCTGCAATGTGACATCGACGGTGATCGCCCCGCCTTCCGGCGTGTACTTGATGGCGTTGGACATGAGGTTTTCGATCGTCATGTGGCTCAGGCGCTTGTCGATGTAGCCCTGGTGCAGGCGCTCGTCGAAGTGGAGCGTGAATGTCTGCTTTTTGTCCTTGGCACGGGGAATAAGCACATCGGTCATTTCCTTGTAAAACTGGGGCAGATCGACATCGCCCTTGTCCACCTTCATCTTGCCCAGCTGAATGCGCGACACATCGAGAATCATGCTGACGAGATCGGACAGATTGCCCACGACACCCTGCATGGTGGTGAACTCTTCCTTTTGCTGCGGGGTCAGCTCGCCCAGGTCGCCATCGAGGATCATCTCCATGTTCCAGCGCAGGCCGGATACCGGAGTGGCCAGCTGGTGGCTTACAAGGCCAAGCAGTTCATCTTTTTGGCGATCAAGTTCAACTAAAACCTGCACCTGTTCACGCCAAATAGTTCCGATATACATCGTCAAACTCACAATAACCAACAGCAGGAAGAAGACGAAAATAAGGAAAGGCAAAAATGTAGCGCTAATCAAGCGAAGCAAATCTGTAACCTCAACATCAATGACAACCGTAGCTACTGCCTTTCCATGACTTTTGATTGGAGCGTACGCTGACAAAAATGAGCCCCACGTATCAATTGTTACTTCTTCGTCGACAGTAGGTGCGATGAAAGCTTCACTTTGTAAAGCAGGTGCCTCCGAAGCATCGTAAGTATCTCCAGGCTTTGAAACATCTTCATCATTAATTTCTCCGTCTTCATTAAAATCAATAACTGGAGTTATAGAGATTGCATCCGCGTCTGCTACATATTTGACCTCATTTTCATTTTCAGTCGGCGCCATTATGTATGCATAACGAATGTCTTTGTTGGCAGCTCTAATACTCTGAAGTGTAAGCACTACCTTCCGATACTCGGGCGTCTTTGCAGCCTCAACTCCCAAATTACTCAGCTTCTCGATTTCACCGCCAGAAAAAAGCAGAGACGAAGTTGAAACGATCGCAATTAATCTTTCATCCAAACGACTTCGCAAAAGATCCTTCGTGTAGCTATATAAAAAGCTTGAAATCGCAGTTGTAAACAAAATACAAGCAAAGCAGGCTACGATGTGTCTGTTTTTAGAAATTGTGCCTAATATGCTTTTTTTGTTTAAATTTTCTTGATGCATTTCTTAATATTATAGCATTTATCGATTTGTATGTAAATCGAGCATTAGCTTAATAATACTGTTTCTAAACTCTCAATGAAGCCCCCCAAAACTTACGATAATTACTGATCCTGCAACTAAGAATGCTGTACCCACCCAAAAATAAATATTCAATTGAGATCCAAAGATAAGGTAAGAAAAGAGCAGCACAAAAAACGGATAACTAATCTCGAAAACAGAAGCGACAGATGCACCTAAGAGTTTAATGCTTGAAAAGATGAAAAAATTAGCAACTAGAGCGAGTGATTGTGAAAGCAAGAGTAGTTTTATTGAATTCGAATCAAGTGAAACTAAAAATTTGTATGTGTGAACATTCACAAAAAAAGGTGCGCAAATTACCAAAGTAATCACAGCATTTAAAAAGACGAGCATTCCAGGAGGTACCGACGCGAGAACACGCTGATCAAAAGTGTAAGCAAGACCCCACACAACTGATGCGCCTAGCGCAAAAAATAAGCCAACTGGAAGCATGGACTTAAAATATACTTATATCTCACATATATCGAGCTATGCTTTTTTTGCGACGATTTTCTTTATAAAGGTCAAAAAATGCTGCGCATACCTCTTTTTAAGACTCGGTATTAAACAATCAGCTTTTGTAATTGTTCGTCTGCAATTGTTAAATTTGCAATTACAATTGAAATTATCCTCCAGACCAAAGGGACTCATAATCGATGCGTAATCGATTGTTAGTTCCTCGCCCGGTGCAATCGAACGACGCGCGACAATTGTTCTATCGCCTTCGAACCAACAATTGGGATCGCAAGAATGGTTGAGCCAAGAAGCCTGATCACCTTCACAATTTAGATAATATGTTTTTCCTGCTTGATGCGCATATTGCAGAAACTTTGAACGCTTCTTTTCTGTCCATGTTTTAATATCTTTGATAAAAACTTTTTCTAGATTATCAATCTTAAAAACAGATTCTCCTTTTTGTATGCTTTTTACAGCAAAAGTACCCTTCCCCTGAATTTTGCTTGCCTTAACTTTTACATCGACAAGAAACATAGTGCTGAGGGACTCTACAACTCTAAATAGGCAACATCAAACCTTCCCCTCCTTCTCCAGCCTCTCTTCATCCTTCTCGAAGGTGATCATCCCCGTTTCGGTTCCTGTCTGCAGCACAGAACGCAGCTCCTGCAGGCGGCCATCGCGGATGATGTTGCCCACGGCAGGGGTGTTAAACAGCACTTCGCGGTTGGCCACGCGACCACCGCCCTTCTTGGGCAGCAGACGCTGAGCCACCACCGCCTTGAGCGACAGCGACAACTGCGCGCGGATCTGGGGCTGCTGATGGGGCGGGAAGACATCGATGATGCGGTCGATCGTCTGCACGGCATTGGGTGTGTGCAACGTGGCGAGGATCAGGTGGCCGGTCTCGGCAAGCGTGAGCGCAGCGGCAACCGTTTCGGGGTCGCGCATTTCGCCGACCATCACGATATCGGGGTCTTGGCGCAGGACGCGCTTGAGCGCCTCGGCAAACGAGGTGAAGTCCTGGCCGAACTGACGCTGACGGATAAGCCCCTGAGTGGGGGCAAAAAGAAATTCGATGGGATCCTCGAGCGTGACCACGCTCAGCGGACGCTTGGCCATGAGAGAACCGAGCAGCGCGGCGAGCGATGTGGATTTTCCGGCACCGGTGGGACCGGTGAAGAGCACCAACCCTTCGCGGAACCCGGCAATTTTTTCTGCAAGCTCCTCAAGATCGATATCGGCGGGCGTGGGAATGGCCGTGGGGATCACACGGGCGACCAGGCCGAGGTTGCCGCGCTCATGATGACAGTTGATGCGCAGGCGCGTGCCGTCGTCGAGCATGTAGGCAATGTCGATCTCCATGTCGGTCTGCAGGCGCTGCTTTTCTGTGGGGCTGAGTACCCCGTCAATACATGCCTCCACCTCGGCGGCGCTCAGCACCGCACCCTGCGGCACAAGCTCGCCGCTGATACGAAACTGCACCGGCGTACCCACGGTCAGGTGCACATCGGACGCGCCTTTTTGCAACGCATCGGTGAAGATTGTTTTTGGGTTCGGGGACATCTAGATAGTGTACAGGAAATCGCCCAAAATGGCGATAGGGATTCTTTTGTTGAAGAACAGGTGGAAGATAGTCACTATTATATTTATATGTTATAATACTAAAGTTCCTTCAAACCATCCTGTTCCCCTTGAAAAGGGCTTTCTGAACCTTTTTCGAGGGGGACGCTCCCCCATGTTTTCTCAACCTCGGAGGATAGATCAATGTACTGGTTCTTTGACGCATGGAATGCGGGCGACGCCGTTCAACGTGTGCTGCTCGCTACCATCGCCTGCTCGTCCACGATCCTGATCGCGACAGTGCTCCACGCTTTCGGCTCTGTGATGCTTCGCAAATACCGGAAGCAACAGGCACGTGAACTGATCGTGTCGATGTTCGAACGCTACAACTACGGTCAAGGCCGCCCGCAAGGCGACGATTTCCGACAGTTGAAGAAGGCCTATGCGTTTTTGATCCGCACATGGATCCAACAACGCGAAGCATTCTCGCCGTTCGTGACGCAAGATCAGATCCAACAGTGGCTGCAGAGCATGGACTTCGAATGGAAAAAGGGCGAGAACCCCTACGCTCAACAGTAGGCAGCCCTTTCACATCGATACCGGAGCAACGCCCTCTCATCCGCCCGTGTGTCTTCCTTCGGGAAGCCACGGGCGATTTTGCCGTGTCACTCGGCCGACTTGCGGCTGTAGGCGAGGATCAGGCGGAAGATTTTTTCCAATCCCTCTTCGCTCATGCCGGCCTCGGCGGCCTCTTCGATGATGCGATCGACAATCTCTTCCTCCATGTTGCCGGCCTCATCGTCTTCCATCGGCTCTGCCTCACCATAGGTGGCGGTGAGCTGGTTCATCGTATCGAGAATGATACGCAGGTGTTTGAGGGCGTCGGTGCGGCTGACAAGTGTAGGCATGGGCGCACTGTATGGCGCCGCAAAGGCGTGGATGCAAGCGCATGAAATTGACAACAAAAACGTTTATGGAATGCATACATGCAGACGATGGCCTGCGGCAGCGGTAGGATGCCCGCATGCACAAAGAGGAAGCCGCAAAACGGATCGCCAAACTCCGGCAGGAAATCCTGCGGCTCAACCGCGCGTATTTCATCGAAAACCGCACGGATGTGTCCGAAGACGTTCGTGATGCGCTGAAACAGGAACTCATCGCGCTGGAGAAGGAACACCCCGATCTCATCACCCCCGATTCCCCCACCCAGCGCGTGGGCGCACCGCTGGACGGCAGGCTGCCCAAGGTCGCGCATCTCACGCCCAAGGAATCGCTGACCGATGCCTTCAGCCCCGAGGAAATGGCCGACTGGCAGGAGCAGATGGAACGCGCACTCGGCGGGCAGAAGCGTGAATTTTCCTGCATCGTGGAACTGAAGATCGACGGCCTGAACATCTCACTTGTCTATCAGTTGGATGACGGCACGCGCACCTATCGCCTGCTGCGCGCCGTCACCCGCGGCAACGGCATCGAAGGAGAGGACGTGACCCACAGCGTGCGCACCATCGAGAGCATCCCGTTGACCCTCGAGATTCCCAACAAGCACGGCGACAGCCTGACGAAGTATCTGGAGATCTCCGGCGAGGTCTACATGCCCAAGGCGGCGCTGGCCAAGGTCAACAGCAAGCTCGAAGACGGCGACAAATTCGCCAACCCGCGCAACGCGGCCGCGGGCTCCGTGCGCCAGCTCGATCCGAAGATCGCCGCATCGCGGGAGCTACGGATGTTCTGCTACAGCCTCGACGGCGGCGGGGCAGACGCGTTGGGCATCACCACGCAGGAAGAGGTGCTGCGGTTCTTCCAGTCGCTGGAGCTGCCGGTGCAGCCGGATTTTTTGGTGACCACGGAGATGAAGAAAATCCAGAAGCGTTACGACGATGTGCAGAAGCACCGCGATGATCTGTCGTATGACATCGACGGCATCGTGATCAAGGTCAACGACCGTCGCCTGCAGCGCGAGATGGGCTCCACGGCCAAGGCTCCGCGCTGGGCGCGCGCCTACAAGTTCCCCGCAGAGGAGCGCACCGCACAGGTGCTCGACATCCACCTGCAGGTCGGGCGGACGGGCGCCATTACTCCCGTGGCCGTGCTCAGCCCCACGCAGATTGCGGGCACCACCGTGACGCGCGCCACGCTGCATAACCAGGATGAAATCGAGCGCCTGGGTGTGCGCATCGGCGACACGGTGGTGGTGCGCAAAGCAGGCGACATCATCCCCGAGGTGCTCGAAGTGCTGACCAACCTGCGACCTGCCGGGAGCAAACCCTTCATGTTCCCCAAGCTGTGCCCCGCGTGCGACACGCCGCTTGTGCGTGAGGACGGCGAAGTGGCATTCCGCTGCCCCAACCCCGGCTGCAGCGCGGTGACCCAGGAAGGCATCGAGCATTTCGTGTCGCGCTATGCCCTGAACATCGAAGGCCTGGGCAAGGAAACGATCGAGCTGCTGCTTGCCGAGGGCGTGATCAGCGACAGCGCCGACCTGTTTGCGCTGACGGCCGAAGACCTGATGGCACTGCCGCTCTTCAAGGAAAAGAAAACGGAGAACGTGCTTGCAGCCCTGGAGAAAGCCAAAAAAACGACACTCCCCCGCTTCCTGTTCGGCCTGGGCATCCGCCATGTGGGACAGGAAACCGCAGACGTGCTGTCGCGTCGTCTGCCCTGGAAACTGCGCAAACTGACCGTGACGGAAAAAAAGCAGAGTGCCGCGCCGTCGCTGTTCCCCACCTTCGAGGAAACGCAGATGGAACTGCGCGCCATCACACCCACAGACATCGGCGCGCTGCTGCGCGAGACGCCCGCGGAGGACATCGCCGCACTCGACGGCATCGGCATGGTGGTGGCCGAGTCGCTGCACGCGTGGATCGGCGAAAAGCACAATCTTCACCTCCTGGAAAAATTCGAACAGTACGGCGTGGTGTGCCTGCAGCCCGAAGGCAGCAGCGCTCCGCAGATCTTTGCCGGCAAAACCTTTGTGCTCACCGGCACATTGCCCACGCTCAGCCGCGACCAGGCCAAGGCGATGATCAAAGATCGCGGCGGCAAGGTGAGCGGCAGTGTCAGCAAGAAAACCGACTATGTGGTGGTCGGTGCGGATGCCGGCTCCAAGGAAGATGATGCAAAGAGCCTGGGTGTGGCGATGATCGATGAGGCGGAATTCCTGAAGATGGTGCAGTAAAAACCCCCAAGGCACACCGTGTGCACTGGGGGAACTTCTTCGCTCTCGGCTGTGATGACTAGACCAAGGCAAACTGTCGTCGAACCTCCGATCGTCCGAACATCTTCCGCAACGTGGAGATCATCGACGGGCTCTTCACATGCACGAACCGTTCCGTTCCCGGAAGCACCAACAGGTTGATGTCCGGACCGACATGAATGTCGAACTTCGCGACGAAGATTCCTCCCCGTCCAAGCACAACATTCTGCAGGATATGCGGATTGCCGAACCGGATCGCGCCGCCGATCGTTCGCGCACGGAGATGATCCGGCGCTCGCTCGAGGACTTCGATCGGTTCCACCTCCGCCGAACAGAACGCCGCGTGGAATCCGGTGCCCGTCTCCGTAGGGACAAGACCGAACCCCATGACAGCCCGCGTGAGATCTCCAGTACGGATACTCCGCAAGGAGAGAATGCTATGAGCGGAATCCTCCTGCTCATACGAGAACCAACTCGACATGGCGACCTCCTTCTAGCCGAGTCTGCGAAAAAGCTGTCAAAACTCTATTCCTGTCCCCCCAAGAGGCAACCGGGAATTCAACATTGCCGGAATGGCAAAAGGGGCGGCTTTGCGGCCGCCCCTGAGCATCGATCAGACGATTACTTCTTGGCTCCCGTGCCGATCTCGAACGTCACCGACATCATGGTCATGGCCGGCAGCGTGTTGCTCTCGGGATCGTAGCTGGCGGCAACGCCGTAGTAGGCCGAGGTGTCCTGGCTGGTGCTGACGTACATGTTCGACACCTTGAGCAGGTTCACACCGAGCACCTTGTCGTAGAAGGCCTTCTTTTCGGCGATCTGCTCCATCAGCTCATCGCGGTGTTCGCTGGCGTACTTAGTCGTGTGCAACAGGCGTGCATCCCAGCTGAGGGTGCAACCCATCTCCTCGATCGCATCGGCAATGCGCTGGCCGGCGCCGTTTTTCACATTGAGCACCGACACGCTCATGTTGCCGCTGTACTGCTGGGACATGTCGCTCACGGTGGCGTCATAGGGCATAGCTCCGCCGTAGTACTGGTAGATGCTCGGCGAGCCATTGCGGCGCACCGTGCCGTTGCTGCCGACCGCATCGTTCATCTTGGACAGCAGGCCGCGGAACGCGCTGCGGACATCGGCCTTGGAGCCGGGAGCGGGCGCATCACACGACACGCTGAGATTCACCACATCGGGGGTGGCCAGGTGGTACACGGTCGCATCGATCGTGACCGTGGAGGTTTCGGCAGGCTGCATGGGCACATCGGCCGCGAAGGCCGGGGCAGCAAGCAGGAGGGAGCCGACAATGGCTGCAGATTGCGCAAAAGCACGCATGGAAGTGGGGGGAAAAGGCAGGGGACGATTGTCCCGCACCGATGAAACGCCCGCAAGGCGCAACTCTTACCGCCATATCCAGTTGCGCAAACGGGGCTTTTTCCCTATAAGAAGGCGCTTCTTTCTATGGATATCCGCACCATCGCCATCATCGCGCACGTCGACCACGGCAAAACCACGCTTGTGGACGAGCTCTTGAAACAGGGCGGCGCCTTTGATGCGCACCAGGAAGTGGGCGAACTGATCATGGACAGCAACGACCAGGAGAAGGAACGCGGCATCACCATTTACGCCAAGAACGCATCGATCAACTACAAGGGCACCCGCATCAACATCGTCGACACCCCCGGCCACGCCGACTTCGGCTCCGAGGTGGAACGCGTGCTGCGCACCGTCGACTGCGTGCTCCTCGTGGTCGATGCGCAGGAAGGCCCGATGCCGCAGACGAAATTCGTGCTCAAAAAGTCCCTCGCACTCGGCCACAAGCCGATCGTGGTGATCAACAAGATCGACAAGCCCGCCGCCCGCCCGTCGTGGGTGGTCGACAAGGTGTTTGACCTGTTTGCCACGCTGGGCGCCACCAACGAGCAGCTCGACTTCCCCATCGTCTATGCCATCGCCCGCGAAGGCATCGCCAAGAAGGAGGTGAAAGACGAAAGCACCAACCTCAATCCGCTCTTCGATGTGATCATGGCGCATGTGCCGCCCGCCGAGCAGCGCCTCACGGTGCCGTTCCGCATGCAGCCCAGCTCCCTTGGCTACGATGCCTACGTCGGCCGTTTGGCCGTGGGTCGTGTGGTCGAAGGCGTAGCCAAAGTCGGCGACAAGGTGTTCATCAAGAATGCCGACGGTTCCGAGCGCGTCTCGAAGATCACCAAGCTGTATCGCATGGAAGGCGTGCAGCGCAAAGAGATCGCCGAAGCCAGCGCCTGCGACATCGTGCAGCTGGCGGGCATCGCCGACATCAACGTGGGCGAGACAATCACGACCGACCAAAGCGCCGAGGTGCTGCCCACGCTGCGCATCGACCCGCCGACCGTGACCATGACCTTCATGGTCAACAACTCCCCGTTTGCCGGCAAGGAAGGCAAATTGCTCACCACCCGCCACATCCGCGAGCGCCTGCTGAAGGAATGCGAGACCAACGTGGGTTTGAAGGTGGAGGACATCCCCGGCACCGACAGCTACCAGGTCTCCGGACGCGGCGAACTGCACCTCTCGGTGCTCATCGAGCAGATGCGCCGCGAAGGCTTTGAGCTGCAGGTGAGCCGCCCCGAAGTGATCATGCGCGACATCCCCGGCGGCAAGGAGGAGCCGATTGAACAGGTGATCATCGACGTGCAGGAAGAAGCCAGCGGCACCATCATCGATCTGCTCAGCCGCCGCAAGGGACAGATGGTCGATATGAACGTGACCGACGGCCACGCCCGCATGGAATTCATGGTGCCCACGCGCGGCCTTCTGGGCTTCCGTGGCGAGTTCATCATCCAGACCCGCGGCGAGGGCATCCTGACCCACTCCTTCGCCACCTACGAGCCGTTCAAGGGCGATATGCCGGGACGCACCAACGGTTCGATGATCTCGATGCTGACAGGCGTGGCCACGGCCTACGATCTGTGGAACCTAGAAGAGCGCGGCAAGCTGTTCATCGTGCCCACCACCAACGTGTACGAAGGCATGATCATCGGCGAGAGCGCCAAGGAACAGGATCTCGTGGTCAACGTGCTGCGCGGCAAAAAGCTGACCAACACCCGCGCTTCCGGCAGCGACGAAGCGGTGAGCCTGACCCCCGTGAAGCCCATGAGCCTTGAAGAGGCTCTGGAATACATCGGTGACGATGAACTGGTCGAAATCACGCCGCAAAACATCCGCCTGCGCAAAAAGGTGCTCAACGAAGCGGAGCGCAAGCGCTCGGAGAAGAAGGGCAGCTGATGCAGGCGTGGCAACGGCTTGCTGATGCGGTTTTTTGCGTTAACCGTCTGTTAACCAACAGTGCGTAGAGTGGGCACTGTCGCGACGGACACTTTTACTTCTTTTTTCTCCCACTCGTATGAAGAACAAATTTCTGATCGGAGCAGTCTCGGGCATTTCCGCTCTCGCACTCGGCGTCGGCACACTCGCGCAGGTCGCGGGCGCAGCCACACCGGCCACAGGCTCCACGGCATCGGCCACGGCAACCACAGGCAAATTCGGCGGATTCTTCGCCAAGCACGGCGTGCCCACACAGGCCGACGTGCAGACCATGATCGACCATGACACCGCCTTCCTGGCCAATGTCGACGCCATGGTAAGCGTGGCCAAGACAGCCACACAGGCGCACAAAGACGCGCTGACGGCCGCCGCAGCCCTCACCGATGACACGGCACGCGAAGCGGCGCTGAAGAAGGCCAACGAGGACTTCCGCGCAACAATGAAGGCAGCCATCGACGCCAACCCTGCTCTCAAGGATGCCATGCCCTTCGGCGGCCACGGCCCCATGGGAATGGGCGGCAAACGCGGTCACGGCGGCAAGATGATGGGCGGCATGCTGGCCGAGAAGCTGGGTATGACACCCGATGAGCTCAAGGCAGCCATCGACAGCGGCAAGACCATCGAAGACATCGCCAAGGAAAAGGGCGTGACACTGCCTCCCAAGCCCATGCACGACGGTCGTGACATGGAAAACGACGGAGACACAGATGACACAACCACACAGCAATAACGTTCGCCGAATGCATCGGCAAAGGGGAAGAAAGGGGTCGCAGAAAGGGGCGGCCCCTTTCAAAAAGATCTGAAGCTGTATTTGGGAGCGAGGGGGTTACTGAATTCCATTTTCTCAAACTTTAATTGAGTACTGTGGGATCAGATGCAAAATGAGAATGCATTTTTATTTAGTGTTAAAGTTCCTTTAGACAAAAATCTGGTGCCAATTATCATCTCGAAACCCTGCGATTCAAGTGTGTTACTGCTGTGAATTGGCAAGTTTTCTACCAAACAATTCAGTTCAGGAATTCTAAAAAATATTTCATGGATTGTGACATCACTTGAACCCGAAAAGCCTGGAACGGTTGTTTTCTGTAAAATTGTAAGCCCTAAATCTGCAATGATAGAAGCATCAAGAGCACACCAGTCTGCTCCTGTATCGAGCATTGCCTTCACTTTTTTGATAGAAGCGTTTTCTGTTCCTTCTCTTTGCTTACTTGATATAGCAACTTCAACTTCGATTATCATTTTGCCATCTTTATTAAGTTCTCCACTAATACAATTAATCGGATTCATATGTGTTCTAGTAAACCCTATATGGTGCCGTGGAGAGGACTTCCTTCAACTCGCTGCGGCTCGCTCAGGATAAACTTCTCGTCCCTCCACTGCCAGGTACAAATGCGATAGTGCGTCTTTTGAACAAAGTCTGTTGTTTGTTAGAGATATACATTCTGGTGCCGTGGAGAGGACTCGAACCTCCACAGGATTACTCCCACACGCCCCTCAAGCGTGCGCGTCTACCATTTCGCCACCACGGCACACCATACAACGATAAGGAAAGAGCAGTGCCCAAGCCTGAGGGCTGCTTTGAGCCAAAGGAGTGTAGCAATAATCCTTTTGGGCGCAATCGGGAATCCTACTCTGTTTTGGCCTCAACGGGCTCTTCGGGGGCTTCTTCCGCGGCGGGCTCGTCCTTTTTCTTCTTCTTGGTCGAGCTGCCGTCGAACACCTCCAGGAACTCATCGAGGCTCATCGTTTCCTTCTTCAGCAGGATGGCGGCCAGCTCTTTCAGCTTGGCCTCGTGCTTGGTCAAAATCTCCACCGCGCGATCGGACTGGGTATCGATCGTTTCCTTTACGAAGGCATCAATCTTGCGGGCGCTCTCCTCGCTGAAGTTGCGGGACATGGAAGGATCGGCACCCAGGTACATGCTGCCCTGGCGCTCGCCGTAGGCCACGGCACCCAGCTTGTCATCCATGCCGTAGACCATCGCCATGTTGCGGGCGATCTGCGAGGCACGCTCGATGTCGTTGCTGGCACCCGTGGTGATGTCGCCAAAGATCAGCTGCTCGGCTGCGCGGCCGCCAAGGAGGCCGCAGATCTCGTCGAGGAACTTCTTCTTGCTCACGGTGAAGCGGTCTTCCTGCGGCAGGAACCAGGTCACGCCCAGTGCGGAGCCGCGCGAGACGATGGAGATTTTGTGCAGCGGGTCGCTCTCGGTGCACAGGTGCCCCACGATGGCATGACCCAGCTCGTGGTAGGCCGTGATCTCCTTTTCGTGCTGGTTGAGCTTGCGCGACTTTTTCTCGGGACCCATGGTCACCTTCTCCAGCGCGTCGATCAGATCGCGCTGCACGATCTGCTTGTGCTCGCGGCGTGCGGCAAAGATGGCCGCCTCATTCATCACGTTTTCGAGATCGGCTCCCGTCATGCCCACGGTCTGCTTGGCCACGGCGCGCAGGTTGGCGCCCTTCACGATCTTCTTGTTGCGGGCGTGCACCTCGAGGATCTTCACACGCGCCTCCAGATCGGGTTTGTCGAGGAACACGCGACGGTCAAAGCGACCCGGGCGCAGCAGCGCCACATCGAGCACATCGGGGCGGTTGGTGGCCGCCATCACGATCACGTTGGTGCCCTGCTCAAAGCCGTCCATCTCGGTCAGGATCTGGTTGAGGGTTTGCTCGCGCTCGTCGTGGCCACCGCCGAAGCCCGCACCGCCGCGCTGGCGGCCGACGGCGTCGATCTCATCGATGAAGATGATGCACGGCGCGTTGCGCTTGGCGCGGACAAACAGGTCACGTACGCGGCTGGCGCCCACACCCACGAACATCTCCACGAATTCGGAGCCGGCAATGGAGAAGAACGGCACACCCGCCTCCCCTGCCACGGCACGAGCCAGAAGGGTTTTGCCCGTTCCCGGAGCGCCCACGAGCAGGACGCCCTTGGGGATCTTGGCGCCGATATCGATGTATTTGCGGGGGTTCTTGAGGAAATCCACCACCTCCTGCAGATCCTGCTTGGCCTCCTCTGCGCCTGCCACATCGCCGAAGCGGGTGATCACCTGCGCGGCATCGGCCACGCGTGCCTTGGATTTGCCAAAGGACAACGCCGAGTTCTGGCTCTTGGCCACGCCGCGGAACAGCCAGAAGATCCCGCCGATAATCAGGATCAGGAAGATGATGTCCGGTGCGGCGGCAATGAGCATGTTGGTGGTCTCGCGGTTCTCGATATCCACGATCGTGGCGTTCTTCGGATCGTTCCAGCCCAGCTGGCTGACCGTGTCGAGCGGCTCCTTATAGGACTTCAGCACCGTGCCCGACGAGGTGAAGGCATACACGCTGTTGTCGCGCACCGAGATCTTCACGAACTCCTTGGAGTTGTAGCCGCGGGTGATCTCGCTGATGCTCACCTCCTTGGCTCCCACCAACTTCGTGTCGTCCTCGCGCGCCGGAGCGGAGATGTAATAAAACGACATGACCAAGAGCCCCGAGAAGAGCAGAAGGGTGAGGAGCCATTGCTGCCGGGGCGGGGGGAGCGTCGATGCCATCGGACACGCATTCTATCGTTTCTGGAGCCAAAATCGCAAGGACAAGGCCTACAAATGATAGCCTGCCGCTTCGGCCTGCTCACGGGAAGGGAAGTACACCCTGTTTTGCGGGGCGATCTTCTGTGCCTGGCTGCTACGCAGCGGGTACGCTTTGCTCCCCTTTTTGGATGCCACGAACTGCGCGCCTGCCGGGATGGTGATGCTGATGCGCCGCGTAAGGAACGACCCGGCCGGCACAGCGAATGATCCGTCTGTCGTAG
This sequence comes from uncultured Candidatus Peribacteria bacterium, assembly GCA_964649695.1. Classification (GTDB taxonomy): domain Bacteria; phylum Patescibacteriota; class Gracilibacteria; order Peribacterales; family Peribacteraceae; genus CAZHON01. The sequence continues at coordinate 11,823 of CAZYQO010000001.1, read as the reverse complement.
GCAACGCCTGCGTGTCGCCGATGAACACGCGGCCGGAACCGGTGAGTGTGCCTGTCACGTTGCCATCGAGGATGCCGTCGACCGTGACCGTGCACACCTTGGGTCGCGTGTCTTGCTCCAGCACAAACCCCTGCACGGCGCCCAACCGCCACGATTGCAGCAGCTGCATGGCCGCCATGCCGCAAAGAAACATCGCGATGAGCGACACAGCCAGGAGGAGACGCTGTTGTTGTGCGGGGGAAAGCTGCATGCGCCCATCGTAAAGACCGCACCGAAGACCGGAGTTGCCTCGACGGCGGCATCAGATTTTTTTGGCTTACTGCAGAGCTCCCGCAGGTTCCGGCACATCATGAAGCTCCAAGGTTGTCCCCTGCCCCAAGGGGTGGCGCGTCAGCCAGCCGCCGGCAAGTTCCAGAGCGTACTGCGCGTTGTTCTTGGATGCATAGGTGGGGCACGGATCGGCCGCACACGGCTGCATGGTTGCGGAAGAAACGAAGTGTCCGTCGGCAGCAAAGTACAGAATATCCAGGGGGATCAGCGTGTTCTTCATCCAAAAATTCAGGCTCTGCTCCCGATCAAAAACAAACAACATGCCCGCGTCGTCGGGCAATGCCGTGCGCCCCATCAGCCCATGCTCACGCGTAAGCGGCGTGTTGGCCACCTCCACCTGCATCTGCACACGGGTGACGCCGTCATCAAGGACGACCGACGGCTGTGACGCACAGCCGCACAGCAGAAGTGCCGCAAGAAGAACGCGACGGATCATCATGCGCCGCGGATGGCCGCGATGGCGGCGATACGATCGGGCGCGGCGAACACCGCGCTGCCCGCAACAAGGTTGTTTGCTCCGGCCTCGCGGCAGAGCGCTGCGGTCTCGGGGTTGATGCCGCCGTCCATCTGGATCATCAGCGACGGGTGTGTGGCACGCAGAGCCCGCACTTTCTCGAGCACTTCGGGAATAAATGCCTGGCCGCCGAACCCCGGGTGCACCGACATGACGATCACGAGATCGATCTCGTCGATCACATCATCGATGGCCGACGCGGGTGTGTCGGGATTCAGCGCGATGCCTGCCGTTGCCCCACCCTTGCGAATGGCTTGAATCAGGGCTTTGCGGGCTGCCGTGTCCTGCACGGCCTCGGCATGGAACGAGATGTTGTGGACCTTCAATGCCAAAAATTCCGCGATGCGGTCGGCGGGGTTCTGCACCATCAGGTGCACATCAAGAGGCAGCGATGTTTTGAGCGTCTTGAGCACGGGCGCGCCGAAGCTGAGGTTTTTTACAAAGTGCCCGTCCATCACATCGATCTGCAGCCAGTCGGCGGCCTTCTCGATGGAGGCGACTTCGTCCTGCAGATGCGCGAGGTCACAGGAGAGGATAGACGGCGTAACAAGAACGGTCATAGTTTGGGGGGATCGATGGAGGCGACGCGCGCAACATGGCGGCCTCCCTCGAAGGGAGTCTCCAAAAACGCATCGACCATGGCACAAGCCGTCGCCTCGTCGGTGAAGCGCGCACCCATGGCCAGCGCATTGGCGTCATTGTGGCTGCGGGCGAGCCGTGCGATCTCGACGCTGTAGCCCAGCGCCGCGCGGATGCCATGCACCTTGTTCCCCGCCATCTGCTCTCCGTTGCCGCTGCCACCAAAGAGGAAGGCGGGGCAACCCTGCTCCAGCGCAGCCGCGCAGGCACGATGCATGTAGAGCGGGTAATCCACGGGCTCGGTGCTCATGGTGCCCACATCGGTCACGGTGATCCCCTTCTGTGTGAGATGGCGCTTCACCGCCTCTTTGAGCGGGTAGCCGGCGTGGTCGCTGCCGAGGACTGCATGCGTGGTCATGACCCGATCATAGCGCGCCTGCAGGGCTTCGACTATGCTCTGCACATGCGCAAGACCCTCATTGCCGCCAACTGGAAAATGCACCCCGCCCCGGCGGGATTCGATGCCGGTGACAGCCCCTATCGCACCCATGCCGGCTGCGACGTGGTGGTGTTTCCTGCGGCCACCGATCTGCACCGCGTCCGCGCGGCGGAGCTGCTGTTCGGTGCGCAGTGCGGCCGGCCGGAAAGCGACGGCGCATTCACCGGCGACCTGAGCATGGCCATGTTGCACAGCGAAGGCTGTCGGTACGTACTCTGCGGGCACAGCGAACGGCGGATGCACCACGGCGACACCGATGACGACGTGATGCAGCAGGTTGTCTGCGCCCTTGAACACGACATGCACCCGATCGTCTGCATCGGAGAGACGGAAGACGAGCGGAAGGCCAAAAAAACGCACGCAGTGCTTACGCGTCAATTGCACGGTCTGCCCATCGATCCGCGGATCGTGATCGCCTACGAGCCCGTGTGGGCGATCGGCAGCGGCAGGTCGGCCACCACCGACGATGTGCAGGAAGCCCACGCCTTCATCCGCTCACAGCTGCCCGACTCCACACAGGCCGATACCCGGATCCTCTACGGCGGATCGGTGACGCCCGACAACGCCGAGGAACTCCTCAGCCATCCCGAAGTCGACGGCCTCCTTGTGGGAGGCGCGTCGCTCGACGGGAAGAAATTTGCGGCGATTGTCGCTGTCGCAATGCAGCGCAGCTGAATCAGGCGCGTGCGGGGCGCAGCGGATTTGCCATGACCGTCTTGGCCAGTTTCATGGCGAAGACCGATCCGATGCCGGCGAAGATCTGGCTGATGACCGAGGTTGCCCAGATGGTGACATACGATGCCGGGCCGAAGATGGCGCCGATCACCAGACCGCAGATGATGGAAGCGATCACGAAGAGCAGACCCAACGTGAGCACGTTGCCCATGATCTTGCCCCAGTAGTATTCGGTGCTCTGCAGGCTCATCTTCACGCTGTCGAACACCCCCTTGTCCTGCTCCACGAGGAAGATGGGGGCGGCAAGGAAACGCGGGTAGTAGTAGAGCGCAAACACCACGCCGATCAGCGGGATCCACGCGAAGGAACGGATGAATGTCCAGATCCACAGACCGATCATCGGCAATGCCAGCGACGGAATGGAACTGGCCACCACATCGGCGCTCTGCTGACGCAATGCGAGAAGGATGAAGTAGGTGGCGCTGAGCACGCCCACGAGTGCAGAGAGCACTGCAGCCATGCCGAGCGAAGGGAACATGCCCTTGGCCACGCCGGCCATCTGCGCACCCACCATGTCGGCGGCGTTCTTGCTGCCAAGGTCGGCCATCTGCTTGGCCAGCTCCTGTGCGGCGTCGCTGTCGCCGCCGTTGGCCTTGTCCATCAGCTGTTTGAACTGATCGGCGTTGGCACCCAGGTTTTCCATCATCACGCTGCCGCGCTCCATCACGGTCTTGCGCAGGTTCACCTGCAACACCGCCATCACCGTGCCGAACACAAGCGCGCCGGCGACCATGGGTTTCCAATGCTTCTGACAAAAATCGGATGTCTCACTGAGGAGAGTGCTGAGAGGCGTAGCCGCCATAGAAAAAGGGGAAGGGAGAAAGGGGAAACCGGGAGAGCGTAGCAAATTCCCGCAGGATGCTTCGTTCAAGGCAACCCATCGACACCGTTCGTGCAAGCCGATTACGCGCGCACCCACTGCCCGCCGCCGACACTGCGCACCGCACCAGACAGCTCCATCATCGTGAGTGCCGCGCCGATCGTCGGCGCATCGATGGCCGTCTTGACCATCAGATCGTCAACCGTGACGGGCAATACGCTCAGCGCCTTCCACACCGCGCGCTCCACCGGGTCTTCGGTGTCGTACTCCTTCTGTGTCGTTTGCGACGCGACCAATCCCATCTCCTCAAGGATCTCCGCGGCAGTGGTCACCAGCTTGGCTTGCCCTCGGCTGATGAGGCGATGACACCCGCCAAACGTGGTCTCGGTGATCTGGCCGGGAACGGCAAACACATCTTTGCCTTGCTCCAACGCAAACTCAGCCGTCAGCAGAGCCCCGCTCTTTTCGGGCGCCTCGAGCACCACCGTTCCGCGGCTGAGCCCGGCGATGATGCGGTTGCGACCGGGGAAGGTGTAGGTGCTCGGAGCAAAGTCCATCGGGAATTCCGTGAGCAACAGTCCCCCGCTGCCCACCACATCCTTCGCCAGCTGCCTGTTTTCCGGCGGATAGATGGTACCCAGCCCGTGGCCGAGCACGGCGATGTGCTTGCCGCCGTCGCGCAGCGTCTCACGCGCCACCTCGGCATCGATGCCCTTGGCCAGGCCGCTGACCGTCACCAACCCCGCAGCCACCAGATCGGGCACCAGCAACTGTGTGACGCGCTGGCCGTACTTTGTCATCTGCCGCGTACCGACCAGCGCCACCGACGGACGATCGCAGAGCGACAGATCCCCGATGGCATGGAGGAATACCGGCGGGTCGGGAAGATTCCTGAGTGATGCAGGGTAGGCATCGTCAGCAATGCAGAGGAACCGAACACTGCCCTTCCGCAATCGCTCCTCATAGGCCTGTGCATCGAATCCCTCCAGCCGCATCAGTGCCTCTCGGATGGACTCTTCTTTGCACCCGAGTGCCGCCAAGAACTCCTCGCCCACATGGGGCAGGGCGTCTGTAAGACTGCCATAGGTGGCAATCACCGCATCAAAACGGGTCTTGTTGAGCACATGCAGGGCCGACCAGGTGAGAGCAGCGGAGTCGATGGACTGATGCTAGCAAACCCCGTGCCCGAAGGCTTGTAGGCCGCCCCCCACCCCTTGTACACTCGCAGCCCGACTCGGTCGGATCGGTTCTTTCTCCTGTCAGAACATTGCCGCCTTAGCTCAGTGGTAGAGCATCGGTATCGTAAACCGAGGGTCCGGGGTTCAAATCCCCGAGGCGGCTCCATCCCATACATCTCACACCACCATTGACACCCCGACCATTCCCCTCTTCCATGTGCCTCCTCTATGGAGACACTTTTCGACGATCTTCCCGAGCCCAGCCCCGACCAAATCTTCGCCGCCAACCAGCGCGCGAGGGCTGCGGGCAACGATGTGATCAACGGCACGGTGGGCATGATCCTCGATGAGGACGGCAAAGTGGCCGTGCTGCCGAGCGTGCGCGCAGCCATGCGCGAGATTGCCGATGAACACCCCGATGTGGCCTATGCGCCGCTCAAGGGCATCGACGGCTATCGCGCGGGCGTGCAGAAATTCCTGGGGCTCCAGGATGCAAAGATCGCCAGCGTGGCCACCACCGGCGGCACCGAAGCCGTGTCGCTCAACGCACGCCTCATCAACGAGATCATCGCCGATGCGCAGATCGTGGTGCCCACTCCCACCTGGGGCAACCACGAAGGCGTGCTCAGGCACACCGGCATCCACAGCCACGAAGTCTCGTATCTGAACATGGAAGGACGCCCGTCCGTCCGCCATATCATCAAAGCCATCCACGAAGGGTTCCACGCCGTGTTGCTCCATGGCACCTGCCACAACCCCACGGGGCTCGACCTGAACCCGGAGCAATGGGAAGAACTGGCCAAAAAAATGGCCGAGTACAACACCATCGCCCTCGTCGACATCGCCTACCAAGGCTTGGGGGCGGAGCCGCAGGACGATGCGCAGCCGATCCACACCCTTGCACGGCATGGCGTCCCCACGCTCTACAGCTGGTCGGGCTCCAAAAACCACACGATCTACAACGAGCGCGCGGGTCTCGCTGGTGCGATCGCCCCGTCCGACAAGGCACAAAAAAAGATCCAGGGTGTGTATGAGCGCCTGCTGCGCACGTCACACTCGTCGTCGCCCTCCTACGGGCAGCGCATCGTGGCCGCCGTGCAGGAGCGCCATGCGCAGGAGCATGCCACCGATCTTCGCGCCGTCCGCGAGACCGTGGGTGACAAGCGCCGCGCATTGAGCGCGCTGCTGCCCGAAGAATTCCAGTATCCGCTCTCGGGCAACGGCATGTTCGCCATCCTGCCCATTACCCCCGACCAGGTGACCGCATTGGAGCAGAAAAAAGTGTTTGTGCTGGCCGATGGCCGCATCAACATTGCGGGCATCCCCAGCGCCCGTATTCCCGAGCTGGCAGACAAAATTCGCGAAGTGCTCTGACCGGGCAAAAAAAGGTTGTAAACGTGAAACGGGATGAGTACCATTCAGCCCTATTTTTTCTTTCCCCACTTTGCCATGCGCAAGCTCGCAATCCTTCTCGCAATCGGTCTGTCCGCCTGCTCCGCTTCCGTCACCCCCGGTACTGAGAACGCTTCCTCCGCTTCCTCCGAGGCCATGATGGAAGAGTCCTCCGCCGCCATGATGGACGACACCAGCAGCGCTGCTGCCGACGACGCCGTCGAAGTCACCGCTACGGGTGCAGTTGACGTGAACGCTGACTAATTCTTCTCGCAACGCAAAAAGCCCTCCCTCACCGGGGGGCTTTTTTTGACACAATAACAAATTACAGTATAATTTTATTATGCAGCAACCGGACTTTCGCAAAGCGGATCAGGCAGAAGTGGAGCGCCTGTTTGTCGAAGGGTGCATCGATCTCAGCGGCGTTCGCCCGGAGGACAGTGAGCAGGTAAAAGCTGCTGTCCTGGCGCACATGTGCACCTACACCAAAGCCGCCATGCGGTGGGCACTCGGGGTAACCCATTCCTTCCGCCCCTACACCGGCGAACCGACCAACGGCACGTCGCATCTGCGTTATGCGGTGGTCATCACCCGCAACGATGCAACGGCGCGCGATGCCTGGCTCGACGGCGTGTACCACCATCCCGTGCACGGCTGGTCGATGCGACCGCTTCCAGGGGACGAAGTGGGACCGGAATGCGCGGAATAAAGGCCGAAATTTTGTTTGCAATCAGCAGGGCATTTCGCTAAGAATAGCCCATGGAACAGCTCACACGCGGACCCGAACTTTGCGAATTGCACTTCCACCTTGGCCAAAGCGTCGAGCCGCATATTTTGTGGTCGATTGCGCATGAACAGGGCATCAAGCTCCCCAGCAAGGACTACTGGGAGTTTCACGATCTGGTGACCCTCAATAAATCCGAAATCACCTGGGACGACTACCACAAGCTCTTTCACCTGACGGAGCTGATACAAAGCTCGCCCGTGTCGATGGAACGCGCGGTGTATGAAGTGATCAGCGGCGCCTATCGCAGCGGCAACATCACGGTGCTCGAACCCAGCTTCAACCCGATGTTTCGAAACCGCAGCGGCGAGCGCGACCTCGACTACATCATCCTCGCCGCACTCCGCGGCATGGAACGTGCATTGGTGGAATTCCCGCAGGTACGCGCAGGCCTGATGATGTTGCTCGACCGCCGGTTGCCCGTGGAGCTCAACAGCGTGATCGTGAAAAAGGCCATCAAATACCGCAGCCGCGGTGTGGTGGGCATCGACATTGCCGGCCCCAAGCCCGAAGGCGGCTTCAAGTACGACGACTACGCCGAGCTGTATGCCATGGCGCGTGATGCCGGCCTCAAGACCACCGTGCACACCGGCGAGGACGGCACGGCAGAAGAAATGGATCACGTGCTCGATGTGCTCCCCCTCGACCGCCTCAACCACGGCTTCCGCGCCTACACCGACAAGAAGATCATGGAGAAGGTGCGCAAAAAGAACCTGACCATGTGCCTCTGCCCCACGAGCAACCTGAGCGTGAAGTTCATCCGCGACGGCAAGCACCTGAAAGAAGTGATCCGCGCACTCTACGACAACGGCGTGAAGTTCTGCATGAACACGGATAACCCCTCGATGTTGCGCACCACGCTCAAGAAGGAGATCCAGCTCCTGCGCGACCACGACTGTCTCACCGAAGACGAAATCAACCAGACCATCCGCTGGGCATTCGAAGCAAGCTTCATCCCCACCACCGTGGGCAAGAATCTTTACCTCTAGTTCTATGGCTTCCTCTTCCTCCAAAATCGCGATCGACGGCCTGACCTTCGATGACGTGCTGCTGCTCCCCGGCCACACCACGTTCCGCCGCAGCGATGTGGATCTGTCGATGAAGCTCGGCAAGCTCACGCTGACCCTGCCCATCCTGTCGTCTCCGATGGACACCGTGACCGAGGAGGCCATGGCCATCGCGGTGGCCAAAGCCGGCGGCATCGGCATCATCCACCGCAACCTCTCGATCGCCGATCAGACGGCCAAGGTGAAAAAGGTGAAGGCCGAAGGTTGCATCGTGGGCGCCGCCGTGGGCGCGGGCGCCGACCTCGAGGAGCGCATTGAGGCGCTGCTGAAGGCGGGTGTAGATGCCATCGTGGTCGACAGCGGCCACGGTCACAGCCAGTTCATCCTCGATGCCATCAAACTCTGCAAAAAGAAGAGCAAGACCGTCACGGTGATCGGCGGCAATGTGGCCACGGCCGAGGGCGCCAAGGCGGTGATCGCCGCAGGTGCCGATGCCGTGCGCGTGGGCGTGGGTCCGGGCTCCATCTGCACCACCCGCATTGTCACGGGCGTGGGCGTGCCCCAGCTGACGGCCATCATGGAGGCGGTCAAAGGCGCCAAGGGCAAGAAGGTCGCCATCATCGCCGACGGTGGCATCAAACAGATGGGCGACATGGCCAAAGCCATGGCCGCAGGTGCCCACGCAGTGATGCTGGGAGGCATGCTGGCGGGTCACGACGAGGCTCCGGGCGAGACCATTACCCTCGATGGCCAAACCTTCAAGAAATACCGCGGCATGGGCTCTATCGGCGCCATGAAGAAGGGCGGAGCCGAGCGCTACGGCCAGAGCCGCGATACCGAGGCCAAGAAGCTGATTGCCGAGGGTGTGGAAGGCCTGGTGCCCAGCAAGGGCACGGTGGCCGACTTCCTCTACCAGGCCAAAGGGGCGATCCAAAGCGCCTTCTACTACGTCGGCGGCAAGACCGTGGCCGATTTCCAAAAGAAGTCCCGCTTCAGCAAGATCACGCCCGCGGGTCTCAAAGAGAGTCACCCCCACACGCTGACGAAAATCACCGACGTGGGCGGGGCATACATGATGAACTAAAACGGCCTTTGCTCAGCGCACCACGAGCGTCTGCAGGATAGCTGCGTGGATCTGTTGATCTTCGGGCGTGATGACATGCGTCGACCCGCGCGTCGTAATGACCAGGATATGGCCGCGACGATACACATAGGTGGCCAAATACTCGCGCTCTGCGTTGCAGGAGTACTCCCTGCGTTGGAATGCATGCGCACCCGGCACAGACACCCAGCGGCGCTCCAAAACGCGCAGAGCGGGCTTTCCGTTGCATAGCGTGGACACCCGGGCATCCTCTGCCGTCACATAGGCAATCGTGCCCGATGTGTGCACGGCGATCGAATAGACCTCCAGCGTCTGATCCTGCTCCGTCGCCCACTGTCGCAGGGTGGTTTCGTCGGGCTCCGTCACGAGGATCCAGGACGCACCGGGATCGATGGCATAGGCCGCATCCCCCACCGGGGCTGCAAGCGCCATGGTGGGCAATAGGCAGGCCAGAAAACCAAGAAGATGCAACGTCCTCGACATGCCCCGATGCTACAGACCCTTGAGGAAAAACGCGATTTTTGCTACAATGGGGAGATTTCCCAAACACACACATGTCCATCGAAGCCTGCGTCGCGCACGCCATCAAAAGTGACCTCGACATCATGGAGGCGCTGCCTGAAATCAACGAGCTGCCCGTCGACGAAGTGGAAGTGTATGTGGAGCGCTATGTGCTGAAGGTGTATCAGAACATCACGGATGTCATTTCCGACCGCGGAGACCGTTTCCTGCAGTCCAAGGACGCAGCCGGCCTGTGCGCCGCCTGCATGGAATACGGCATCGGCCTGCCCGTGCGCATGCTTCTGCGCATGTGCCAGACGATCATCCAGCTGCAGCTGCTCGACGCCCAGTTCATCCTCGACACCCCCGAAGGCGCCAGCCTGTATTACGTGAAAATGGCAGTCTGATCTGAGGAAAACCGGAGCTTCTCGCTCCGCTCGAAGGGGCAAATACAAGAAAGCCCAAGAGATAGGGCCGCGCTTTCGCGTGGGAAATGAATGTCCGAAGAAGCGGGTCTCGTGGGTCCCGCGATGAGGACACCATGAAAGGGAGGGGTGATTCGCGGAGGGGAACCGCAGGTTCCCTACAGCGTTTCGTTTAGCGCTTGGAGAACTGCGGAGCGCGGCGTGCGCGGTGCAGACCCGGCTTTTTGCGCTCCTTGATGCGGCTGTCGCGGCGCAGGAAGCCTGCGCGCTTGAGTTCGGAGCGGAACTCGGGGTTCGAGAGGAGCAATGCGCGGGAGATGCCGTGACGCACGGCGTCGGACTGGGCGGACTTGCCGCCACCAAGCACCTCGGCGGACACATCGAACGACTTGCTCTGGCCGGTCATGGCCAGGGGGGCGAGGGCGTTTTCGATCTGCACACCGGCAAAATACTTCTTGAGGGGCATACCGTTCACCTGGGCGTCACCGGAGCCATCCGCAAAGATCTTCACGCGGGCAATGGCAGACTTGCGCTTGCCGGCGCTGTAGAAGTACGAACGGGTCTTGGCAGGAGTGGTGGACATAAGGGCTTAGCGAACGGAAGCGGGAACGGGTTTCTGGGCGGTGTAGGGGTGCTCCGCGTCGGCAAACACATGCAGACGGGTAAGCATTTCGCGGGCAAGGCGGTTTGAGGGCAGCATGCCGCGGACGGCCAGCTCGATCACGAGGACCGGATCCTTCTCGAACATCACCGTGAGGCTCGTGTGCTTCATGTTTCCCGGGAAACCGGTGTGGCGGTGGTACGTCTTGCGCAGACCCTTCTTGGGGGCGAGCTCCATCTTTGCGGCGTTGATGACGATGACGTGGTCACCGCACAGCTGGTGCGAGTTGAACGTCACCTTGTCCTTGCCGCGCAGCATCGTGGCGGCCTTCACGGCGATTTTGCCGATCGTCTCGCCTGCGGCATCGATGATGCGCCAGGCGGGGGGCGATACTTTCACGGTCGAGGTCTTCATGACTTCTTGGGGGAGGATGCTGCCTTTTTGGGCTTGGGAGCGGCTTTCTTCTTGGGCTCGGCGGCCACAGGCTCGGCGGCCGTCTGCATATCCATGAGCTCAAGATCCACCATCGCTGCACCGTCACCCTTGCGCGCACCCACGGGAACGGCGCGGCTGAAACCGGAGGGGCGCGACTCGTAACGCTTGAGCAGCACCTGCATCACCTTGCGGCTGGCGTTTTGGTCGGTGAAGACGGCGTTGAGCTCGCGAACGGCGTTGTGGGGGTTGTTGCGCTTGGCCTGAGCGATCAGGTGATCCAAAAGCGGCTGCACCACCTTGGCGCGCTGCTTGGTGATACGGATCGTCTCGAACAACACGAGGGACGTGACGAGGTTACGTTCCATGCTCCGCGCGTGCGCGGGCTTTTTGGCGATCCGATTGCGAGCTTGTCTGTGGTGCATGGGGGCGGAAGGATAGGGAGGGACGATCGCAAGCGCAAGGCTTACTCTTCCCCTTCATTGGCAAGGGTCAGACCGCGGGTTGCAAGGGTCGCTTTGACCTCATCCAGCGCTTTTGCGCCGAATCCGCGGAAGTTGGAAAGCATGGCTTCGGTGCACTTCGTCAGCTGCTCAATCGAGCCGACACCGGCATTGATGAGTGCGTTCAAGGTGCGGGGCGACAGGCTGAGGATCTCGATGGGGGTGTAGCTCTCTTTGGCGGGCGTGGCGCTCACCTCCTCGGCGGCCACCATGCCACCGCGGCTGAAGTCGGCCATGAACTCGCTCTCCACGGTCTTCTGCGGGTTGCCGAAGTACTGGAAGTAGCTGGTCAGGAGCTGGCTTGAGAACTGCATCGCCTCTTCCGGCGTAAGCGAACCGTTGGTCTCGACATCCATGATGAGCTTCTCGAGGTTGGTGCGCTGACCCACGCGGGCGGACACCACTTCGTAACGCACCTTCA